>JBHTFH010000004.1:0-187842 GCA_042666135.1 Roseomonas sp. GCM10028921 | reverse complement strand
CAGGTGCGGCTGCTCCAGGCGAACGGGGTGGACGAGTTCCACTTCTACACGCTGAACCGCCCGGACCTGACCTATGCCATCGCCCATATCCTGGGCGCGCGGCCCCAGGGTTCGGAAGGCGGCTGAAGGGGGCAGGGGGCCTCAACCGCCCCCGCCCTCCCGCGTTCAGGGCTCCACCCCCGGCGGGGCCCGCGCGACCATGCCCATCTACGTCCAGGCCGGGCTCTGGGGCCTGCTGAGCGGCGCGGCACTGGTGATCGGCGCGGCGTTTGCCTGGTTCGCGCGGCTGCCGACGCGCGCCATCGCGGCCATCACCGCCTTCGGCACGGGCGTCCTCATCTCCGCCCTCTCCTTCGACCTGATGGACGAAGCGCAGCAGCGTGGCGGCTTCATCCCGACTGCGGCGGGCTTCCTCGGTGGCGCGGTCGTCTACACCCTCGCCAATGTCGCCCTCGCCCATCACGGCGCCCGGCACCGCAAGCGCTCCGGCAACCAGCAGGCGGAGGAGGGCGGGAGCGGGATGGCCATGGCCGTCGGCGCCCTGCTGGACGGCATCCCGGAATCGGTGGTGATCGGCGTCAGCCTCCTCCCCGGCGGAGGGGTGAGCCTCGTGGCGGTGGCGGCCGTCTTCCTCTCCAACCTGCCGGAAGGGCTGGCCAGCGCGGCGGGGATGCGCGAGGCTGGGCGGTCGGCGGCCTATGTCTTCGGGGTCTGGATCGGCATAGCCCTGCTCTCGGGCCTCGCGGCGCTACTCGGCAACCTGTTCATGGCCGGCGCCATTGCCTTCGTCACTGCCGTCGCGGCGGGCGCCATCCTCGCGTTGCTGGCCGACACCATGATCCCCGAGGCCTTCGAGACGGCCCACAACTATGCCGGCCTCATCACCGTCCTCGGCTTCGTCGCCGCCTTTGTGCTGACGAAGATGGCGGCTGAATCGCCTCACCCCTCCACGCGCAGGCGCCGGTAGACCGGGCGCAGCAGGAAAGGTGAGAGGAAGAGCGGGAACTGGCAGAGAGCGAAGAAGAGCAGGATCCGCGGATCGGTCGCCGCCGGCAGCACGGCGAAGTAGAGCGCCATGTTCCGGTTCCCCGAGAGCAGCCCCGCCGAGAGCGCCACCCGCTGCCCGGCCGGGACGAAGGCGAGGGCGGTGGCCGCGTTCAGCGCGAAGGATCCCCCGAAGGCGAGCGCGATCCCGCCCAGCACGAAGCCCGGCGCCGCCACCAGCCGCGCCAGCACCCCGTCCATGATCCCGAAGCCGTAGAGCACGACGAGCAGCACCACCGTGCCGTCCACGGCGCGCCCCCAGCGCTCCAGCACCTCCCGCGCCACCAGCCGCCGGATGATGAGGGAGAGCGCCAGGGGAAGCCCGACCACCAGCACCAGCCGCCCCATCAGCGCGGGCATGGAGATGGACAGGTCGATCCCCAGCAGCCCGAGGGCGAGCGGCGGGGCGGTGAAGGGCACGAGCAGGGTGGAGAGCACCGCCACCACCAGCGAGACCTCCCCGTCCAGCCCGACCAGCCGGGCGAAGGCGGGGGAGGAGGTGGCGGCGCAGCCTGTGGCCATGATGACCAGCGCCGCCCCGAGCGGCGCCCCCGGTCCCGTCGCCAGCCCTGTGAGCACTGTGGCGGCGAAGGCGAGGACGGGACAGGCGAGCAGCAGCCAGGCCAGCAGCCCCGCTACCAGCACGGGCCGGCGGAGGTAGGCGACCACTTGCGCCGGATCGACGCGCAGCAGCACGAGTGTCATCAGGGAGGCGACCACCGGCGTCACCACGTCCCGCAGCGCGGCGGCGAGCGGCGGTGTCAGCAGCCCCGCGAAGATCCCCACCGCGAGCAGGGCGCCCCCGTTCCGGGCGGACCATTCGAGAAAGAGGCGGAGGGGCAGGCGGGGGCCTCCCGAAAGCTTGGCGCGGGTTCGCGTCCCGTTCTATAGCCGCCCCCGTGTTCCCACCAGCCCAGCCCCCCCATGCCAGCCCCCCCCAGGGCAACCCCGGCGACCTCGCGGTCCCGTCCACCGAATACCTCGCCAAGCTCAACCCGGAGCAGCGCGAGGCGGTGGAGACGGTGGACGGGCCGCTGCTGGTGCTCGCCGGCGCCGGCACGGGCAAGACGCGGGTGCTGACCACCCGCTTTGCTCATATCCTCATGATGCGCCGCGCCTTCCCCAACCAGGTGCTCGCCGTCACCTTCACCAACAAGGCGGCCAAGGAGATGCGCGAGCGCGTCTCCCACATCCTCGGCCGGCCTGCCGAGGGGCTCTGGCTCGGCACCTTCCACGCCCTCTGCGCGCGGATGCTCAGGCGCCATGCCGAGTATGTCGGCCTCACCTCATCCTTCACCATCCTCGACACGGACGACCAGATGCGCCTGCTGAAGCAGGTGATGGACGCCGCGGTGGTGGACATGAAGCGCTGGCCCGCCCAGGGCATGATGGCGGTGATCCAGCGCTGGAAGGACCGCGGCCTGACGCCCGCCCGCGTGACGCCGGCCGAGGACAGCGACTTCGCCAACAACAAGGCGCGCTCGATCTACGAGGCCTATCAGTCCCGCCTCAAGGCACTGAACGCCGCCGATTTCGGCGACCTCATGCTGCACATGACGGAGATCCTGCGCACCCAGCCGGATGTGCTGTCGCAGTACCACCGCGCCTACCGCTACATCCTGGTGGACGAGTACCAGGACACGAACACCGTGCAGTATCTCTGGCTCCGCCTCCTCGCCCAGGGACACCACAACATCTGCTGCGTGGGCGACGACGACCAGTCCATCTATTCCTGGCGCGGCGCGGAGGTGGAGAACATCCTCCGCTTCGAGAAGGACTTCCCGGGCGCGAAGATCGTGCGCCTGGAGTCGAACTACCGCTCCACCCGCCCCATCCTCGCCGCCGCCTCGCACCTCATCGCCAGGAACGAGGGGCGACTGGGCAAGACGCTCCGCGCCGGCCGCAACGACGCCGATGGCGAGAAGGTGCGCGTGGTGTCGCTCTGGGACTCCGAGGAGGAGGCCCGCATGGTCGGCGAGCGGATCGAGCAGGCGCAGAGAAAGGGCGTGCCGCTCGGCCAGGTCGCCATCCTCGTCCGCGCCGGCTTCCAGACGCGCTCCTTCGAGGAGCGGCTTATCACCCTCGGCATTCCCTACCGCGTCGTCGGCGGCCTGAAGTTCTACGAGCGCGCCGAGATCCGCGACGCCATGGCCTATATGCGCGTGCTGCACCAGCCGAGCGACGACCTCGCCTTCGAGCGCATCGTCAACACGCCCAAGCGCGGCATCGGCGACGGCGCCTTACAGCAGATGCATGTCGGCGCGCGGGAGCAGGGCGTGCCGCTGGCGATCGCGGCCGAGCGGCTGGCGCGCACCGAGGCCATGCGCGCCAAGCCCCGCGCCGCCATGCGCGAGCTGTTCGACGGCTTCCACCGCTGGCGCGCGCTGATGGCGAAGGAGGGGCATGTGGTGGCAGTGGCCACCATGCTCGACGAGTCCGGCTACACGGAGATGTGGAAGCAGGACAAGACGGCCGAGGCCCCGGGGCGGCTGGAGAACCTGAAGGAGCTCGTGCGCGCCATCGGCGAGTTCGCGACGCTGGAGGGCTTCCTCGAGCATGTCGCGCTGGTCATGGAGAACGACGAGAACGCCGAGGGCGAGCGCGTCTCGCTAATGACGCTGCACGCCGCCAAGGGGCTGGAGTTCGACCTCGTCTTCCTGCCGGGCTGGGAGGAGGGGCTGTTCCCCCACCAGCGCGCGCTGGACGAGGGCGGCACCAAGTCGCTGGAGGAGGAGCGGCGCCTCGCCTATGTCGGCATCACCCGCGCGCGGAAGATGGCGGTGATCTCCCATGCCGCGAACCGGCGGGTCTATGGCAACTGGTCCGCCGCCATTCCCTCCCGCTTCCTCGACGAGCTGCCGCCCGGTGAGATCGAGCGCGAGGGGGGCAGCGCCGCCCAGCGCGCGCGCATGGTGGACGCGCCGAGCGTCTTCAGCGGAGGGTTCCCCATCCACTCCCAGCGCCCCGCGCGCGTGATCGAGGCCGGGGCCTGGGAGGTGAAGGAGCGCCCCACCCGCGCCGATGCGATGAAGGTGGGCCAGCGTGTCTTCCACCAGAAGTTCGGCTACGGCCGCGTCACGGCCGTGGACGACAATCGCCTGGAAGTGGATTTCGAGAAGGCGGGCGCGAAGCGCGTCCTCGACAGCTTCGTGGAGAAAGCCTGATGCCCGTCACCGGAGAGCGCGCCTGATGTCGCGACGCCACGCGCAGAACCTGGAGACCGTCTGGCTGGACGCCCTGCCCGAGGAGGCCGTGCCGGCGGTGGAGGCCGCGCTGGAGCGGGTGTGCCGCAGCGTGGCGCTCTTCCTCGACGAGGAAACCGACACCTGGCGCGTGGAGGGCGTGCGCGAGGAGGGGGCGAAGGAGGACGATCTCACCGCCGCCCTGGCCCTGGCCTCGCTGATGACGGGGCTGGACCTGCAGACGCAGCGCGCCCCGGTGGAATCGGAAGGCTGGCTCGCCCGCACCGCCCAGGCCTTCCCGGAGCAGGAGATCGGCGGCCGCGTCCTCATCCGCCCGACGCATCTGCCGGACCGGAAGGTGCATGGCCGCACCGTGCTGAAGCTCGATGCCGGCCTCGCCTTCGGGTCGGGAGAGCATGCCTCCACCCGCGGCTGCCTCATCGCCTTCGAGGGCGTGTCGCGCCGGATGCGCCCGCTGCCGAAGGATGAGTTGCGCCTGCTCGATCTCGGCGCCGGATCGGGCATCCTCGCCATGGCCGCGGCGCGGGCGCTGCACCGGCGCGTGCTGGCCACCGATATCGAGCCCTGGTCCGTCCGCGTGGCCGAGCAGAATGCGGCCATGAACGGGCTGAAGCTGCTGCTGCGCGCGAAGCTGGCCGATGGCTGGAAGTCGCCCGCCGTCTCCGGGCGCGGCTACGACTTGGTCTTTGCCAACATCCTCGCCCGCCCCCTCTGCGCCATGGCGCGGAACCTCGCGGGGCACCTCCGGCCGGGCGGCACGGCGATCCTGGCGGGACTTCTCGGCACTCAGGCGAACATGGTGGCGGTCGCGCACCGGCGCGGCGGGCTGCGGCTGGAGCGCCGGCTGAACATCGGCCCCTGGACCACGCTGGTCCTGCGGAAGAGGGGCTAGAAACAGCACCGGCCCGCGACGGCGCCCCATGGGGGGATGGGCGCTGCGCGGGCCGGGCATCAGGGCGGCAGGAGGGGGAACGCCGCCCTGGTAGGGTCCTGGAGGAAGCGGGCCGTCAGGCGGCCGCGCGGCCCCCGATGCGGTCGTTCGCGGCCGCCGGCGCGGGGCGGGACACGGGGCGGGCGACGGGCGCCTCGACCTCGCGGGCCTCCCGCAACACGTAGGGGATGTCCCCGCGGCTCAGCCCGATATCGGCCAGCTCGCGGTCGGTCAGGGCGCGCAGCTCGGCCTCGGCGCGGCGGCGCTGCATCCAGCCGGCGAAGCCGGCGAGCAGGCGCTGCAGGCCCGACACGACGACGGCGTTGCGGGCCTCGTTGGCCTGGCGCAGAAGCTCGACATCGCTCAGCTGCCGGAGATTGGCGGGGTAGGGCATCATCGGCGCTGGATTCTGCACCTGGGAGATGCGGGGGTTCATTGATCGCTGTCCGTCTGGGAGCAGTCCTGTCGCGCGGAAACCCGTGTCCCCGCTGCCCGGCTGCCTTCGGTGAAGGCAATATGGGCTTCGTAACGAGGCAAATGTCGCGTTGTTCATGTGGCTGAGCCATGCGCGGCACGCATGGAAACTTGAGGAAATATGTCGTGGTTAACGGGCTGGTTACAAATTTGTCCAATAATCGACTTGCCGCCCTGCGCGCGAAACTAGAGGAAGCCGAGGTAGACGGCCTCATCGTCCCGCGCGCGGACGAGTTCCTCGGCGAGTACGTGCCTCCCTCCGGCGAGCGCCTGGCCTGGCTTACCGGCTTCACCGGCTCTGCGGGCCTCGCCATCGTCCTGTCCGACCGCGCGGCGGTCTTCACCGATGGGCGCTACACCACCCAGCTCGCCGCGCAGACGGACCCCGCGCTCTGGGAGCGCCGCCACATCATCGAGGAGCCCCCGGCCGAGTGGCTGAAGGCGAATGCGGCCGGGCGGCGCGTGGGCTACGATCCATGGCTGCATCCCCAGGCGGCGCTGGACCGGCTCGCCGCCTCGGGCGCGGTCCTCGTCGCGCTTCCCACCAACCCCGTGGATGCGGTCTGGGCCGACCGCCCCGCTCCCCCCTCCGCCCCCGCCGAGCCCTGGCCGGAAGCCTTCGCCGGCCGCTCCTCCGCCGAGAAGCGCGAGGCGATCGCGCGCGAGCTGCGCGAGGCCGGGCAGCAGGCCGTCGTCCTGGCCGATCCGCACTCCGTCGCTTGGCTGCTGAACATGCGCGGCGGGGACCTCGACCACACCCCGCTCGCCCTCGCCTTTGCCCTGCTACGGGAGGACGGGGCGGTGACCCTTTTCATGGACCCCGCCAAAGCGGGCCCGGCCCTGCGGGAAGCCCTGGGCAACGGCGTCTCCATCGAGCCGCGTGGGTCCCTCCCGTCGGCGCTCGCCGCGCTGCGCGGCCGCACCGTGCGGCTCGACCCGGAGGCGACGCCGGCCTGGTTCGGCGAGGCGCTGCGGGAGGCCGGCGCCACCCCCATCCCCGCGCCCGACCCCGTGCGCCTGCCGCGCGCCTGCAAGACCGAGGCGGAGCGGAACGGGGCGCGCGCCGCCCATCGCCGCGACGCGCGCGCCATGGCCCGCTTCCTCCACTGGTTCGCCGCCGAGGCGCCAAAGGGGGAACTGACCGAGATGGCGGTGGCCGATCGCCTCCTCGCCTTCCGGCGGGAGGAGGACCGCTTCCGCGCGGAATCCTTCCCCGCCATCGCCGGCGCCGGGGAGCACGGCGCGGTCATCCACTACCGCGCCACCCCCGCGACCGACCGCGCAGTGCGGCCCGAGGAGTCCTTCCTCATTGACAGCGGCGGCCAGTATCTCGACGGCACCACCGACGTCACCCGCACCCTCTGGACCGGCCCCGGCGCCCCGCCGGCCGAGCTGCGGACGCGCTACACCCTCGTCCTCCGCGGCATGATCGCCCTGGCCGCCACGCGCTTCCCCGAGGGGGTTGCGGGCCCGCATCTGGATGCCGTCGCGCGCCGCCCGCTCTGGGAAGCGGGGCTGGACTACGACCACGGCACCGGGCACGGCGTCGGTACCTTCCTCTCCGTGCATGAGGGACCCGCGGCCTTCTCCCGCGCTGCGGCGGTCGTCCCGCTGCGCGAGGGAATGATCCTCTCTGACGAGCCCGGCTTCTACCTCCCCGGCGCCTATGGCATCCGCATAGAGAACTTGCTCCTCGTGCGCGCCGAGCGCGACCTGCCGGGGCCGAAGCGCTGGCTCGGCTTCGAGACCCTCACCCTCGTGCCCTTCGAGCGCGCCCTGATCGACGCCGCGGCCCTCTCCACGGCCGAGCGGGGCTGGATCGACGCCTATCACGCCCGGGTGCTGGCGGAGGTCGGGCCCGGCCTCGGGGGCGAGGAAGCGGCCTGGCTGCGCGGAGCCTGCGCGCCGCTGTAGATCTGTTTCCCGCCTGCTGGTCTCGGCGGGGGAGGGGCGCCGCCCTCAGGCGCGGCTGACGATCAGCCTCGCCCCGAGGCCAAGGAAGATCGCCCCGGCCACGCCGTTCAGCCAGCGTGCCGCCCGGGCCGAGCGGGAGAGCAGGCCGGCCGCCCCCGCCGCTCCCGCGATGATCGCCGCGAAGACGGGCACGGAGACGAGGGGCAGGATCGGCCCGAGGATCAGCATCTGCGCCCATTCCGGTGCCCGCCCGGGGCTGGGCGAGACGAATTGCGGGAGGAAGGCGAGGAAGAAGAGCGCGACCTTCGGATTGGTCAGGTTGGTCAGCGCGCCCTGCAGCAGCACGCGCCGCGCGGCGCCGGCGGGGGGAGCGCCGGCCGGCGTCCCCGCCCAGGCCGCGCGGAGCGCCCCGAAGCCGAGCCAGAGAAGATAGGCCCCGCCGGCCAGGCGCAGGGCGGTGAACAGGGCGGGCTCCGCCGCCAGCAGCGCCGCGACCCCGAGCGTCGCGAGCACGATGTGCACGGCCGCGCCGCAATAGATGCCCATGGCCGCGGCCCAGCCCTGGCGGGTGCCGCCCGCGAGGGTCTGGCCGAGCACGAACATCATGTCCGGCCCGGGCGACAGCGCCACGACGAGGCTGGCCAGCGTGCAGGCGAGGAGGAGGGCGGGGTCGACCGGCATGGAGGCAGCCTGTTCCCGGCCGGGCCGGAAGTCGAACGCCTTTTCCTGAAGCCGGGCATCAGGGCCGCTGATGCCCAACGGGCATGGCACGCCTGTCCGATTCGGGATGGTGGAGGCCGGACGGCGACGCAATATTGCGCCGCACCAAGTCCCGACGAAAGCCTCTGCCGGGCCGCCCCCTTCCGGAAGCCCCACCGATGGATGACCCCCGCAGCGCCGCGTGTTCCCTGACCCGACAGGACGCCCGCACCCTCTTCCTCGCCTCGCTCGGCGGCGCGCTGGAATTCTACGATTTCATCATCTTCGTCTTCTTTGCCAACGCCATCGGCCAGCTCTTCTTCCCCGCGGACATGCCGGAATGGCTGCGCCAGCTGCAGACCTTCGGCCTCTTCGCCGCGGGCTACCTCGCACGGCCGCTGGGCGGCGTCGTCATGGCGCATTTCGGCGACCTCTTCGGGCGCAAGAAGGTCTTCACCCTCTCCGTCTTCCTCATGGCCGTGCCGACCCTGATCATGGGCCTGCTGCCGACCTATGCCTCGATCGGCGCCGCCGCGCCGGTCATCCTGCTGGTGATGCGGATGCTCCAGGGCGCGGCCATCGGGGGTGAGGCGCCGGGCGCCTGGGTCTTCGTGGCCGAGCACGTGCCCGCGAAGCGCGTCGGCATCGCTTGCGGCATGCTCACGGGCGGGCTGACAGGCGGCATCCTGCTGGGCTCGCTCATGGCCACCGCCATCAACACCGCCTACGGCCCGGCCGAGGTGCTGGACTTCGCCTGGCGCATTCCCTTCCTCACCGGCGGCGTCTTCGGGCTGATGGCGATGTATCTCCGCCGCTGGCTGCACGAGACGCCGGTCTTCGAGGCCATGCGCGAGCGCGCCGGAGTGGCGCGGGAGATGCCGCTGAAGGCGGTGCTGCGGGGCGAGGGGCCGTCCGTCGCCATCTCCATGCTGCTGACCTGGATGCTGACGGCGGCCATCGTCGTGGTGATCCTCATGACCCCCGCGCTGTTCCAGAAGATGCACGACCTCGCCCCGGCGGTGACGCTCCGCGCCAATGTCGCCGCCACCGCGGCGCTAACGGCCGCCGCCGTGATTTACGGCGCGCTGCTGGACCGCTTCGGCGCGCTGCGCACAGGCCTCGCGGGCAGCCTGTTCCTCATCGCCGCCACCTACGCCCTCTATTTCGGCACGGAGGCGGACGTGGCGAACCTCCTGCCGCTCTACGCCCTCGCCGGGGCGGCGATCGGCATGATCACGGTGGTGCCCTATGTGATGGTGCACGCCTTCCCGCCGGCCACCCGCTTCACCGGCGTTTCCTTCTCCTACAACCTCGCCTATGCCGTCTTCGGCGGCATCACCCCGCTGCTCGTCTCCCTGCTGATGGCGAGCAACCGGCACGCGGCGGCTCATTACGTCGTGGCCGTGGTGGTGGTGGGGATGGGCGCGCTGGCCTGGAACGCCCTGCGCGCTTCCCGGCCCGTGGCGGAGCCCGGGGCGAGCCCCGCCTTGCGCTGAGCGCCCGAGGAGAGAGGGGGCCTCCTCGCGCGACCCGTTGCGCGGCGGCGGCCCCTGGGGGAGAAGGGCCGCCCTTCAGGGAGGCACGGCCGGGACATGACGGATGACGCGGTGCGCCTGGACATCGTGCCGCCGGACTACGCGGCCGGCGCCCCGCTGCCCTGGTGGGCCAAGCTCGCCTCCAAGCTCGCCATCGCCGCGCTGCGCCTGCCCCGCGCCCCGCTGCGCCGGGCCGGGGTGAACCGCCACAGCTTCGTCGCCGAGGACGAGAGCCGCGTGCTGGGCGAGCCGATGGCCCATGTCGCCCGCTTCACCGCGCTGCACGGCTGCCCGCCCCGGGGCGTGCTGGAAATCGGCCCGGGCCGGCTAGTCGCGCGCGCCCCGGCCTATGCCGCCCTCGGCTGCGGCCCGATTTTCTTCGCCGACGTGGAGGATGACGCGCCCGAGGACCCCGCCGCCTATGTCCGCGTGGCCGGTCTCGCCCGCGCCGCCGGCCTGCCAGCTCCGGCGCTGGACGGGGTGGCGAGCCGGGAGGCCGCCCTGGCCGCCTGCGGCGCGCGCCAGCTCATCGGCGGCACGGAGGTGATGGCGGCCATCCCCGACGCCTCGATCGATCTCGTCATCTCCGACGTGGTGCTCGAGCATGTCCGGCGGGACGCGCTGCCCGGGCTGCTGGCGGAGCTGCGCCGCGTCTCCTCCCCCGCCTCCCTCGGCGTGCATGCCGTGGACTTCCACGACCATGTCGGGGGCGCGTTGAACACGCTGCGCTTCCCGGCCCGCTTCTGGGAGGGCGGGCTGGTCGGGCGGAGCGGCCTCTACGTCAACCGGCTCGGCCTGTCGCAAATCCTCGCCGCCTTCGCGGAGGCGGGCTTCGCCACGCGGATGAGGGACCTTCGCCGCTGGCCCGCCCCGCCGGCCGGGGCGGGGGCAGCGCATCCCTCCCTCGGCCGGGGCTCGGAGGATAACACCGTCGCATTCGCGCGCTTCGAGGCGGTGCCCGGCTGATCAGGCGGCGGGGAAGCCCGCCATCTCCCGCCACTCGGCCTCGGTCAGCGTCGCCAGGCCGAGTTCCGCGGCCTTCTTCGCCTTGGACCCGGCATCGGCGCCGACGACGACGAAGTCGGTCTTCTTCGAGACGGACTTCACCACCTTCGCCCCCAGCGCCTCGGCCCGCGCCTCGGCCTCCTGCCGCGTCATCGTCTCCAGGCTGCCGGTGAAGACGACGGACTTGCCGGAGAGAGCGCCCTCCGCCACCGCCTCGGCCGCGTCCGGCGTCACTTCCCGCAGCAGGTCGTCCAGCGCCTCCACGTTCCGCGTCTCGGAGAAGAAGCCCACGAGCTCCTGCGCGATGGAGGGGCCGATGCCCTGGATGCCGCCCAGGTCCTCCCGCGCCTCGCTTCCCACCACGCGGGCGGCGATCATCGCGTCCCGCCAGGCCTGCGCCGTGTGGTAGTGGCGGGCCAGCAGCCGCGCGTTCTGCTCGCCGATGCGGCGGATGCCGAGGGCGAAGATGAAGCGCTCCAGGCTCGGGCTGCGCCGGGCCTCGATGGCGGCGAGGAGGTTGGAGACCTTCTTCGACTCCCCCTTGGCCGAGCCGCCCCAGCCCTTCCATCCCCGGAGGGTGGCGACATGGTTCTTCAGCCGGAAGATATCGGCCGGCGTCTCCACCAGCCTCGCCTCGTGCAGCAGCACGACATTCTCGATCCCCAGCCCCTCGATGTCCATCGCGTTGCGAGAAGCGAAGTGGATGAGGCGCTCCACCTGCTGCGCCGGACAGATCAGCCCGCCCGTGCAGCGACGCACCACCTCGCCCTCAGGCCGGATGGCCGGGCTGCCGCATTCCGGGCAGGCCGCGGGCGGCTGCCAGGGCTCCGCGCGGCCGGCGCGGTCGGGGTCCACCACGCGGATTATCTGGGGGATCACGTCGCCCGCGCGCTGCAGCTCCACCGTGTCGCCGGGGCGCGCGTCGCGGCGGGCGACCTCGTCCTCGTTGTGCAGCGTCGCGTGCTGCACCATGACGCCGCCGACATTGACGGGCTGCATGATCGCGCGCGGGGTGAGGGCGCCCGTGCGGCCGACCTGGATCTGTATCTCCAGCAGCTTCGTCGTCGCGCGCTCGGCCGGGAACTTCCAGGCGACGGCCCAGCGCGGGGCGCGCCCGACGAAGCCGAGGCGGGACTGCCAGTCCAGCCGGTCCAGCTTGTAGACGACGCCGTCGATATCGTAGTCGAGCCCCGCCCGGCGCTCGCCCATCGCGGCCTGGAAATCCGCCGCCGCGTGCTCGTCCCGCAGGAGCTCGGAGAGCGGGTTCACCCGGAAACCCCATTCCCGCAGCCGCGCAAGGTAGTCCCAGTGCGTCTCGGCCACCGGCGAGGAGGAGGCGCCCTGGGCATAGGCGAAGAGCCTCAGTGGCCGCTTCGCCGTGATGCGCGGATCGAGCTGGCGCAGCGAGCCCGCCGCCGCGTTGCGCGGGTTGACGGGGATGCGCACGGCCTCGCCCACCTTGCCACCGGCCTCGCGGCGCCTCTCCCGCTCCTCGAAGAGGCGCGTCTGCTCGGCGTGAAAGGCGAGGAAGTCGGGCTTGGTCATGAAGACCTCGCCGCGGATCTCGATGCGGTCGGGGAAGGGGGCGCGCAGCTCGCGGGGTAGCTCGTCCAGAGTCTTCAGGTTCTCGGTGATGTCCTCGCCTTCTGTCCCGTCGCCGCGCGTCGCGCCGCGCACGAAACGCCCGCCCTCATAGGTAAGGTTGACGGACAGGCCGTCGATCTTCGGCTCGGCCACGAAGCGCAACACCTCCTCCGCCGAGAGGCCGAGGAAGCGGCGGATGCGGGCGGCGAACTCGGCGAAGTCCTCGGGCGCGAAGGCGTTGTCGAGCGAGAGCATCGGCGTGCCGTGGCGCAGCTTGGCGAAGCCCGCCGCCGGCGCGTCTCCCACGCGGCGGGAGGGGCTGTCCTCCCGCACGAGGTCGGGGAAGCGCGCCTCGACCGCCTGATTCCGGCGGAACAGCGCGTCGTACTCGGCGTCCGACATGATCGGCGCGTCGTGGACGTGATAGGCGGTATTGGCCTCGGCGATCCGGCGGGCGAGGGATTCCAGCTCACGCGCGGCCTCCTCCTCGGACAGGCTCTCGGGCGGCAAGGGGGCGGTGGCGCTCATCGCCCCGGGAGATAGCGGCGCCCGGCCGGATCGCCCAGGGGGTGAGGAGAGGTCGGGTGACTGCGGAGCGTGCCACGGCGTTGTCCCCGGCATGACGCCCGAGGACTGGATCCGCCCCGCCACGATGGAGGCTGCCCGCGCCGCCCAGCGGGAGATCGCCGCCCGCGCCGAGACTGCGGACCGGCTGGAGGAGCCCCGCCTCGTCGCCGGGGTGGACTGCGCCGGCGCTCCGCGCGGCGCGCCGGACCGGGTGCGCGCCATGGCCGTGCTGCTGGGCGCGGAGAATCGCTCCCGCCCGATCGCGACCGGCCTGGCCGAGGGCGCCCCCGCCTTTCCCTACATCCCCGGCTTCCTCGGCTTCCGGGAAATCCCCTTCGTGCTGGAGGCCGTGGCAGGGCTGCCACGGCGGCCGGACCTCATCCTCGTGGACGGGCACGGGGTCAGCCATCCGCGCGGCTGCGGCATCGCCACCCATCTCGGCGTGGTGCTGGACCTCCCGACGATCGGCGTCGCCAAGTCCGTGCTGGTCGGCCGGATGGAAGGTGAGCTGGGGGAGGAGGCCGGCAGCACCGCGCCGCTGGTGTGGCGCGGGCAGCGGATCGCGACGGTGCTGCGGAGCAGGCGCGGGGTGCAGCCGCTCTTCATCTCCACCGGCCACCGCGTCTCCCTGCAGACGGCCCTGCGGCTCGTGGGCGAGTGGCTGGCGGGCTACCGCCTGCCGGAGCCGACGCGGCTGGCCGACAAGCTGGCGGGGGAGGCCCGCCGCGCCGCCGCCACGCTGTTATGACAGGTCAGGCCGCCCCGGCCAGCAGCTCGTCTGCCGCCGCCCGCGCCGCCTCGGTCACGCGCTCGCCGGCCAGCATGCGGGCGATCTCCTCGCGCCGGGCGCCGGGCTCCAGCGGGGTGACGCGCGTCTCCGCCCGGTCCCCGCGCACGCCCTTGGCCACCTGGAAGTGCTGCGCCCCGCGCGCGGCCACCTGGGGGGAATGGGTGACGACGAGCACCTGGAGCCGCTCTGCCACGCGCGCGAGCCGCTCGCCCACCGCCGCGGCCGTCGCGCCGCCGATGCCGCTGTCCACCTCGTCGAAGACGAGCGTCGGCACGGGCGAGCCGCGGGCCAGCACCACCTTCAGCGCCAGCATGAGGCGGGACAGCTCGCCGCCCGAGGCGATCTTCGCTAGCTGCCCCGGCTTCTGCCCGGGATTGGTGGTGACGAGGAAGGTGACGCGGTCCTGCCCGTCCGGGCCCCAGGCGCTCTCCTCGCGCGGCGCGATCTCGATATGCAGCCGGGCCCGGTCCAGCTTGAGGGGCGCGAGCTCGCGCACCACCGCCTTCTCCAGCTTCTCCGCATGCTCGCGCCGGGCGGCGGTGAGCGCGCCGGCGGCCGCGACATAGGCCGCCCGCGCCTCCTTCGCCGCCGCGTCCAGCGCGGCGACGCGGCCCGTGCCCGCATCCAGATTGGCCAGCCGCTCCTTCAGCGAGGCGAGATGCACGGGCAGGTCCACCACGGCGACGAGGTGCTTCCGCGCGGCGGCACGAAGGGCGAAGAGGCGCTCCTCCACATGCTCCAGGCGGCGCGGGTCGGGCTGGGCGTCGCCCATCAGCCGCTCCAGCACGTTTTCCGCCTCGGCCAGCGCGTCCTGCGCCGCGGCGAGGGCGGCGAGGGCGGCCGAGACCTCCTCCGAGGCCGGGGTCAGGCGCTCCAGCGCCCTGGCGGCGTTGCGGAGCGCGGCGGCGGGCGCCCCGCCCCCGCGCCGGTCCCGCGGCTGCAGCTCGGAGAGGGAGGAGGCGATGGCCTCGGCCCGGCGCTCGCTGCCCTGCAGGCCCTGGCGCTCGGAGGCCAGCGCGTCCTCCTCGCCCTCCACGGGAGCGAGGTCGTTCAGCTCCTGCACGGCGTGGCGCAGCCATTCCTCGTCCCGCTGGGCGGCGGCGATGGCCTCCTGCGCGTCGCGCAGCGCCCGCTCGGCGCCGCGCCAGGCGCGGTAGGCGTCGGCCACGGCGTTGCGGCGGGCATCGAGCCCGCCGAAGGCGTCCAGCAGCCCGGCATGGGTGGCGGGATCGGCGAGGCCGACTTGGTCGTGCTGGCCCTGCACCTCGACCAGCAGGGCGCCGAGGCGGCGCAGCAGGGCCACGCCCACCGGTTCGTCGTTCACGAAGGCACGGGACCGGCCATCCGTGGTGACGATCCGGCGGACGACGATCTCGTCCTCGGACTCGATGCCCTGCTCGGCCAGGAGGGCGTGGGCGGGATGGCCGGCGGGCGGGTGGAAGACGGCGACCACCCCGGCCTGGGACTGGCCGGAGCGCACCATCCCGGCCTCGGCCCGCTGACCGAGGGCCAGGCCGAGGCTGTCCAGCAGGATCGACTTGCCGGCGCCGGTCTCGCCGGTCAGCACCGAGAGGCCCGGACCGAAATGAAGGTCCAGGCGCTCGATCAGCACCACGTCGCGGATGGAGAGGGAGGCGAGCACGCCCGTCCTAGAAGATGGCGCCCACGGCGCGGCGGAGGAGGCCCGGCTGCTGCGCGCCCTCGGCCGACGGCGCGCCGGCCACCAGAAGGGCGTAGCTGTCCTGGTACCAGGGATTGCCGGGGTAGTTGTGTCCGAGGACGGAGGCGGTGCGCCGCGCCTCCTCGGTCAAACCGAGGGCGAGATAGATCTCGGTCAGCCGGTGCAGCGCCTCGGGCGTGTGGTTCGTGGTCTGGTAGCTCTCGACCACCGTGCGGAAGCGCCCGATCGCGGCGGCGTAGAGCTTCCGCTGCTGGTAGAAGCGGCCGATGTTCATCTCCTTGCCCGCGAGATGGTCCCGGGCGAGGTCGATCTTCAGCCGGGCATCCCGGGCATAGGTGGAGTTGGGGAAGCGGTTCACCACGTCCTGCAGGGCGGCGAGGGCCGTCTCGGTCCCGGCCTGGTCGCGCTGCGCGTCCGCGATCTGCTCGTAGTAGCAGAGGGCGCGGAGGTAGTACGCATAGGCGATGTCGCGATGCGCGGGATGGAGCTGGATGAAGCGGTCGAGCTGCCCCAGCGCCTCGGTGTAGCGGTTGCGGGAATACTCGGCATAGCCGCTCATCAGCCGGGCATTGGTGGCCCAGGTGGAGTAGGGATGGTCGCGCTCCACCGCGTCGAAGGCCTCGATGGCCTGGGCGTAGCGCTCGGCCCGCAGCGCCTCTAGCCCGGCGGCGTAGAGCGCCTCGGGCGACATCTCGGCGTAGCTCACGCCCTTGGGGCGCAGGGAAGAGTCCTTGCCGTCCCAGAAGTTCAGGCTCTCGCAACCGCCGAGGGCGAGGGGGGCGAGAAGGAGAGGGATGATCGCGAGGCGACGGATCGTCATGGCGGCGGCTCTATAGCACGCAGCCCCGGAGGGCGCGACATGGCGGGAGCGGATGTTACGACCCCCGGGCCGGCCCCCCGGCCGGCCTTCCGTCAGGCCGGGGCGGCGGCCATGGGCAGGCGGGCCGTGGCGCCGGCCGCCTCCGGCATCTCGGGGAGGTCCACCCGGCGCCAGGCGCGCGGATCGGCCAGGAGGGCGCGGAGCAGGCGGTTGTTCAGCGCATGGCCGGAGCGGTGGCCGCGGAAGCGGGCCCGCAGCGAGGCGCCGGCCAGCGCGAGGTCGCCTACGACGTCCAGCAGCTTGTGCCGCACGAACTCGTCCGCATGGCGCAGCCCGCCGGGGTTCACCACCAGCGGCCCGTCCACCACCACCGCATTGGCGAGCGAGCCGCCGCGGGCGAGGCCGACGGCGCGGAGCCGCGCGATGTCCTCGGCCATGGTGAAGGTGCGGGCATCGGCGAGCACCCCGCGGAAGGCGTCCTCGGTCACCCGGAGGGCGAGGGACTGACGGCCGATGGCGGTGGCGCCGAAGTCGATGCTCAGCTCCGCCTCGAAGCCGGGCCCCTCGGCGGGGGAAAGCTCCACCCAGGCCGCGTCCGGGCCCTCACCATCGGCCACACGGACGGTCCTGAGCACCTCGATCACGGGGGCGGGGGCGTCCAGCTCCACAAGGCCGGCGCAGTCGAGCAGGAAGATGAAAGGAGCGGCCGAGCCGTCGAGGATGGGGATCTCGGGCCCGTCCACCTCGACGACCGCATCCGTCACGCCCAGGGCGGCGAGGGCGGCCATTACGTGCTCGATCGTGCCGATCCGCGCCGCGCCCGTGCCGATGGCGGTGCAGAGGCGGGTGTCACTCACGGCGTCGTGGCGGGCCGGGATGTCGAGGCCGAGATCAGTGCGGCGGAACACGATGCCCTGCCCGGCCTCGGCAGGCCGCAGCGTCAGCGTCGCGCGCGCGCCCGAGTGCAGGCCAACGCCCACGCAGCCGATCGCGGACTTCAGCGTGCGGGCGCGTGGCATGCCGATCGGGAAGAAGCCGTCCATCGAGTACCCCGGCGAAACCTGTTCATGCCGGGGTCAACGCCTCGGCGATTGGGAACGTCGCACCGCAGCACGGCCAATTCCAGTCAAGCCTTGTTTCTTCATATTTCGCCGCAAGCTACTGTTTTCTGAGGGTTTCCTGAACGGAAGAAGGGCCTCGCCAGCATCCTGGCGAGGCCCTTCGATCGTCGGACGGAGCGGGCGCCCCGAACGGGGCGGCGGCTCAGTTCCCCTGGCGGCGGAGGAAGGTGGGGATGTCCAGGCCCATCGTGTCCTCCTGGGCCTGCGCCCGGGGCGCAGGGGCGGGGGAGTGGTGCGCCTCGGTCACCTCGGGCAGGACGCGGCGGATGCCACCGCCGATCCCCGTTGCGCGGCGGAAGATGCCGCCCAGCCCGCCCGTGGGAGCGGAGGCCTGAGGGACGGGGGCCACGCGCGGCGCGGGGGCCGCGTGCACCGGCGGCGCCTGGACGGGCACCGCGGGCGGCAGCTCGGCCACGGGCTCGACCGGGACGACGGCGCCGGTCTCGATCGTGGCCGGGCGGCGGGCGCCCATGGGCAGGCGCGGGGCGGCGCCCGGGGCGGGGGGCGGAACCTGGGCCGAGGGAGCCATGGTCACGGCCGCCGGGCGGGGCGCGCCCATCACCGAGGCCGGGCGGCCGGCGCCGGGCTGCACCGCGGCGGGGCGCATGGCCGGGGCCTGCGGGGCGCCGGGCACGAAGCCCGGGGAAGCGGCGACCGGTGCGCCGCCGCCAATCGCCACCACGCGGGGCTGCTCGGCCGGCTGCGCCTCGGCCTTGCTGTCCACCGCGTCGATGCCGGTGGCGACCACGGAGAGGCGCAGGCGGCCGTTCAGCGTCTCGTCCACGGAGGAGCCGAAGATGATGTTCGCATCCTCGTCCACCTCGCGGCGGATGCGGTTCGCAGCCTCGTCGACCTCGAACAGCGTCATGTCGTAGCCGCCGGTGATGTTGATCAGCACGCCGCGCGCGCCGCGCATGGAGGTGTCCTCCAGCAGCGGGTTGCTAATGGCGGCCTCGGCGGCCTTCACGGCGCGGTCCTCGCCCTCGGCCTCGCCCGTGCCCATCATCGCCTTGCCCATCTCGGCCATGACGGTGCGGATGTCGGCGAAGTCGAGGTTGACCAGGCCGGGATTGACCATCAGGTCGGTCACGCCGCGCACGCCCATGTAGAGGACGTCGTCGGCCATCTTGAACGCCTCGGCGAAGGTCGTGCGCTCGTTGGCCTTGCGGAAGAGGTTCTGGTTCGGGATGACGATCAGCGTATCGACGTACTGCTGAAGCTCCTCCAGCCCCTGGTCGGCCGAGCGGCGGCGCTTGGGTCCCTCGAAGTCGAAGGGCTTGGTCACCACGCCCACCGTCAGCACGCCGCGCTCGCGCGCCATGCGGGCGATCACCGGCGCCGCCCCCGTGCCGGTGCCGCCGCCCATGCCGGCGGTGATGAAGATCATGTGGACGCCTTCGAGATGGCGTGCCAGCTCCTCCGTCGCCTCCTCGGCGGCGGCGCGGCCGATCTCGGGCTTGGCGCCCGCGCCCAGGCCCTGCGTCAGGTGCGGGCCGAGCTGCACGCGCCGCTCGGCGCGGCTAGCGACCAGCTGCTGCGCATCGGTGTTGGCAACCAGGAACTCGACCCCGTCGAGCCCCATGCCGATCATGTTGTTGACCGCGTTGCATCCGGCGCCACCGACGCCGATGACCGTGATCCGCGGCGTGAAATCCGTGTGCTGCTGACGCGGGATGGTCAGGTTCAGCGTCATCGTTCTAGCCCCCTTCGAAGACGCGATGAAAACGAATCGCCCCCGGGCCCTTATGCATCACACACGGTCCCGGAGCCAATTGACGAAACGCGAAAGAATGCCGCGCGATACCTGCTGGTAGTTGTCGAAATCGAGCGACGGCCGTCCCTCGCCCCCGCCCCAGGCGACGAGGCCGAGGGTCGTGGCGAAGCCGGGCGCGTGGAACGCTTCCGGCAGGCCGCGGACGAGCTGCGGCCGGCCCAGCCGGACCTGCCGGCCGAGGATGCGCGCCGCGGCCTCCCGCACGCCGACGAGCTGGCTCGCGCCCCCCGTCAGCACCACGCGCTGCCCGGCATCGGGGCCGAGATCCACCTCGGCCAGCCGGTCCCGGATCAGCTCCAGCGTCTCCTCGACGCGCGGGCGGATGATCTTGAGCATGCGGGCGCGCGGCACGCGCGACAGCATCTCCCCGTCCTCCCCCACCTGGGAAAGGGAGAGCATCTCGCGCTCGTCCTCGATCGTGCCGATCATGCTGCCATGCATGGTCTTCAGCCGCTCCGCCTGGTCGAGCGGGGTGGAGAGGCCGCGGGCGAGGTCGTTCGTCACCTGCCAGCCGCCGACGGGCACCTGCGCGGTGTGCAGCAGCACGCCCTCGTGCAGCACGGCGAGAGAGGTGGTGCCACCGCCCATGTCGATCACCACGGCGCCCAGCTCGCGCTCGTCCTCATTCAGCGCGGAAAGGGCGGCGGCATAGGGGGCGGAGACGGGCTCCTCGACCTCCAGGTCGCAGCGGGCGAGGCCGGTGCCCAGATTGCGGAGCGAGGCGGAGGCCGCGTCCACGAGGTGCAGCCGCATCCCCAGGCTCTCGCAAACCATGCCGCGGGGATCGGCCACGCCGGGGGTCGCATCCAGCGTGAAGCCGAGCGGAAGGGCGTGCACCGCCTCGCGCCCTTCCTCCGCCATGCGGCGCCGGCCCTCGGAGACCATGGCGCGCAGATCGGCTTCCGTCACGGCCCGGCCGCCGATCGTCCACTGGATGTGCTGCTGCCGGCTCTCCGGCTGGCCGCAGGAAAGGTTGACGATGACGCCCGAGAGCTTGATCTCGGCCATCTCCTCGGCCTGGGCGACGGCCGCGCGCACGGCCCGCTCGGCCGCGGCGAGGTCGACAAGGTTGCCGCCCTTCACGCCGTGGGAGCGCTGCCAGCCATAGCCGAGCGCGCGCGGCAGCCCGTCAGGCTCCATGCGCGCGATGATGCAGACGATCTTCGTGCTACCGATGTCGAGCACGCCGAAGGTGCCCGCGCGCGCGCGGGCATGCCGGGTACGGGGCGGGGCGATGCCCGGCCCGGGGAGGGGCCCGGGAGCGGGGCCGTCCGGGCGGCGCGTCACCGCGTTCACCCGTTCCTCCCCGCCCGCGCACGGGTGGCGGCGGGCACGGGCGCGGGCTCGGGCTGGGCCACCGGGCGCAGCACCAGCCGGTCCGGCAGGCGCAGGTCCACGGTCTGCATCGGGCGGTCGAGCAGCTGGTTCTGGCGCTGCATCTCGGCGAGGCGCTGGATGGCCGCCTCCTCATGCGCCTCGGGCAGCAGCACGTCGGTGCCGCTGTGCAGGCGCAGGTTCCAGCGCCGCTCGCCGATGCGGACCAGCGCCTGGGTGCGGGCCATCACGTCCGGCGCCTCGCGCAGGATGTCGTGGAGGGCGGCGGCGGTCTTGTGCGCGCCCGCGCCGACCACGAGCGGCAGGGGGCCGAAGGCGTCGAGCCGGTCGGTCGCGACGGTGCGGCCCTCGCGGTCGATCACGGCGAAGCGGCCGTTGTTCTGCCATATCGCGAAGGGTGCCCGCTCCTTCACCCGCACGAGGACGAGGCCGGAGAGGTGGCGCTGCACCTCCGCCTCCTCAATCCAGGGAATGGCCTCCAGCCGCTCTCGCGCCTGGGAGGGCGCGAAGGCGAGCACGGGATCGCCCGGCCGCACCCCGATCGCCTGGCGGATCTGCGCCGAGGGGGTGTTCCGCACGCCCTCTACCCGGACATCGCTCACCACCAGCCCGCCCACCCGCGCGCCGAGGCTCGCCGTCACGCCGTCGAGGGCCGCGGAGAGCTTGCTCGCGGGATCGAGGCTCGCGACCCAGACGGCGGCGATGCCGAAGAGGCCGAGCAGCGCGCCCGCCTTTGCCGCGGGGCGCAGCATGGGGCGGCGGCGGCGGAGCCAGAGGCGTAGTGCGCTGGGGCGGACGGGCTCGGGCGGCGCCGGCCGCACGCGGACGCCGGCGGTGAGCTTACGCGGCATCGCGCAGCCCCCTCGCGGTTCGGTCCAGCCCGTCATGCCGGGCCTGCCGCACCATCCAGGCGCAGAGCTCGGGGAAGGCGATGCCGCGATAGGCGGCCTGCTCCGGCACGAGGGAGGTGGGCGTCATGCCGGGCTGGGTGTTCACCTCCAGCAGCACCAGCCCCTCGGCGCCGGGGCGCGTGTCGTCCCAGCGGAAATCGGCGCGGGAGACGCCGCGGCAGCCGAGCGCGGCATGGGCAGCGACCGCCACCTCCATCGCGCGGTCCCGCACGATCTCCGGGACGGGGGCAGGGATGGTGTGGCGCGAGCCGCCATCGGCGTACTTGGCGTCGTAGTCGTAGAAGGCGTGGCCGGTGGCGATCTCCGTTACGGCCAGGGCGCGGTCCTCCATCACCGCGACGGTCAGCTCCTTCCCCGGGATGAAGGGCTCGGCGATGATCTCGCCCCAGCACCAGGAGGCCGCGATCTCTGCGCGGCGGTTGTCGTGCTCGCGCAGGATATGGACGCCCACGGACGAACCCTCCCGCACGGGCTTCACCACATAGGGCAGGGACAGGGGATCGGCTTCGGCCAGCTCGGCGGCGCCGATTAGCCGGTGCGGCGCGACGGGCAGGCCGGCGGCGGCGAAGGCGGCCTTGGCGGCGGCCTTGTCCATGGCGACGGCCGAGGCGCGCAGGCCCGAATGCGTGTAGGGAATGCCCATCCAGTCCAGCACGCCCTGGACCGCGCCGTCCTCGCCGAAGCGGCCGTGCAGCGCGTTGAACACGACGTCGGGCCGCGAGGCCGCGATGCCGGCCACCAGCGCGCCGAGATCCGCGCCGGGATCAATCGTCGTCACCTCGAACCCCGCCTCGCGCAGGGCGGCGGCGATCTCGCGGCCGGAGGAGAGTGACACCTCTCGCTCGCTGGACAAACCGCCGAGAAGGACCGTGACTCGGCTCATGCCGCGCGCTCCCCGATGCGCTTGATCTCCCACTCCAGCGAGATGCCGGAATGGGCCAGCACGGCGGCGCGCACGGCGTCGCCGAGATCCTCCAGATCGGCGGCTGTGGCCTCGCCGGTGTTCAGGAGGAAGTTGCAGTGCTTCTCGCTCACCTGCGCGCCGCCCAGCACCTTGCCGCGGCATCCCGCGGCGTCGATCAGGGCCCAGGCCTTGTGCCCCGGCGGGTTGGCGAAGGTGGAGCCGCCGGTCCGCGCACGCACGGGCTGCGTCGCCTCCCGGCTCTCGCGGATGGCGGTCATGCGGGCGGCGATGGCGGCCTTCTCCCCCGGCACGGCGCGGAACCGCGCGCGGGTGACGACGCCGCCGGGCGGAAGCTGCGAGCGGCGGTAGGAGAGGCGCAGCTCGGCGGCGCGAACGCGCAGCAGCCCGTCGGCTGTCGCGATCTCGGTCCAGTCCAGCACATCGGCCACCTCGGCGTCGTAGGCCCCGGCATTCATCGCGACCGCGCCGCCGATGCTGCCGGGAATGCCCGAGAGAAATTCCAGCCCGGAGAGCCCGGCCGCCGCCGCGTGCTCGGCCACGGTGGCGTCCAGCGCCGCAGCTCCCGCCACCACGCCGTCCGCCTCAACCTCGACATCGCCGAAGCCGCGCGCGAGGCGCAGCACGATCCCGCGCACGCCGCCGTCCCGCACGATGAGGTTAGAGGCGGCGCCGATCACGGTGATCGGCAGCTCCGCCCGCCGCAGCAGGCGCAGGAGGTCGTCCACATCCGCCGGGCGCGCGAGCAGCTCCGCGGGCCCGCCCACGCGGAACCACGTCGCCGGCCCGAGCGCCGCCCCTGACTGCACGCGCCCGCGGAGCGGGGGAAGGGGGGCGGCCGCCATGTGGACGGAGGCGCTCACGCCGCGCCCTTGATCCGGCGGGGGCCGCTTTTGGCCTGCAGCTCGGCGAGTTGCTCCGGCAGGGCGTGCGCCCAGTTCGTGATGTTGCCCGCGCCGAGGCAGACGACGTAGTCGCCCGGCCGCGCCACGGCGTGCACCATCTCGGCCAGGTGCTCCGGGCCGGGCAGGGGCACGACGCTGCGGTGGCCATGGGCGCGCAGGCCCTCGACCAGTGCGTCCTGGTCCCGCCCCTCGATCGGCTGCTCGCCAGCGGCGTAGACATCGGCGACGATCACCGTGCCGGCGTCGTTCATGCAAGTGCAGAACTCGTCGAACAGCGCGTCGAGCCGGGAGTAGCGGTGCGGCTGCACCACCGCCACCACGTCCCGGGCGCCTGCCTGACGGGCGGCCTTCAGCACCGCCGCGATCTCGACGGGGTGGTGGCCGTAATCGTCGATCACCGTGATGCCGCCGGCCTCGCCCGCCCGGGTAAAGCGGCGCTTCACGCCCTTGAAGGTGGCGAGCGCCATGCGGATCGTCTCCTCCGGCACCTCCATCTCCACGCCGATCGCGACGGCGGCCAGCGCGTTCAGCACGTTGTGCTGGCCGAGCATGGGCAGGCGGAAGGGCTTGAGTGCGCGGGAGCGGCGGTTGAGCCGGTCCTGCACTACGACCTCGAAGGTGGCGCCCATGCGGTCGGTGATCACGCGCTCCGCCCGGACATCGGCCTGGGGCGAGAAGCCGTAGGTGATCAGGCGGCGGTCGGAGAGGCGCGGGATCATCGCCTGCACCTCCGGGTGGTCGGCGCAGAGAACCGCGAAGCCGTAGAAGGGGATGTTGCCGACGAACTGGGCATAGCCCTCCTTCATCGCCTCCGCCGTGCCCCAGTGGTCCAGGTGCTCGGGGTCCACATTCGTCACCACGGCGACGACGGCGGGGAGCTTGAGGAAGGAGCCGTCGCTCTCGTCGGCCTCCACCACCATCCACTCGCCCGCGCCCAGCCGGGTGTTGGTGCCATAGGCGTTGACGATGCCGCCGTTGATCACGGTCGGGTCGATCTTGGCGGCCTCCAGCACGCAGGCGACGAGGCTCGTCGTCGTCGTCTTGCCGTGGGTGCCGCCCACCGCGATGGACCACTTCAGCCGCATCAGCTCGGCCAGCATCTCCGCCCGCCGCACCACGGGCAGGAAGCGGGCGCGTGCCGCCTGGACCTCGGGATTGTCCTTCTTGACGGCGGAGGAGATGACGACGACCTGCGCCTCCCCCAGATTGGCGGCGTCGTGCCCGATGGAGACGGCGATGCCGGCCTCGCGCAGGCGGGTGACGTTGTAGCCCTCCGCGATGTCGCTGCCCTGCACCTGGTAGCCGAGATTGTGCAGGACCTCCGCGATCCCGGACATGCCGATGCCGCCGATGCCGACGAAGTGGATGGGGCCGATGTTCAGCGGCAGGGCGCGCATGTCAGGCTGCTTTTCCCCAGGGGCGTTGCTGCGGCATTTCGGCCACGAGTGAGAGGACCCTGTCGGCCAGCTTCTCGGCCGCATCGGGTTTACCGAGAAGTGCCGCAGCGCGGGCTGCTTCGTCCAGGGTTTCCGGCGCCAAAAGCCCTTTTTTCAGCGACACGGCAAGGGATTCCACCGTGAAGCCTTTCTGGGGCATCAGTTCCGCGGCGCCGGCCTCCGAAAGGGAACGGGCGTTCTCGCTCTGGTGGTCGTCGATCGCGTGCGGCAGCGGCACGAGGATGCTCGGCCGGCCGGCGCAGGCGATCTCGGCGACGGTCGAGGCCCCGGCGCGGGCGATGACGAGATGGGCGGCACGGAAATGTTCGGCGACGTCGGTGAAGAAGGGCGACAGCTCCGCCCTAACACCCGCCGTCGCATAGACCGTGCGGGTGCGGTCCAGGTCCTCCGCCCGGCACTGCTGCACGACGGAGACGCGGCGCCGCAGTTCCGGGGCCAGGGAGGCGATGGCGGCGGGTACCACGTCGGCCAGGATCCGCGCGCCGAGCGAGCCGCCGATGACGAAGATCCACATCTCCTCCCGCGGCGGCTCGTAGCCGGCGCCGTGCAGGGCGGCGATGGCGGGGCGCACGGGATTGCCCAGCACCTCCGCCCTGACGCCCGCGGGAACCCGCCGCGTGCCTTTGAAGGGAAGGGCGAGCAGGTCCGCCCCGCGGCAAAGGGCGCGGTTCGCGCGGCCGAGCACGGCGTTCTGCTCGTGCAGCACCACGGCCGGCCGGCGCTCGGCCGGCAGCAGCCGCGCCGCCAGCACGGGCGGCACGGAGGGATAGCCGCCGAACCCCACCACGGCGGAGGGGTTCAGCTCGGACAAGAGCCGCCGCGCCTCGACCGTGCCGAGGGCGAGGGCCAGCGCCCCGCGCGCCGCGCCGAGCACGCCGTGCCCCGCGAGGCCCGAGCCCTTGAGCACGAAGCGCTCCGCATTGGCGAAGATCGGGCTGACGAGGGCGGAGGAGCGCGCATCGGTCATCAGCGCCACGCGCTCCCCGCGCTTGACCAGCGCGGCGGCGAGCGCCTCGGCCGGGAAGAAATGCCCGCCCGTGCCGCCGGCGGCGATGACGACGGGCCGCGCTCCCGGGCCCCTCACCGGAGGGTCCCTTCCTCGGCCCGGTTCATCCGCTTCCGCGTGAGGGCGAGAAGGAAGCCCATGCCGAGCGCGATGGCGATGACGGAGGAGCCGCCATAGGAGACGAAGGGCAGGGTCATGCCCTTGGTCGGGATGAGGTGCAGGGAGGAGGCCATGTTGATGAAGGCCTGCAGCCCGAACTGCGCCAGGAGCCCCGAGGCGCCGAGGATGACGTAGAGATCCGTCTCCGCCAGCAGCCGCGTCAGCCCGCGCACCACCACGAAGGTGAAGAGGGCGAGGATGAAGAGGCAGACGAGGAGGCCGAACTCCTCGCCCACCACGGCGAAGACGAAGTCGGCATGGGCGTCGGGCAGCACGTTCTTCATCCGCCCCTCGCCGGGGCCGACGCCCATCAGACCGCCCGCGCCGAAGGCCTCGAGCGCCACGTCCACCTGATAGCTCGCGCCGCCCTCGCCGTAGAGGAACTGGTTCACGCGCTTCTGGACGTGGCTGAACAGGAAGTAGGCGCCGACCAGCCCCGAGGCGCCGAGCCCGCCCAGCGCGACGACGACCAGCATGTTGATCCCGGCGACGAAGATCTGGGTGAAGAACACGGCCGAGACGACGAGCAGCATGCCGATATCCGGCTGGCGCTGCAGCACCAGTGCCACCATGGCGTAGAGGCCGAGCACCATGCCCCAGGCGGCCCAGGCCCGCTGGCCCGCCGACTTGGCCTCGGCCATCAGCCAGGCGGCGACGACGGCGAAGCAGGGCTTGAGGAACTCGGAGGGCTGGAGCGAGCCGACCAGCGGCAGGTTCAGCCAGCGCCGCGCGCCCTTCACCTCCGCGCCGATCACGAGGGTCGCGGCCGTCAGCACCAGCGCGCCGACGAAGCCGAGAAGGGCGAGGCGCCGGATGCCGCGCGGGCTGAGGAGGGAAACGCCGGCCATCACCGCGGAGGCGCCGAGCAGGAAGAAGACCTGCTTGGCGAAGAAGAGGTTGCGAGAGGAGGCGCCGATGCGCTCGGCCACCGCCGGCGCCGCGGCCAGCACCATGATGTAGCCGAGGAAGGCGAGGGTGAGCAGCGCCGCCAGGGTCCAGCGGTCCACGCTCCACCACCAGCGGCCGAGGGTGGAGGTGTCAGCGCGCGACAGGGCCATCAGGCGGCCTCCGCTTCACGGTTGAGGAGATCGGCGACGAGGGCGCGGAAGGCATCGCCCCGGGCCTCGAAGCTGCGGAACTGGTCGAAGGAGGCGCAGGCGGGGGAGAGCAGCACGGCGCCGCTCCCCGTGCGCCGCGCAGCGTCCAGCGCGGCGGGCACGGCGGCCTCCAGCGTGGCCACGATGCGGTGCGGCACGCCGTGGGCGGCGAGCGTCGCGGCGAATTCCTCGGCCGCCTGCCCGATCAGCAGCGCCTCGGCCACGCGCGGGAAGAGAGGTGCGAGCGGCGCGATGCCGCCGGCCTTGGGCACGCCGCCCGCGATCCAGACCACGCGCTCGTGGCAGGCCAGCGCGTAGGCGGTGCTGTCGGCGTTGGTCGCCTTGCTGTCGTTGAGGAAGGCGATGCCCTCGACCTCGCCCACCCGCTCCTGCCGGTGCGGCAGGCCGGGATAGGTGAGGAGGGCGGCGGCCACGACATCCCTCGCGATGCCGAGGCCGAGGGCGAGGGCCGTGGCGGCGGCGGCGTTCTGCGCGTTGTGCGGGCCGGGCAGGGCGGCGGCACGTGAGAGATCGGCGATCGGGCCAGCCTCGCTGCGCAGCAGCACGCCCTCGGCCCAGATCCCGCCGGGCTGGGGCGCGGTGCCGGAGATCGGGACCGCGCGGCCCTCATGGGCGGCGGCGAGGGCGCGGGTCTCCGCGTCGTCCATGCCGAAGACGGCGATCTCGTTGCCCTGCATCACCCGCGCCTTGGCGGCGGCGTAGCCCGCCATGTTCCCGTGGCGGTCGAGATGGTCGGGCGAGAGGTTGAGCAGCGCGCCGAGATCGAAGCGCGCCCGGTCGAGCCGCTCCGCGGAGTAGGAGGACATCTCCAGGATGTAGGCGCCGTGATCCAGCAGGATCGGCATGTCCAGCGCCGCGGGGCCGAGATTGCCGCCCGTCGCCACCACCATCCCCGCCGCGCGGGCGATGTGGTCCAGCAGGGCGGTCGTGGTGGACTTGCCGTTGGTGCCGGTGATGCCGACGAACCGCGCCCGGCTGCCCGCGGCGCGCACGGCGCGGAAGAGGAACTCCACATCCGCCAACACGGGCGCGCCGATCTCCGATGCCCGCTGCGCCACCGCATGCGCCCGCGGGCCGTGATGAGGGATGCCCGGCGAGATCATCAGGAAGTCGAAGACCTCCGGCCGCGCGACGGTAAGCCCGGCTGCGATGGCCGCCTCCCGCGCCGCCTCGCCGTCGTCCCAGGCCGTGACCTCGGCGCCCCAGTCGCGGAGCCGCAGCGCGGCGGGAAGGCCGGCGCGGCCGAGGCCGAGCACCGCGATCCGCTGCCCAGCGAAGGGGAGGGGGGGGCTCATCGGATCTTCAGCGTGGAGAGGCCGACGAGGGCCAGGATCATGGAGATGATCCAGAAGCGGATCACGATGGTGGGCTCGGCCCAGCCCTTCTTTTCGAAGTGGTGGTGCAGCGGCGCCATGAGGAAGACGCGCCGGCCCGTGCGCTTGTACCAGAAAACCTGGACGACGACCGAGAGCGTCTCCACCACGAAGACGCCGCCGACGATGGCCAGCACCACCTCGTGCTTCGTCGCCACCGCGACGGCGCCGAGCGCGCCGCCGAGCGCGAGACTTCCCGTATCCCCCATGAACACCGCCGCGGGCGGCGCGTTGAACCAGAGGAACCCGAGGCCCGCGCCGATGAGGGCGGAGCAGAACACCGCCAGCTCCCCCGTGCCCGGCACGAAGTGAAGCTGGAGATAGTCGGAGAAGACGCGGTTGCCGACGAGGTAGGCGATCAGCGCGAAGACTCCGGCCGCGATCATCACAGGCACGATGGCCAGCCCGTCCAGCCCGTCCGTCAGGTTCACCGCGTTGGAGGCGCCGACCATCACCAGCATGGCCACCACGGGGAAGAACAGGCTGAAGGGGATCATCGCCTCCTTGAAGACTGGGAGGGTGAGGCTGTCGTTCAGCCCGGGCGGCAGGAACCAGAGGATGCCGATGGCCGCCACTAGGCCGAGCCCGAACTGCACAACCAGCTTGCCGCGCGCCGACACGCCCTTGGTGTTCCGCTTCGTCACCTTCAGCCAGTCATCGGCGAAGCCGAGCAGGCCGAAGCCGAGGGTGAGGAACAGCACCGCCCAGACCATGCCGTTGCGAAGATCCGCCCAGAGCAGGGTGGAGACGCAGAGGGCGAGGAGGATTAGCACGCCGCCCATGGTGGGCGTGCCCTTCTTCTCGATGAGGTGGCGCTCCGGCCCGTCCGCGCGGATGGGCTGCCCGCCGCGCTGGAAGCCGCGCAGCCAGCGGATGACCGTCGGCCCGAACAGCATTGAGACGACGAGCGCCGTGAGGCAGGCCGCCCCGGCGCGGAAGGTTACGTAGCGCAGCAGGTTGAAGACGATGAGGTCGCCGGGCCCGGCGAGCAGGGCGGGGATCATGCCGCGGCTCCGGCATGGTCGAGCGCCCTGATCGCGCGCACCACCCCCGCCATCCGGCTGCCGAGCGAGCCCTTCACCAACACGGCGTCCCCCGCGCGCAGCGCATCGGCCACGATCTGGGCCAGCGCCGCGCTGTCCTCGGCATGAGCGCCGCGGCTCCCGGCCGGCAGCGCCGCGTGCAGCGCCGCCATCTGCGGGCCGCAGGTGAAGACCACATCGGCGCAACCCGCCGCATCCGCTGCCAGCGCCGCGTGCATCGCGACGCCCTCGTCACCCAGTTCCAGCATGTCACCCATCACGGCCACGCGCCGCATTCCCTTCTGTGCCGCCAGGACGGCGAGGGCCGCGCGCATGGAGGTCGTATTCGCATTGTAGGATTCGTCGAGCAGCAGCACCGCGCCGCCCTGCACGGGGATCAGGACCCGCGCGCCCCGCCCGGCCAGCGCGGCGAAGCCCGCCAGCCCCTCGGCGAAGCGCCGGGGATCGGCCCCCAGCGCCCGCGCCGCCGCCAGCGCCGCGACGGCGTTCATCGCCATGTGGCGCCCAGGCACGCCGAGCGCGACATCGAAGCCCTCGCCGCCAAGCGCCACGCGGAAGGACTGGCTCTCCGGCCCGCCCTCCCAGGATTCCAGCCGGACGTCGCCGCCTTTGCCGAAGGTGACGACGCGCGCGCCCGCCTCTTCCGCCCGCCGTCGCAGCAGCCCGGCCTGCGGTCCCTCGGCGGGCAGCACCGCGACGCCGCCCGGCTCCAGCCCGGCGGTGATGTCGGCCTTCTCCTCGGCGATCGCCTCCATCGAGCCGAGCCGGCCGAGATGCGCGGGCGCGATGGTGGTGATGACCGCCACATGCGGCCGGGCGAGGCGCGAGAGTGGCGCAATCTCGCCCCGCGTGTTCATCCCGACCTCGATCACGCCGTATTCGGCCGAGACCGGCATCCGCGCGAGGGTGAGCGGCACGCCCCAGTGGTTGTTGTAGCTCGCCGCCGCCGCGTGCACCGCGCCGCAGGCCGAGAGGCCGGCAGCCAGCATCTCCTTCGTGCTTGTCTTGCCCACGCTTCCCGTCACCGCGACGAAGCGGGCGGGGCAGCGCGCGCGGCCGGCGGTGCCGAGCGCCGTCAGCCCGGCCAGCGTGTCGCCCACGCGCAGCAGCGGGCCGGCGCCGGGGATCTCGCGGTCCACCATGGCGCAGGCGGCGCCGCGGGCCAGGGCGTCGGGGACGAAGTCGTGGCCGTCACGCGCGTCGCGGAGCGCAATGAAGAGATCACCTGCGCCAGTGCTGCGGCTGTCGATAGACACGCCCGTTACCGTCGCGCCGTCCGGCAAGGCCCCGCCCGTCGCCTCGCGCAGCGAGGCGGAATCCCAGAGCGCGGCGCTCAACGCACGGCTCCCGCGAGGCGGCGCACTACCTCGGCATCGTCGAAAGGATGGGTCACGCCGCCGATCGTCTGTCCGCTCTCATGGCCCTTACCGGCGACCGCCAGGACGTCGCCGGGGCCGAGCGCGGCCATCGCCTCGGCGATCGCCGCCTCGCGCCCGCCGATCTCGACACCGCCGGGGCAGGCCGCTAGCACGGCGGCGCGGATCGCGGCAGGGTCCTCGCTGCGGGGATTGTCGTCCGTTACCACCACACGGTCGGCACCGGCCGCGGCAGCGGCGCCCATCAGGGGACGCTTGCCGGGATCGCGGTCCCCGCCCGCGCCGAAGACGAGATGCAGCCGCGCGGCATGCGGGCGGAGCGCGAGGAGCAGGCGCTCAAGCGCGTCCGGCGTGTGGGCGTAGTCGACATAGACGGCGGCGCCGTTGGGCAACCGCGCGGCCAGCTCCATCCGCCCGCGCACGCCGCGCAGGCGGGGCAGGGCGCCGAGCACGTGGTCCAGCGGCAGGCCGGTCGCCACGGCGAGCGCCGCCGCGACCATCACGTTGTCGGCCTGGTAGCGGCCGACGAGCGGCAGGTGCAGCGTCTCGCGGCGGCCGAACAGGGCGAGTTCCAGCTCCTGCCCGTCGGCGAGCGGGGCGTGGCGGATCACGCGGAGATCGACGCCGGCCTCGCCCACGGTCAGAAGGCGCAGCCGGCGCGCGGCGGCGATGGAGCGCAGCGCGGTGAGGGTCGCGCCGTCCATGTCGGCATTCACCACGGCCGGGCGGCCGGGCTCCAGCAGCGTGTCGAAGAGCCGCAGCTTGGCCTCGCGATAGGCCTCGATCGTGCCGTGATAGTCGAGATGGTCGCGCGTGAGGTTCGAGAAGCCTGCGCCCGCCAGCACGACCCCGTCGAGCCGCCGCTGCTCCAGCCCGTGGGAGGAGGCCTCCATCGCCGCATGCGTCACGCCCGCGCGTGCGATGGCGGCGAGCGTCGCGTGGAGCGAGACGGGATCGGGCGTGGTGAGGGACGGGCCCTGCGGGAAGCCCTCGGCCACCAGCCCGAGCGTGCCCATCGAGGCCGCGCGCGCGCTGGTATCGGCCCAGACCTGGCGGAGGAAGTCGGCCGTGCTCGTCTTGCCGTTGGTCCCGGTCACGGCGACCACCGTGCCGGGCTGCGCGCCGTGGAAGCGCGCGGCCATCAGCGCCAGGGCGCGGCGCGGATCGGCGGCGGTGACCATCGGGCGCGGCGGCACGCCGGGTGGCCACTCCGTTCCCTCCGGCGCCAGCACGGCTGCGGCGCCGCGGCGCACGGCCTCCTCGATATGCGAGCGCCCGTCCGTGCGCACGCCGGGCAGCGCCGCGAAGAGCGCGCCCGGCACCACCTGCCGGCTGTCCGCCGTCAGCGCCGTGACCTCCGGCCGGTTCCCCATTCCATCGGCGATCCGCGTCTCGATGGGGTCCAGCCGGGCCATCAGCTCATCGAGCCTCATGGCTCAGAGGCGCCGCGCCCGGAAGTGTCGCGGCCGGAATTGTCGCAGCCTGGGCGGCGATGGAGAAGCGGATGCGGCTCACCGCCTGCTCCCGCATCGTGTCCAGCTCCGTCACGCGCAGTGGCACCGGGGGCGGAATGGTGGGTGTGGAGGGCACGGGGGCCGGCGTCGCCGGGCGCGGCGCGACCGCGGGGGTGGTGCCGGCGGGGGCCGCGGGGCGCGGGGCGGGGCTGCCGGGCGCTGGTGCGGCCGTGGCGGCCGGGCGCGACCCGGGGCGGCCGGGCTGCAGCGGAATACTGACGGACTGAAGGATCTCCGGCGCCACCGGGTTCTCCGGCACGAGGCCGAGCACGGGGGCGATGCGCGAGATTACTGCGCCCGCCGCCGGCGCCGCTACCCAGCCCGCCGTCGCGTAGCCGTGGGACCGGGCGTTCGGGTTCGGCTCGTCCACCATCACGTAGATCGCGTAGCGCGGCGCGTTCATGGGGAAGGCGCCGACGAAGGCCGCGATGCGCTTGTTCGGCAGGTAGCCGCCGCGCGGGCCGGTCTTCTGCGCCGTGCCCGTCTTGCCGCCGACGAAGTAGCCGGGCACGTCCGCGCCCTTGCCCGAGCCGTCCGTCACCACCAGCCGCATGAGGCGGCGCATCGTCTCGGAGGTGCGCTCGCTCACCACCCGCGTGCCCTCGCGCACAGCTCCCGGCGGCTGGGCCAGGAGCGTGGGGGTGCGGAGGATGCCGCCATTGGCGATCGCCGCGATCCCGTTCACCACGTGCAGCGGCGTGACGGAGATGCCGTGGCCGAAGGAGATCGTCATCATGTTAATCTCCTTCCACCCGCTGGCCGGCGGCACGAGGGGAAGCGCCGTCTCGGTGATCTCGATCCCCTGGCGGGCGAGCATTCCGACGCGCCCCATGAAATCGCGCTGCCGCGCCGGGCCGTAGCCCTGCGCCATATGCGCCGCGCCGAGGTTGGAGGAGTAGGCCAGCACCTCGGGGAAGGAGAGCCAGCGGTTCTTGCCCTTGTAGTCGCTGATGGTGAAGCGGCCGTAGCGGATGGGCGAGGCGGCGTTGAAGCTGCTCGTGCTCACATTGGCCGTGCCGTATTCCAGCGCGGCGGCGGCGGTGAGCAGCTTGAAGGTGGAGCCCGGCTCGTAGGTGCCGACGGTGACGCGGTTGAAGCGCTGCTCCGGCGTCGCCGCGCCGATGTTGCCCGCGTCGTAGTCGGGCAGCGACACCATCGCGATCACCTCGGAGGTGTTGATGTCCAGCACCACCCCCGCGCCGCCGATGCCGGTGTAGTCCTCGATCGCCTTGGCCACGGCGTCGCGGAGCGCGAGCTGCACGCGGATGTCGATGGAGGTGCGCAGCGGGTCATTCGGCCGCGCCCGCAGCCGCTCGTCATGGTAGCGCTCCATGCCCGAGAGGCCGGCGCCGTCCACGTCCACATTGCCCAGCACGTGCACGGCTGCCCGGCCCTGCGGGTAGTAGCGGCGCTCGGATTCCTCGAAGTGCAGCCCCGCTATGCCGAGGTCGTTCACCGCCTGCTTCTCGCGCGGGGTCAGCGCGCGGGCGAGGTAGGAGAACTGACGCTCCCCCGTGAGGCGGCCGACGAGGCGGGATGAGTCGAGCTGCGGCAGCACGCGCGACAGGCGCCGCGCCACCTCCGCCGGGTTCTCGATCTGCCGCGGATTGGCGTAGAGCGCGGTCACGGGCAGCGAGACCGCGAGGATTTCCCCGTTGCGGTCGGTGATCGGTGCGCGCGCCGTCGCCAGCTCGCTCGCCGGCGTCAGGGAGGGCCGGGGCTGCGCGACGCGGCGCGGCTCGCGGGGATCGATCACCGTCGCCACCGTCGCCTTCAGCGCCACGGCGCCGAAGAGGAGGCCGAAGCCTGCGGCCGCCATCACCAGCCGCCCGCGGCTCTTCTCCAGCATCGCGCGGCGCGCCAGATCGGGCTGGCCAGAGGCGCGCACCTTGCCGCGATGATCGCCGACGCGCGAGGCCCGCACCGGCTCGCGCAGGTGATAGGCGATCGTCGCGTTCGGGTCGGGGGCGGTGGGGTGGTTCACCGGATGGTGCCCAGGGTCGCGGCGCTGGCGCTGGCCACCGGGACGGGCGGCGCGAGAACCGGCCGCCCGACGCCGCCGAGCATGGAGCCCGTGCCCGAGGGGAGCTCGGAGGCGCGCGGCGCCGGCATCGCGGCCGGGTTGTTCGGGCGCATGTGCAGCGCCGTCCGCAGCAGGGCCGAGGACTGCGGCGGGGCGGGGAGGTTCATCCCACGGTCGATCTCGCGGTCGGCGAGGCGCGTGTCGGCGGGGCGGACGGGAGCGGCGAGGCGCGGCGCGGCGCGCGGGGCGAGGTCGCGCAGCTCGGTCGCCTTCGCCTCGGGCGTGCGCAGCGCGGCCCCCTGCGGCGCGGGCGCGGGCGCGGGCGCGGGCCGCGCCGGGGTCTTCGCCTCGGCGGGCTGCGGTGCCGGGCGCTCGGGGGCCGGGGCGGGGCGGGGCTGGGCGGCGGCGACCTGCGCGGGCGCGGCGGCCGGCGGCAGCGGAACGATGGAGACGCTGGCGGTGGGCTGCGGCGCCGCCTGGGCCAGGCGCGCGACGGGCGCCGGGGCGGGGGAAGCCACGGAGGGCGAGGCCGCGCGGGCAGCGGCCGGGGAAGCTGCGGCCGGCACGGGAGGCGGGCTCGGCGCTGCGGCGGCGACGGCCACGCCGATCGAGGCGCCGGGCCGCTCGGAGGCGGGCGGCGCGAAAAGGCTCGGCGCGCCGGCGAAGGCGACCGCGGCGGGCAGGCGGCGCTCCATCTCGGAGGGGCGGATGAACTGCGCCGTCTGCATCACCTCGAGCGGCAGGTTGCGCGCGGCGGAGCGCAGGCGCTCCGGCTCGTTCAGCAGGGCCCATTCGGCGCGCAGCACCGCCGTGCGCTCGCGCGCCGCCTCGGTCTGCTTCACCGTCTCGCGCAGCGTCTTCTCGAGCTGCGAGACGTCGTGCTTCACCCCGTAGAGGTGAAGCCCCGCTCCGGCGGCGGCGACGAGGGAGAGAAATGTCAGCGGTCGGATCATGCGGCGGCACGCCTCTCGATGGCGCGGAGCCGAGCCGACCGCGCACGAAAATTTGATGACGACTCTGCCACGGATGGACGCAGAGCGGAGGGGGTCAACAGAGAAAATTCCGCCTGCGTCTCAACTTTCTTGAGCGAGGCTGGATCGAATCGCGAAGCGCCCGGTGTCCGACCCGCCGCGTCGCGCATGAAGCGCTTCACGATGCGGTCCTCCAGCGAATGGAAGGAGACGACGACGAGGCGCCCGCCCGGGGCCACCAGCCGGATCGCCGCCGCCAGCCCGCGCTCCACCTCGCCCAGCTCGTCATTCACCTTGAGGCGTAGGGCCTGGAAGCTGCGGGTCGCGCTATCCATGCCGGAGGGATCGCGCGGCATCACCGCGTGGATGGCCTCGGCGAGCTGCATCGTTGTCTCGAAGGGCGCGTCGCCGCGCGCGGCCACGATCTTGCGGGCGATGCGGCGAGAGTGCCGCTCCTCGCCGAGTTCCCAGAGAAGGTCCGCGATGTCCCGCTCGGGCAGGGTGTTCACCAGATCCGCCGCCGTGGGGCCCGACTTCTCCATCCGCATGTCGAGCGGCCCGTCCGCGCGGAGGGAGAAGCCGCGCTCGGCCTGGTCGATCTGGTAGGAGGAGACGCCGAGATCGAGCACCACGCCGTCCAGCGCATCCACCCCGCGCTCGGCCATGAGGGAGAGCATGTCGCCGAAGCGCCCCTCGACGAGGTGCAGCCGCCCGGGGAAGCGCGCCGCGAGGGAGGCGCCGCGGGCGATGGCGTCGGGGTCGCGGTCGATTGCGTAGAGGGTGCAGCCGGCAGCGGAGAGGATGGCGGCGCTGTAGCCGCCGCCGCCGAAGGTGCCATCGAGGTAAACGGCGCCGTCGCGGGGAGCGAGCGTCGCCAGCACCTCGGCCAGCATCACCGGCACGTGGCCGCCCTCGGTAGGGTCCGGGGCGACGATAGGGGAGGGGAAGCCGCTCATGCGCCACCGGCCGGGCGGGCAGCCGGAATGGTCAGCCCGCGCTCGCGGGCGCGCTGGCGGGCGGCCTCGGCGCGCTGGCGGGCGGCCTCGGGCTCCCAGATCTGGAAGGAGCGGCCGGCGCCCATGAAGGTCACGGCCTCGGTCAGCCCGGCATGGGCGATCAGGTCCTCGGGTAGGACCACGCGGCCCTCACCGTCAGGGCGGAGCGGGAAGGCGTCGGCGAAGAGGCTGAGGGAGAGGTCGTCCAGCGCGTCGGAGAAGACGTCGAGCTGCTCGAGGCCCGCGGCCATGGTCTCGAAGGTCGGCAGCGGCCAAGCCTCCACGCAGGCATCGCGGTGGGATCGGCGCAGGACGAGCTCCAGCGTGCCCAGGCGCTCCAGGGCGCCACGGAACGCGGCCGGGACGGACACGCGCCCCTTGCGATCCAGCTTGCCCGTGAAGGTGCCCATGAACTGGGTCATCCGCTGGACGTCCGCCCCCTCGCGGTCGCACCGGGCGACTGTGGATCCCCTCAATCAGATGGCCGGCGAGGCCCCCCGACCCCGCCGGCTCACCCGACCATCCCGCCAGCCCCTCGCCCCCCTCAGGTCCGGGCCCTTGCGGGATGCCGTGGGATAACATGGGTCGGAGTGGGCCAACAAGCACGATTGCAGCGCGAAGACGAAGTGTTGCTGTTAGGCAACGCTCCACAACTCTGACTATTTCAATCGGTTATACAGGGAGTCTGAGTCGGACTCAGAGGAAAATGCCAGACGGCCTGTAAGCCGGGTTCTGTCAGCCCTTGCGGGCTGGACGACCATTCCTCTGGAGTCCCCGTTGCCGGGGACTTCTCGCGGCCAACCCGGATGGCGGGGCGGGAAGCCCCTGGCGACGAGCCCTTCCGGGCTCTCTCCGGCCATCCCTATTCGGCCTTGCTCCCGGTGGGGTTTGCCGTGCCGCCCCTGTCGCCAGGGGCGCGGTGGGCTCTTACCCCACCGTTTCACCCTTGCCCGCAGCGCCTTTCGGCGGCGCGGGCGGTCTCTTCTCTGTGGCACTGTCCCTGGGGTCGCCCCCGCCGGCCGTTAGCCGGCACCGTTTTCCCGTGGAGCCCGGACTTTCCTCCACCGCCCCTCTCGGGACTGGCAGCGGTCGTCCGGCCGTCTGGCGGCCGGGGGTATGCGACTCGACCCCCTCGGGGTCAAGCCGCGGGCGGGCGGGCGGGCGGCTCGCGGTCATCCCCCTCGGCCAGGGCCGCCACGGCCTCCAGGCGCGCGAGGGTCCCGGCATCGGCGCGGCCGCCCCACTCCTCCTGGCGCCAGTGGCGCTGGAAGGCGACGAGCGCCACCTCTGGCCGCGCGGGGTCCACCTTGTAGCCGATGCGGCGCATCAGCTCCGCCGCGCGCTCCATGCCGCCGGGCACGGGGGAGAGATCGCCGGGCTCGGTGCCGCCGGGCAGCGCCTCCGGCCAGAGCCCGATCCCGAACGAGGCGAGGCCCTTCCAGTCAAAGAGTTCCCCCGGATCCCGCTTGCGGTCCGGCGACACGTCGCTGTGCCCCACCACGTTCCGCGCGGGGATGGGGTGGCGCTCGAGAATGCCGAGGATCAGGTCGGCCAGCGCGGCCATCTGCAGGGCGGGGAAGGGGCGGTAGCCGCAGGAATGGCCGGGATTGACCACCTCGATCCCGATGCTGCGGCCGTTCAGCAACTCGTTCCCCCGCCAGTGGGAGAGGCCGGCATGGAAGGCCCGCCGCTCCTCCGGCACGAGGCGAAAGACCTGCCCGTCCTCCTCCGTCACATAGTGGGAGGAGACGCGCGCCTCGGGGTCGCGCAGCCGCGCGATGGCGGCCTCGCCCGATTCCATGTCGGTGTAGTGCAGGACCAGCGTGTCCACCGGCACGCCCGGCGGGCGCTCGTCCTGGTTGGGGCTGGGCAACTCGGTGATCCGCAGCCCCGATTCGGTGGGCACGAGGGGGAGCGCCCCCTCCGCCCGCCGCCGAAGCTCGGGAAGGCGGGCCAGGGGGTTGTTCCGGGGGCCGCGCCGGGCAGTCAAGCCGCGCCTCCCGCCCTCACAGCCCGCGCTCCCGCTTGATGCGGTCCCAGGCGGCGTTGATCTCGGCCACCTTGCCGGTGGCCCGCCGGACGATCTCGGCGGAGACGCCGCGGGCCGCCACGCTGTCCGGGTGGTGCTCGCGCACGAGGCGCTTCCAGGTGTCGCGCACGGCCTGATCGCTCGCGTCGCGGCGCAGGCCGAGCACGGCATAGGGGTCCGGCCCCTCGGGCGCGAGGGCGGGGCCGGCGGTGCTGGGGCGGCCGTTCCGCGCCCTGTCCCAGGCCGCGGCGTCCAGGCCCAGCCGCGCGTGGATGGCGTGGAGGAAGGCCAGCTCCGCCCGGTTCGGCGCCCCGTCCGCCTCGGCGATGCGGAAGAGCGCGGCCAGCACATCCTCCAGCACGTGGCGCTCGTCGGCGAAGGCCGAGCCCAGGCGGTCCGCATAGGGCTCGGCCCCCTCGGCATTCTCGCGCGCCCGGTCGAAGAGCTGGGCGACCTCCTTCATGTTCTCCGGCGGGATGCGGAAGTTACGCTTGAAGGCGTCGATCTCCTCCCGCTTCACCGGCCCGTCGCACTTGGCGAGCTTGGCCGAGAGCACGATAACCGAGATGGCGAAGAGGCTCTCGCGCGAGCCGAGCATGGCCGCGATCCGCGCGCCGTCCACCCCCGGCAGGCCCTGGGCCAACCCGCCCTCATCGGCCGCGTGGCCGAGGGCGCTGCCGAGCACGGCTCCGAGCGGCCCGCCCATGGCGAAGCCCACCGCGCCGCCGATGATCTTGCCCCAGAACCCCAACCCAGCCCCGCTTTCCCAGGATCAGCACGCCTATGCCCCTTTTCCGGCCGGACCGGAAGCGCGGCGCTTCCTTGCCCGCCGCTCCGGCCTCAAGCATGGTCGGGCGGACGGAATCGGGGCGTTCGGGCCGCGCGGAGGAGCTTTGTCCAACACGGGTGCCATGGGTGCCGGGCGTGCCATGGCCGGGGAGAGGGGCTGGAGGCCGTCCGGCCGAGCGGCGGCCCGGAAGGGAGGTGCCCGCTAGCATGCGCCGCCCCCTCCTCGCCGGCGTCGCCGTCACGCTCCTCCTCGCCGTGCTGCTGGCCACCCTCTGGGCCGCCCCGCTGTTCACGGACTGGACGGCGCGGCGCGACCAGTTGGCCGAGCTCGCCTCCGCGCGGATCGGCCGGGCCGTCCTCCTGCACGGTCCTGTGCGCCTGCGCCTGCTGCCCCACCCGCTGGTCGAGGCGGAGGGCGTCACCCTCGGTGATGCAGGGGACGGGCTGGCCTTCGCCGCCAGTTCCCTGCGCCTGCGGCTGGACGGGGGCGACCTCCTCCTCGGGAGGATCATCCCGCGGGAGGTGGCGATCGTCGGGGCGGAGCTGCGCCTGCCCTGGCCGCCCGCCGAGGCCGCCGGCCTGCCCGCCAGCCTCTCCGCCCTCTCGGCCCAGCTCGTGGACAGCCGCGTCGTCCTCGGCGGGCTGCGGCTGGACGGAGTGCAGGCCGCGCTCACCGCCGGGGACCCCACCCAGGCCCTCCGCGCCGAGGGGCGCTTCGCCTGGGGCGGGCTCGAATGGCGCTTCTCCACCGGCATTGGCCGCCCGGGTTATGATGGCATCACCCCGGTGGAGCTGGACCTCTCTATGGGCAACGCCGCCCTGCAGGCGCGCGGCGTGCTGCTGCCGGAGGGCACGGTGGAGGGCGGCATCGAGGCCTCCGGGCCCGACCTATCCCGCCTCGTGCCCGGCCCGCCCGGCCCCTTTCGCGCGCGGGGGCGCCTGACCGTCGCGGCGGACCTGCTGACGGCGGACGACCTGACCCTCGACATCGGCGGCAGCCCGGCGCGGGGCGCGATCACCCTGCGCCTCTCCCCCGCGCCGCGGATCGATGCCGCGCTGCTGGCGGGGCGGATCGAGCTTGATCCCTGGCTCGCCGCCCTGCGTGGCCGGCCCTCGCCCCTGCCGTTGGGCCTCGATCTCTCGGCTGAGGCGGCGAGCTTCCGCGGCGTCGCGCTCCGCCGGCTCCGCGCGGCCGTCTTTCGCGAGGCCGCGCCGGAGACGGGCGGGGGCAGCGGGCGCCTGACTCTCACCGACGTCTCCGCCATCCTCCCCGGCGGCACGGAGGTGGAGCTGAACGGCGCGACCGCCGGGGAGCGACTGGAGGCGGCGCTGCGCTTCTCCGGCACGGATCTCCGCGGCACGGTGGACGCGCTGGCCCCCGTGACCGGGCTTGGCGCCGACTGGCTCGCCCCCGGCCGGCTGCGCGAGGGGCAGGGGCGGGCGCGGCTCGTACTGGAGCCCGGCTCGGTCGCCCTGCCCGAGCTCTCCGCCACGCTGGACGGCATCCGTGTCTCCGGCGCGGGGGTGCTGCGCTTCGGCGCGCGCCCCGCCCTCGGCCTCGGCCTCACCCTCGACCGGCTGGATCTGGAAGGCTGGCTGCGCCCCGGGCTGGAATGGCCGGCCGCCAGCCGCGCCCTGGGCGGGATCGACGCCAATCTGCGCCTCGCGGCCGAGCGCGCCTCGTGGCGCGGCGCGGTGCTGGAGCGCGCCTCGCTCGACGCCGCGCTGGAGAATGGCCGTCTCACCCTTCGCCGCCTGGCCGGGCGTGTGGCGGAGGGTGACCTCACGGCCTCCGGCACCGCGCTGCTCGGCCCGGCGCCGCGCCTCTCCGACGCCGCCATAGAGTATGCCGCCCCCAATGCCCGCGCGCTGGCCTCGCTGCTGCCCGGCGACTGGCCCGATGGCAGGCGTCTCGCGGAGGAGGCCGTCACGCTCCGCGTCACGGGAGGCGGCTCGCCCGAGGCACTGGCCCTGCAGGTCGCGGGTGATCTCGGCGACGCGCGGGTCGAGGCCGGCGGCGCGCTCGACCTGCCCGGGCGGCGCGGCAGCGGCACTCTCACCCTGCGCCATCCCGGCGCCCCGCGCCTGCTGGCCGATGCGCTGGGCGCGGCGCCAGGGGAGCTGATCGGCCAGGGCTCGCTCTCCCTCGTCGCGGCCCTGGCGGCGGGGCCGCAGGGCGTGGCGGCGGAGCGGTTCGACCTCGTCCTCGGCGCGCTGCGGGCAAATGGCCAGCTCGCCCTCGCGCTGGATGCGCCCCGCCCGCGCCTGACCGGGCGCCTTTCCCTGGAGAGCCTCCCTCTTCCGCCGCTCTCCCTACGCGGGCGAGAGCCGCTGCCCCTCGGCACCCTGCGCGCCGCCGAGGCGGACCTCGCCCTCCTCATCGGCCGGATCGAGCCCGATGGGCTGCCCGCGCTGCGCGACCTCCGCGGGCGGCTGCGCCTCGCGGGCGGGGTCCTGTCGCTGGAGGAGGCGGAGGCGGTGCCGGGAAGCGGGGTGCTGCGCGGGCGGGCCTCGCTGGACGCCTCGGGCGAGACGCCGAGGCTTCAGCTCCAGGGCGGGATGCGCGGGGTTGCCGTGACCGGCCCGGTGCTGGGCTTCCCGCTCGACATCACCGCGGGAGAGGCGGAGCTGGACGCCCGGCTGGAGGCGACGGGCAGCAGCCCCGCGGCCCTGCTCGCCACCCTCTCCGGCGAGGCGGGGATGACGGTGCGGCGCGGCACCCTCACCGGCCTCGACGCCGCCGCGGCCGGCCGCGCCGCGGAGGCGGGGGATGAGCCCGCCCTGCGCCGCGCCCTCGGGGAGGGGATCACGGAGTTCGCGACCCTCTCGCTCCGCGCCGCGCTGGCCACCGGGCGCGCGACGCTCGCCGAGAGCGGCGCGACGGGGGAGGGGGTGGCCCTCTCCCTGCGCGGCGAGATCGACCTCGCGCGGGAGGCGCTGGACCTCACCGCCGCGCAGAAGCCCGCCGATCCCGTGCCGGAGGTGGGCATCCGCCTCACCGGCCCCGCCGCCCGGCCGCGCCGCCTGCCCGACCTTACGGCCTGGCTGCGCTGGCGCGCGGAGCGGTGACGCGGCCGGGGAGGGGAGCCCTGCCTACTTCCGCAGCTTCGCGAAGTTGGCCGCGATGCGCCCGTCCAGGAAGTCCTTCGCCGTGATCGGCGCATCGCGGCCGGAAGGCGGCCGGATCACCGCGTCCCGGTTGGCCTGGCAGAAGAAGGGCAGGGAGTAGCGGGGGCCGAGATACTCGTCGGCCTGCGGCATCCGCACGCGGTGCAGGGTGGACTGGAGCTGGTCGTCGCTCCAGCGCATCAGCATGTCGCCGATGTTACAGGTGATGACGCCCGGCAGCGGCTCCACATTCGTCCAGGCCAGCTCGCCGCCATCGGCCTCCTTGCCCGGGCAGAGTTGGAGCCCGCCCTGACCCGTGCGCTGGTGCAGGAGGGTGAGGCAGCAGTAGTCGGTGTGCGCCCCGGCCCGCCAGCCCTCAAGGTCCTCGGGCTTGGCCCCCTCGATCGCCATGTAGTGGATGAGGCGGAGGGTGGACTGGTACTCGGGCGAGGTCGGGTCATGCGCCTCGGTGAAGAAGTCTGGCGGGAAGCCGAGCTTCATGGCGAAGAGGGACAGCACCTTCATCCCCAACGCCCAGTTCGCGCGTTCGAAGGCGAGCATGGTCGCCTTGAAGCCCGGCAGCTCCTCGCCGCTCGGCCAGAGCCCGGCCATCCTCGGCACGGTGATCTGGTAGGACTCCTTGTTGTCCGCCGTGCCCGTGGAGGGGCGGACCTGGGCCTTGTACTCCCAGCCGTAATTCGTCCCCTTCGCCATGGGGTAGCGGGCCTTCACCCTCATCGGCAGGTCGAAGAACCGGGCCGTTATCTCGAAAGCCTCGTCGATCTGCGCCTGGGCGATGCCGTGGTTCACGAGCTGGAAGAAGCCCGTGTCGGTGGACGCCGCCCAGAGCTGGTCGGCGATCTCGGCCTTGCGGGCCTCGAAGTCCGACATGTCGATCTTCGGGACATGCCGGGCCTTGGTGGTGCCCATGCCGCCAAAGGTCTTCTCCCTGTTCAGCTCGCGCAGCGCATATTCCTGGGTGGAGGACATCTCGTTCTTCTCCGTGACGGTCCGGTTGGAGGAGGGATGTCCGAGCGCCCGGCGGGCGGCTCACTGCTTTCTCTCCCCGATGTCCCGCGCGCCAGGGGAGCCGGCGCGCGGGGTGATCCTGGCCCGGCGCCCCCTCAGCCCTCCGCCCCACGCGCAGCACGAAGCACCGGAGGCGGAGGATTTCCGTCCCGGTTCCGTTCAGCAGGGGGGTGTTGGAGTGCGAGCAAGGGACACCTCGACCATGTCGATCGTGGAGCAATGCCCCGGGCGCCCTTCACTAGGCCCTGGCCGCTTCTACCCGCGCCCCCTGGTTAGGACGCGCGGGCAATCCGTCGCAAGCAAAAAACGCGCCCTCGTCAGCGCCGGGCGAGGCCGAGCGCCAGGACGCGCAGCGCCGAGGCGAGGGGGAGGGAGGGGGCGTCCCGCGCCGCATCCGCCGCCGCCACGAGGCGCAGCAGCGGCTCGCCCCGACGGGCGGCCTCCTCCTCCAGCACGGCCCAAAACTCGGGCTCCAGCGCGATGGAGGTGCGGTGCCCCGCGAGGGTGAAGGAGCGCTTGACGAGATGCCCCGCCATCCCCGCCCTCAGTGCCAGCCGTCCACCCGCTTCCAGCGCGCGACCGTATTCCCCCCGGCATCCAGCACCTCATAGGCGCCGTAGCCGCCGGCGGCCGTCATGCAGGCGTGGTTGGGGAGGACGCGAACAAGGCTGCCGATGGGCAGGCGGTCGAACCAGGATTCATCGGGCACCGGCACCACCCCGTGCTCCTGATAGGCGTGGAGGACGTGGAGCGGCAGGGCGGCGCCCGTCTCCGCATCGGCAAGGGTGCCGTAATGCGTGCCGGGCGCGAAGGCGTTGGCGGTGACGTCCTTCGAGAGCGCCAGCGCCCCCGCATCGAGCACGAGGGACGGGCCGGCGGGGTTATGGCCGATCACGGTGGAGAGGACGGAGAGCGCCAGGTCCTCCCATCCGCACATTCCGCGCGACATCTGGGCGAGATCCCAGAAGAGCGAGACGCCCGCCCGCACTTCCGTCACCCCCTCCAGGTGCCGCGCGTGCAGCAGGGTGGGGGAGGAACCGACGGAGACGACCGGCGCGGGCATACCCGCCGCACGGATCGCCTCGGTGGCGAGGACGGTGGAGGCGCGCTCGGCCTCGGCGATGTCGGCGATCTCCGCGGGATCGGCGGTGCCGTAGGAATGGCCGCCATGGGTCATCACCCCGGCCAGCCGCAGGTTCCGCGCACTATGGATCGCGCGGGCGACGGCCAGCGCCCGGTCGGGCGCGACGCCCGCGCGGTGCTCGCCGGAATCCACCTCCACCAGCACCTCGTGCGGGGCGCCCGCGGCAGCATCCAGCATTCCGGCCATCTCCGGGCTGTCCACCACCAGGATCAGCCGCGTGCCGTGGCGGCGTGCCAGCGCCTCGGCGCGCGGGAGCCGCGCGGGGATGGCGGTGGCGGCGAGCAGGATGTCGGAGGAAGCCCCGGCCTCGGCCAGCGCCTCGGCCTCCTTGATCGTGGAGACGGTGGCGGGGCCGGGCACGCCGCCATGGGAGACGAGCGCGACCTCCACCGACTTCGCCGTCTTGAAGTGCGGGCGGAAGGTGACGCCCAGCGCCGCGGCGCGCTCCCGTAGGCGCTTCGCATTGGTCTCCAGCCGCGCCGCGTCCAGCAGCAGGCGCGGCGTGTCGAGGATCGTGCTCACCGCATCTCGCCGTAGGAGGAGATCTCGATCAGGTTGCCGTCGGGATCGCGGCAGTAGACGGAGTTGATGGTGCCCAGCGCGCCCGCCTTCTCCACCGGCCCGGCCTCGATCGCCACGCCGCACTCCTTCAGATGGGCCACCACGTCGTCGGCCATGACGGTGACGATGAAGCAGAGGTCGTTGCCGCCGGGCACGCAGCCGACTCCCGTGAACCAGTCCTCCTGCGTCGCGGCCTTCGGGCGGAGGTTGATCTTCTGGCCCCCGAAGCGGACCGAGGTGCGGTTGTGCGGGCCGAAGCTCTCCATCTCCATGCCCAGCACGCGCTGGTACCAACTGGCCATGATCTCCACGTCGTTGCAGGTGATGACGAGGTGGTCCAGGCGGTCGACGGCGAAGCGCATCACTCTGTATCCTTCAGGCGGAGGGTGCGGAGGCGCGCGGTGGCCTCGATCTCGATCCTCATCGCATCCGTCTGCAGCCCGGCATGGATGAGGGTGGAAGCGGGGCGGATCTCCCCGAAATAGCGGCGCAGCACGGGCCAGCAGGGCTCCCAGTCCGCGCGGTCCGGCACGATGAAGAGGAGGCGCACGACGTCCTCCAGCGCGGCGCCGGCCTCGGCCAGGGCGGCGGCGATGTTGCGGATCGCCCGATCGCACTGCGCCTCGACGCCGGGCTCAATCGTCATCGTAGCGTAGTCGTAGCCCGTGGTGCCGGAGACGAAGACGAGGTCCCCGTCCACCACGGCGCGCGAGTAGCCGATCTCACGCTCGAAGCGCGATCCGGAGGAGATGAGGCGGCGCATCGGATCGCCCTCTATGTCGCGCTGGGCTGATGGCAGACCGGAACGGCCCTGGTCAACAGCCGCGGTCAACAGCCCCAGCTCGGATCACTCCAGCCCGTCGTAGAAGTCGTGGCCCTTGTCATCGACCACGATGAAGGCGGGGAAGTCCTCCACCTCGATGCGCCACACGGCCTCCATGCCGAGCTCTGGGTATTCCAGCACCTCGACCTTGCGGATGCAGTCCTGCGCGAGCCGGGCCGCGGGGCCGCCGACGGATCCGAGGTAGAAGCCGCCATTCTTCTGGCAGCTCTGCGTCACGGCCTTCGAGCGGTTGCCCTTGGCGAGCATCACCAGCGACCCGCCGGCGGCCTGGAATTCGCCGACATAGCTGTCCATGCGCCCCGCGGTGGTCGGGCCGAAGGAGCCGGTGGGCATCCCCTCCGGCGTCTTCGCCGGGCCCGCGTAGTAGACAGGATGGTTCTTGATGTAGTCCGGCAGACCCTGGCCGGAATCCAGCCGCTCCTTCAGCTTCGCATGCGCGATGTCGCGCGCGACGACGATGGTGCCGGTGAGCGACACGCGGGTCTTGACGGGGTGCTTCGACAGCTCGGCCCGGATCGCGTCCATCGACTGGTTCAGGTCGATCTTCACGACCTCGCCGCCCTCCTGCACGCCCTCGGTCTGGTCCGGCAGGAAGCGCGCGGGGTCGTGCTCCAATTGCTCGAGGAACACGCCCTCGGGCGTGATCTTCGCCTTGATCTGACGATCGGCCGAGCAGGAGACGCCGATGCCGATGGGAAGGGAGGCGCCGTGCCGTGGCAGGCGGATCACGCGGACGTCGTGGCAGAAATACTTGCCGCCGAACTGTGCGCCGATGCCGATGTTTTGCGTCAGCTTGTGGATCTCGGCCTCGAGCTCCCGGTCCCGGAAGGCATGGCCCGCCTTGCTGCCCTTCTCCGGCAGCGTGTCGTAGTAGCGGGTGGAGGCCATCTTCACCGTCTTGAGGTTCGCCTCGGCCGAGGTGCCGCCGATGACGATCGCCAGGTGATAGGGCGGGCAGGCGCTGGTCCCCAGCGTCCTGATCTTCTGCTCCAGGAAGGCGAGCAGCTTCGGCTTGTTCAGCACGGCGCGCGTCTGCTGGAAGAGGAAGGTCTTGTTGGCCGAGCCGCCGCCCTTGAGGATGAACTGCAGGGCGAACTCGTCGGCGTGGTAGTCGCCGGGGGAGGCGTAGATGTCGAACTGCACCGGCAGGTTGTTGCCGGTGTTCACCTCGTCATACATCGTCAGCGGCGCCATCTGGGAATAGCGCAGGTTCGTCTCGGTATAGGTGCGGTGCACGCCGTAGGAGAGCGCCTCCTCCTCGTCGCCCTCCACCCAGACGCGCTGGCCCTTCTTGCCGAAGACGATGGCCGTGCCCGTGTCCTGGCACATCGGCAGCTTGCCGCCGGCGGCGATGTTCGCGTTCTTCAGCAGGTCAAGCGCGACAAAGCGGTCGTTCGCGCTCGCCTCTGGGTCCTTCAGGATATTGGCGAGTTGCTGCAGGTGCCCGGGGCGCAGGAGGTGGGAGACGTCGCGGCAGGCCTCGAAGGCGAGCCCTTCCAGCGTCTCCGGCCTGATCTTCAGGACGGTCTTGCCCTCCACCTCGATGGTGGAGACGCCGCCGATGTCGAGCTTGCGGTAGGGGGTGGTGTCCTCGGCCAGCGGGAACATCGTGCTGAAGAGGAAATTGCCGCTCCGCACGGGAACGGGGGTCCCGGCATCGGCCTCGGCTCCGTCGCGGGTGGCAACGGGCGTGGCTCCGCTGCTCGGGCCGGGTGGGACAGGGGGCTGGGCGGCGTCGAGGGTCTGGCCGGGGGGGATCAATGCGGGGGAGGTCACGGGGGCGCTCCGGGTCAGGTCCGCCGGGCCGGCCGGCGGAAGGCCGCCAGGGCGGCGGAGAGGGGGAAACCGCGCGCGGGGCGGGCGCGCCACGCGGCAGGGTCCCCGGCGTGTTAGCGCGGCGCCGGGCCGCGCGCCAGAAGGCAAGCTCGCCGCGAGGGGGCCGGGGCCTCGCCCGCTACTCCCTGGTCGGGCGCCGGCGGAAGGCGTCCAGGCTCACCACCTGGGCCGGCGTCTCCGGCTTCTCAACCGGGGGCTCGGGCGGCGGGGGGAGGGGCTCGGTTTCCACGGCCTCGGGCACCGTCTCGGCCTCCGCATCCGGGGCGGCCATCTCGCCGAAGCGCAGCCCCACCCGCACATGCGGGTCCCAGAAGGCGACGAGGGCGGCGAAGGGGATCACGAGGTTCGCCGCCACCCCACCGAAGGAGAGGCCGACCGAGACCTTCTGCTCCGCCCGGTCCACCTTCAGGTCCCAGAACTGGTGTTGCAGGACGATGGTCATCTCCTGCGGGTAGCGGGCCTTGAGATGGCCCGGCACCCTCGTCTCCGGGTGGTCCGTGCGGAAGGTGAGGTAGAAATGGTGCTCGCCCGGCAGCCCGTTCCTCGCCGCGAACTCGAGCGCGCGGAGCGCCACGTTCCGCATGGCCTCCTCGGTCCAGCGATCATAGGGCAGCAGGCTCTCGGGGGGCGGCGTTTGATCGCTCATGCTGTAATGTCCAGGCCGAGCCTATTCCGGAAAGCGCCGGTATAGGAGAGGTTGCGCGCCGGGCCTAGCGCCCGTCGACCCCGTACGGGTCAAGGCGCCCTCCAAGGGAAGGGGCGGGACATCATCGGGGCTGGAAAAGGTGGGGGGATTCTGTTGCCCCGTTCCCCCCGGACGGCGCTTACCTATCTCTAGGCAGCGAGCGCCATGGTCTCGCGACCATTATCGTTGGCACTTGTGATTTAGCCCGATAACGGCGGTACAATGCCGGGCAAAGGACACGTCTTTACCGCGCGCGTCGAGCCTGTTTCGCCCCCAACGTCCCGCTGATAAGGCGGGATGGTTTGGTGGAGGCGCCGGGCACTGCCCCCGGGTCCACAACGCTTATTCCACGTGCCGTTTATCGCCATAGCCGCCCGAAGGCGGCACCGACCAATATAGGGAGCCGCCCCGCCTGTGACCAGAGGGTAGCGCCTCACACCAGCTTGTAGACGCGAATGAGGACTGCCGCCCGGGCGGGGCGCGACCGCCGGACGAATTGGGATCGCCGGACATCTCTTCCTCTTCCGGCCGCCCCTCGCGGGGCAAAGCCGCTGGACAGCCTCTCGGGGCTGATAACATCCTCTATCTGGCCCCCACCACCGGAACGGGGCACGGTGGGAGGAACGAACATGCCAGGACAGGACGCGGACCATCCTCTGCTGACCGGGGCGCTCGCCTTCTCCCTGCTGGCGCCGGGCGGCGCCGCCCTCGCGCAGGATGCCTGCGCCGCCCTCGCGGCCCTGGCCCGGCCGGACCTCCGGATCACCCGCGCCGAGGCCGTGCCCGCCGGCACCCTGCCGACCGAGGATTCCGGCCGCGCCGCCCTCACCGGCGCAGCGCGCTCGGCGGCGGCGCTGCCGGCGCATTGCGTGGTGGAGGGGATGATCGGTCCCCGCACCGGGGCGGAGGGGGCCTCCTTCGGCACCGGCTTCCAGCTCCGCCTGCCCCAGGAATGGAACGGCCGCCTCCTCTTCCAGGGCGGCGGGCAGGACGGGGTGATCAACGAGGCGCTCGGCGCCATCCCCGTCTCCGACGCCACCACGCGCCCGGCGCTGAACCGGGGCTATGCCGTGGTCTCCACGGATTCGGGGCACCAGGGGCGGGACAGCAGCGACTCCTCTTTCGGCACGGACCAGCAGGCGCGGATCGACCACGCCTACGCCTCCATCGGCACGGTTTCGCGGGAGGCACGGCGGGTGGTGGAGGCGCGCTACGGCCGCGGGCCGGAGAAGGCCTATTTCATGGGCTGCTCCAATGGCGGGCGCTCGGCCCTGATGGCGGCGCAGCGCTTCCCCACGGAGTTCGACGGCGTCGTCGCCGGCAATCCCGGCTTCCGCTTGAGCCGCGCGGCCGTCGGCCAAGCCTGGGCATCCAGGCCCTCACCGCCGCGCCGAGGGATGCGGAAGGGCGGCCCGTGCTCGCCAACGCGCTCACCCCTGCCGACATGAACCTGCTGGGCGGCGCCATCCTGAAGGCCTGCGACGCGGCGGACGGGCTGGAGGACGGGACGGTGGAGGCCATGTCCCGCTGCCGCTTTGATCCCGCGGCGCTTCGCTGCGCGGGGGAGAAGACCGGGACCTGCCTCACGGACACCAGCTCGGCGCCTTGGACCGCGTCTTCTCCGGGGCGAAGGACGGGCAGGGAAGGGCGCTCTATGCCGGCTGGCCCTGGGACCCCGGCATCGCCTCCCCGGGCTGGCGGGCCTGGAAGCTCGGCACCTCGGGGACCTCGCGGCCCAATGCCCGCTCCGCTACCCTCACCCCCGGCTCGCTCGGCCTCTTTCTCATGACCCCGCCGGTGAGGAACCTCAACCTTCTCGCCTTCGACTTCGACCGGGACGCGCCCCGCACCGCCCAGACCGGCGCCATAAACGACCCCGTGGCGACGCTCCTCTCCACCTTCACCGCGCGCGGCGGGCGGATGATCGTCTTCCACGGCAATGCCGACCCCGTCTTCTCCGCCGACGACCTCCGCGCCTACGGGCGGGACCTCGCGCGGGACAATGGCGGGGAGGCGCCGCTGGCGGGCTGGGCGCGGCTCTTCACCGTGCCCGGCATGACCCATTGCGGCGGCGGCCCGGCGCTGGACGACTTCGACCCCTTGTCGGCCATCGAGGCCTGGGTGGAGCGGGGCGAGGCGCCGGAGCGGCTGGTGGCGCGCGGAATCGCCTTTCCCGGCCGCAGCCGCCCGCTCTGCCCGCACCCGCAGGAGGCGCGCTACACAGGGGGCGACCCGCAGGCGGCGGAGAGCTTCGCCTGCCAGGCGCCGTGACACCGGCCGAACCCTCGCGCGGCGGCGGCGTTGCACCAGCGGCGCCGCCCGGTTCCCCGGCGACGGCCCGACAGACAGCGAGGTCCCTGATGAACGCTTTCCTGCCGCGCACCGCCTCGGCGCTGCTCCTCCTCGGCCTGGTCGCGGGCTGCAACGATCGCATGGGCTCCGGATCGGGCCGCGCCGGCCTCCCGACCTCGGGCACCAGCACCCCGCAGCCGCCGGAGCAGCGCAGCGGGCCGCTGCCGGCGGGCAACAGCACGAACAGCAGCATCACGCCGAACACGCGCTGAACCCCCGGGCGGCTGGCGAAGGGCCACGCGCCCCGGTAAACCCCCTGCCCAGTGCAGGGGGCCGCGATGGAACTTACGGAGACGCAGCGACAGGAGCTGGCCGAGGCCGAGGCGCAGCGGCACGAGACCCGCCGCCCCGTCGCCACGGGGCTGGAGGCGATGCTCTTCCGCCCGATCCCCGTGCTTGACCACGGATTCGTCCGCGTGGTGGATTACATGGGTGACGACTCCGCCGTGGTGCAGGCCGCGCGCGTCTCCTACGGACGCGGCACCAAGGCGGCGAACGAGGATCGCGGGCTGATCCGCTACCTCATGCGACACCGCCACTCCACGCCTTTCGAGATGTGCGAGATCAAGTACCACGTGAAGCTGCCGATCTTCGTGGCGCGGCAGTGGATCCGGCACCGCATGTCGAACGTGAACGAGTACTCCGCCCGCTACTCCATCCTCGACCGCGAGTTCTACCTGCCCGCCCCCGGCCAGCTCGCGGCCCAGTCCGCCGTGAACCGCCAGGGGCGGGGCAGCGTGCTGGAGGGCGAGGAGGCCGCGCGCGTGCTCGACCTTCTGCGGGAGGACGCGGCGCGCAACTACGACCACTACCTCGAGATGCTGAACGAGGATGCCGAGGGGCGGATGATCGACGAGGGGCGGCAGGGGCTGGCGCGGGAACTCGCCCGCATGAACCTCACCCTCAACGCCTATACCCAGTGGTACTGGAAGTCGGACCTCCACAACCTCCTGAACTTCCTCTCGCTCCGCGCCGACGCCCACGCGCAGTACGAGATCCGCGTCTATGCCGAGGCCATGCTCGACACGGTGCGCGCCTGGGTGCCGCTGACCTACGAGGCCTTCCGCGACTACCGCCAGGGCGCCGTGACCCTCTCCGCCCAGATGCTCGCCGCCGTGCGCGGGATGCTGGACGGCCGCGCGCCCGACCAGCCCGGCAGCGGCCTCTCGAAGCGCGAGTGGCGGGAGCTGATGACGATCCTCGGCCGCGAGGGCTGACGAAGCCGCGCCATGGCCAAGCCTGCCGCCAAACCCAGGGGCGCGGCCGCGGCCGCGCCGCGCAAGGCCCTGGCGCCGCGCAAGCCCGCCCCGCGCGGCAAGCTCCCTGCCGCCCTGCCCGCGGGATGGGGCGCGCGGCTGCGGGGCAGGGGACCCTCCTGGCTCGGGGTGGTGGTGATCGTGCTGTCCCTGCTGGTGATCCTGCCCATCGCCGCCGCGGTGCTGGGCGACATCTGGGCCGTGATCCTCGGCGCGCTGGTGGGCGGCTTCGCCCTGGGGCGCGCGACGGCGCGCTAGGGGCGCACATGCCGGTGCTTTCGGCCGCAGCCGGCCCCCGCTAGGCTCCGTTTCCCCAGAAATCCAAGAATGAGGAAATCTCCGCCTTGCCCACTCTCCGCCGCTCGGAGCTGCTGAAACTCGCCTCCCTCGCCGCCGCATCGGGGCTCGTCTGCCCCGCCCGCGCCGCCGACTTTCCCACGCGCCCCGTGGAGCTCGTCGTCCCCGCCTCGGCGGGCGGCGGCACGGATTCGCTCGCGCGGGCCTTCGCCGACAACGTGCGCCGCCACTCGCCCCAGCCCTTCGTCGTGCTGAACCGGCCGGGCGCGAGCGGGGCGGTGGGGATGGGCGAGGTGCTGAACGCTCGCCCGGACGGCTACAAGGTGTCCGTGGTGATCGCCGAGCTGGCCATCCTCCCCTACCTCAACCAGATCCGCTTCTCCCCCGACGACTTCCGCATGATCGCGCGGCTGAACGCCGACCCCGCCTCCATCGTCGTGCGGGCCGAGGCGCCCTGGAAGACGCTGGAGGAGTTCCTGGCCGATGCGCGCAAGCGCCCGGGCGAGATGACGGTGGGCGACTCCGGCGTTGGCTCCATCTGGCACCTTTCCGCCGCGGCCATGGCGGAGAAGGCGGGGGTGAGCTTCCTGCACGTGCCCTTCGCGGGGGCCGCGCCCGGGATCGTCTCGCTGCTCGGCGGCCATCTGCAGGCCATGTGCACCAGCCCCGCCGAGGTGAGCGCCCATGTCCAGGGCGGCAAGCTGCGCCTGCTGACGATCATGTCCGACAGCCGGCTGGCGCCCTACGATTCCGTGCCGACGCTGAAGGAGTTGGGCCACGACCTCTCCCTCGGCACTTGGCGCGGCTTCGGCGTGCCCAAGGCGACCCCGGATGCGGTGGTGCAGGCCCTGGCCGCCATCACCCGCGCCACCGTGGCCGAGCCGGGCTTCCGGGAGGCGATGGGGCGCGCCAATCTCGGCTTCGCTTTCGCGGAGGCGGGGGAGTTCGATGCGGCCATCGCCCGGGACCGCGCGCTGTTCAAGCCGCTGATCGAGCGCCTGCGCCTCGCCTGAGTCGCGCCGGGCGGGGCCGTGATTGCGGAGGGCTTCCCTCTTCTGCCACGCTCCCCGCCCGGCAGAGGCGCCGCATAAAGCGCCCGCCCGGGAGGATCGCCATGAAGGATCGTTCGCGAGCGGCCTTGCCGCGCCGCGTCCTGCTCGCGCTCGGCGGCGCCGGCCTCGCCGCGCCCGCCATCGCCCAGCCCGGCTTCCCCAACCGCTCGATCCGGCTGCTCGTGCCCTGGCCGCCGGGCGGCTCGGCGGACAGCCAGCTCCGCTCCCTCGCGGACGTGGCCACGCGGCTGCTCGGCCAGCCCGTCCTCGTCGAGAACCGCTCCGGCGCGCGCGGGCTGCTGGCGGCGCAGGCGCTGCTCCAGGCCGCGCCGGACGGCTACACCCTCGCCCAGCACCACCTCTCCGTGCTGCGCCACCCCTTCATGACGCGCGCGCGGAGTTGGGAGCCCGTGGCGGACTTCACTCCCGTCATCGGCCTCACTGGCTGGCTCTTCGGCGTGGTGGTCCGGGCCGACAGTCCGATCCGGGACTGGGAGGGCTATGTCGCCGCCGCCCGCGCGAGGCCGGGGACGATGACCTACTCCACCAGCGGCATCGGCACGAGCAACCACATCGCCATGGAGGATCTCTGCGGGCGCCTGGGCATCCAGATGGTGCACGTGCCCTTCCGCGGCACGACAGAGGGGGTGACCGCGCTGCTGGGCGGGCAGATCGACAGCATTGCCGACACCTCCGCCTGGGTGCCGCAGGTGGAGGCGGGGCAGTTCCGCCTTCTCTGCGTCTGGTCGCCCGAGCGTGCCGCGCGCTTCCCCGCCGTGCCCACGCTGCGGGAGCTGGGGATCGACCTCGCCGTCACCTCGCCCTACGGCATCGCGGGGCCGAAGGGAATGGACCCCGGCATCGTCCGCGTTCTGCACGACGCCTTCCGCGCGGCGCTGATGAGCCCAGAGAACACCGCGGTGCGGGAGCGCTGGGACATGCCGCTCGCCTATCTCGACAGCGCCGCCTATGCCGGGTTCATCGCCAGCCGCACCGCCTATGAGAAGGAGATGGTGGCGCGGCTGAACCTCAGCGCCGATGGCTGATCCCGGCATGGCGGGCATGCCCTGACCGCCGCGATGCCGACCGCTTCCCCGCGCGTTCCCCCATGGGATTTGAGGGGGCCGGCATGGCAGGGTTCGAGGGCAGGGTCTGATCGTCACCGGCGCGGGGTCCGGCATGGGGGAGGCCACCGCGCGCCGCCTCCCGCGGGACGGTTTCGCCGTGGTGCTCGCCGGCCGCAGGCGGGAGAAGCTGGAGCGGGTGGCGGGCGGGCTGACGCCCGAGCGAACCCTCGTCGTCGAGGCCGATGTCTCGGAGGAGGTGGCCTGCATCCGCCTCGTCGAGCGCGCGCTGGAGCGCTTCGGCCGGCTGGACGTGTTGGTGAACAATGCCGGCACCGTCGTCACCGGCCCGTTGGCCGAGGCCAGCACCGCCGACTGGCGCAAGGTCATGGGCACGGACCTCGATGGCGTGTTCGTTCCTTAGCGGCGCCGCCATCCCGCACCTGGTCGCGACCGGCGGGAACTTCGTGAACGTCTCCTCCGTCTCCGGCCTCGGCGGGGACTGGGACATGAGCATCTACAACGCCGCCGAGGGCGCGGTGACGAACCTCACCCGCGCCCTCGCGCTGGAGCTCGGCCCCAAGGGCGTGCGGGTGAACGCGGTGAACCCGAGCCTGACCGTCACCGACATGACGAAGGACATGATGGGGAACGAGAAGCTGCTGGCGAAGTTCGTCGAGAGCATCCCCCTCGGCCGCCCCGCCCAGCCGGAGGAGGTGGCGGATGTCATCGCCTTCCTCGCCGGGCCTGACGCGCGCTGCGTCAACGGCGTGAACCTGCCCGTGGATGGCGGCCTCTCCGCCTCGAACGGTCAGCCGCCGCAGGCTTGAGGCCGGGCGGCCAGAACTGGTGGAGGGGGCCGGCGGGGAAGGCCGGCGCAGGTGCTCAGCCGCGCACGAGGACGACAACCCCGCCGCGCCGGCGCACGTCGAAGCCCGTGGGGATCGTCAGCCGGTCCTGCCGGGTGACTATCCGCCGCGCCACTTCCCGTGCGAGCGGCACAGAGAGAGCGAGCGCCAGCAAGGCGAAGCCGAGATAGGCCTGCCCGGCCGCGCGCAGCGGGGCGCCGTGCGGCACGAGAAGGGTGGCGAGGATCACGCCGCAGCCGAACAGCACGGAGAGAAGGGGCAGGAAAACCGCCGCGGCCACTCGCGTCTTCGCACAACCCTCCACGGCGCGCGCCCCTGAGGCGCATGGACGGAGGAAAGGGATCGCGGCGCCCCGGGTTGCCCTGAGCGCGGGGCGGCGCCATGCCGGTCTCCATGCGCGTTACCGTCTTCGGCTCCGCCAATGCCGACCTGGTTTTCCCCGTGCCCGAGCTGCCGGCGGCGGGCCGCACCGTGCTGGGCGGCGCCTGGCGGGCCACGCCGGGCGGCAAGGGCGCGAACCAGGCCGTGGCGGCGGCGCGGGACGGCGCCGCCCTGCGCTTCGCCGGCGCCGTGGGGCGCGACTTCCTGGCCGGCCTGGCCCTCTCGGCGCTCCGGGATGCCGGGGCCGACCTCTCCACGGTGGCCGAGGTGGAGGCGCCCACCGGCGCGGCCGCCATCTGCGTGGACCCGCAGGGACGTAACCAGATCGCGGTTTCCCCGGGCGCCAACGCGCTCGCCCGCGCGGCCGGGGTGCCGCCGCTGGCGCCGGGCGAGATCATCCTGATGCAGATGGAGGTGCCGCCGGAGGAGAACGCCGCGCTGATCCTCCGCGCCCGGGCCGAAGGGGCGCTGCCGGTCCTCAACCTCGCCCCCGCCGGGCCGCTGGACCCCACGGTGCTGGGCGCGCTGCACCTGCTGGTGGCGAACGAGCACGAGGCCGCCTGGCTCGCCGCCCGGCTGGGTTGCGCGGCCGATGCCGCCGCCCTGCACGGTGCGCTCGGGGTCACCGTGGCCGTCACCCTCGGCGAGCGCGGCGCCGAGGCCGCGGGCGCCGGGGGGCGCCACACCATCCCGGCCTTCCCTGCCCGGGCGATCGACACGACCGGCGCCGGGGATTGCTGGTGCGGCGTCCTGGCCGCCTCCCTCTCGCGTGGGGCGCCGCTGGAGAGGGCCATGCGCCGGGCCTCGGCCGCGGCCTCCATCGCCGTCTCCCGCCCCGGCGCCGCGGATGCGATGCCCTGGGCGGAGGAGACGGACCGGCTGCTCGGCGGCTAGTCCACCACGATCCGCGGCCCGCCCGCCCTGGCAACGCCCGCCTTCGCCCAGACCCGGTCGGCGATGGCGCGGTAGGCGCGCGCCTCCGCCGAATCGGGCATGGTCAGCACCACGGGGCGGCCGGCATCGGCGTGCTCGCGGATGGAGAGGGTCAGCGGCAGCTCGCCCAGGAACTCCACCCCCAGCCGGTCTGCCTCGGCGCGGGCGCCGCCATGGCCGAAGACCTCGCTGCGGTGGTTGCAGTTGGGGCAGCAGAAGTAGCTCATGTTCTCGATCAGCCCGAGGACGGGCACGTTCACCTTCTCGAACATGCGGATGCCGCGACGGGCATCGAGCAGCGCCACATCCTGCGGGGTGGAGACGATCACCGCCCCGCGCAGCGCCACGCGCTGGGACATGGTGAGCTGCGTGTCCCCCGTACCCGGCGGCATGTCCACCACCATCACGTCCAGAGCGCCCCACTCCACCTGGGACATCATCTGCTCCAGCGCGCCCATCACCATCGGGCCGCGCCAGACCATCGGCGTCTCCTGGTCGACCAGGAAGCCGATGGACATGGCCTTGAGCCCCCAGCGCTCGATGGGGATGATGCGGTTGCCCGCGGCCAGCGGCTTCTCATGCGCGCCGAGCATCTGGGGGAGGGAGGGGCCGTAGATGTCGGCGTCCAGCAACCCGACGCGCAGGCCCTTGCCCGCCAGCGCCACGGCGAGGTTCACCGCGGTGGTGGACTTGCCCACCCCGCCCTTGCCTGAGGCCACGGCGATCACCGCGCCCACCTCGCCCAGCAGCATCCCGCCGCGCGGCCCCGCCTGGGGGCCGGGCTGGGCGGCCGGCTGCGAACCCTGCTGCGGGGCGGGGGAGGGAGTGGCCCGGTGCGCGGTGAGCACCGCGCTGGCCGAGATCACGCCCCGCACCCCGCGCGCCGCCGCCTCGGCCGCGGCGCGCACCGGCTCGAACTCCCGCGCTCGCTCGCGGGGCACTGAAATCTCGACCTGAACCATGCCCTCGCGCACCGCGACACCGCCGACTAGGCCGGCCGAGACGATGTCGCGCCCGGTCGCCGGCTCCCTCACGCCCACCAGCGCCGCCCGCACCGCCGCCTCCAGACCGCTCACCATCGCTTGAAAACCCCCGTGACCCGGCCAAGATGGCCCTGTGCGCGGCCCCCTCCCCGCTTGGGTGAGGCTGGCCGCGAATGCCATATGGGCGGCCCCCGGCCCGCGCAAGCGGAAGGGGGCGCCCCGACATTGAGGGAGAGTGAACGGCCCATGCCGTGGAACAGCAGCGGCGGACCGAGCCCCTGGGGATCGCCCGGAGGCGGCAACCGTCCGCAAGGCCCCTGGGGAACCCCGCCCCCGGGCGGGAGTGGCGGCGGCCGTGGTCCTGATCTCGACGATGCAATCCGCCAGGCGCAGGAGGCGGTGCGCCGCTGGCTACCCCGCCGCGCCGGCAGCACGGGCGGCTCGGGCGGCAAGGGGCTGGCGGTGCTCGCCGTTCTCGCCCTCGCGGCTTGGGGCGCCTCGGGCTTCTACCGCGTCCAGCCGGACGAGCAGGGCGTGGTCATGCGCTTCGGCGCCTTCAACCGCACCACCCCGCCCGGCCTGAACTACCGCATCCCCTGGCCCGTCGAGAGCGTGACGACGCCGCGCGTGACGCGCATCAACCGCGTCGATGTCGGCTTCCGCAGCGCCGTCGATTCGGGCGCCATCGCCCAGCGCCCCACCCCTAGCCGCGACGTGCTGGAGGAGAGCATGATGCTAACGGGCGACGAGAACATCATCGACATCGACTTCGCCGTGTTCTGGCGCATACGCGACGCCGGCGAGTACCTGTTCAACACGCGCAACCCCGACGTCACCGTGAAGTCCGCCGCCGAGAGCATGATGCGCGAGGTGATCGGCCGCACCCCGATCCAGCCCGCACTGACCGAAGCGCGCGCCCAGATCGAGCAGCAGGTCCGCCTCGGCACCCAGGCGGTGCTCGACCAGTACAAGGCAGGGGTGGAGATCACCCAGGTCCAGCTCCAGAAGGTCGATCCGCCGAATGCGGTCATCGAGGCTTTCCGCGACGTCCAGCGCGCCGCCGCCGACCGCGAGCGCGCCCGCAACGAGGCCGAGGCCTACCGTAACGACATCATCCCACGCGCGCGCGGCGAGGCGGAGCGGATGGTACAGGAGGCGCAAGGCCAGAAGGACAGCCAGATCGCCCGCGCCCGCGGCGAGGCGGGGCGCTTCATCTCCGTCCTCTCCTCCTACCAAGTGGCGCAGGACGTCACGATGCGCCGGATCTACCTGGAGACGATGGAGGAGATCCTCCGCCGGAACCCGAAGATCATCGTGGACGACCGCCTGCAGGGCCTCGTGCCCCTGCTGAACCTCGACTCCGGCCGTGCGCCCCAGCCGCCGGTGCGCAACCCCGCGGCGCCCGCGGCCGGTGCCGCCGCCACCCAGGCGCCGCGACAGGTGCCGCAGGGGACCGCCCGATGAACCGCCTCACCCTCGCCGCCATCGCGGCCGCGGTCGTGATCGTCACGGCCGCCTCCTCGCTCTTCACCGTGCACCAGACGCAGCAGGTGCTCATCACGCAGTTCGGCGAGCCCAAGCGCGTGATCCAGGAACCCGGGCTGCACGCGAAGATCCCGTTCATCCAGAGCGTAATCGCGCTGGACCGCCGCCTGCTCGACTACGAGGCGCCGGGCGAGGAGGTGATCCTGAACGACCAGCGCCGGCTGATCGTGGATAGCTTCACCCGCTTCCGCATCATCGACCCGCTGCTCTTCTTCCAGACCGTGGGCGTGGCCGAGAACGGCATCCGCGGCCGCCTCGCCTCCATCGTCTCCTCGTCGCTGCGGCGCGTCCTCGGTAACGAAGCGCTTCTCAACGTGCTCTCCGCCCGCCGCCTGCAGATCATGAACGAGATTCGCGACCAGGTGAATCGCGAGGCCCGGAGCTTCGGCATCGCCGTGGAGGATGTGCGCATCCGCCGCGCGGACCTGCCGGAGGAGAACACGCAGGCCATCCTCTCGCGCATGCAGTCCGAGCGCGAGCGCGTGGCCCGCGAGCAACGGGCCGAGGGCGCGGAGCAGGGCGCCCGCATCCGCGCCGCGGCCGACCGAGACCGCACCGTGCTGCTGGCCGAGGCGACCGCGCAGGCCGACATCCTGCGCGGCCAGGGTGAGCAGGAGGCCATCCGCACCTTCGCGGACGCCTTCCAGCGCGACCCCGAGTTCTTCGGCTTCTGGCGCAGCATGCAGGCCTATCGCGAGGCCTTCTCGGAGGGCGGCGAGACCCGCCTCCTCCTCTCCCCCGAGAGCGAGTTCTTCCGCTTCTTCCGTGAGCTTCCGGGCAGCAATCGCTGAACGGATGCCCCGCCGAACGGCCGCGGCCCGCTCCCTCACGGGGGCGGGCCGTTTCCGTTTCCCCACCCAGCCGTGATCGGCCCCGTCGCCCTTTGTAACAGGCGGGGCCTTTCGCCCCGGCCGGATTGGTCCAATCTGCGGGCAGACGCCATCCGGCGCGGCCCCGTGCCTCCGGTCCCGCGTCCCGGCCACACGATGCCCGAAGGGATAACCCTCTTGCGCTCCCGCCCCCCGATCGCGACCACCCTCGCCCTTATCGCGGCACTCGCTGCGGCGCCGCTCGCGCCTGCCCTCGCCCAGACCCCGATGCGGGACGCGCCGACCTCTTTCCGGCCGCTCGCCACCCAGCTCCTCCCCGCCGTGGTGAGCGTGCAGGTCAGCACCAGCCCCGCCGCGCGCAACGCCCAGCGCCCCGACGCGCCGGACGCCCCGCAGGCGCCGCCCGGCAGCCCCTTTGAGGAGTTCTTCCGCGACTTCCTCGAGCGCAACCGCCCGCCCGGCCCGGGTGGCCCTGGCGGCCGGCCCGGCCCCAGCCCGCAGCAGCGCCGCGGCACCTCCCTCGGCTCCGGCTTCATCATCGATGCCGGCGAGAAGCTGGTGGTAACGAACAACCACGTCGTCGAGGGCGGGACGGAGATCAACGTCGTCCTGAACGACAACACCACCCTGCCCGCCGATCTTGTCGGCACGGATCCGCGCACCGACATCGCGCTGCTCCGCATCAGGACGGACCGGCAGCTCACCGCCGTCGATTTCGGCAACTCGGACGACGCGCAGGTTGGCGATTGGGTGCTGGCGATCGGCAACCCCTTCGGCCTCGCATCCTCCGTCTCGGCCGGCATCATCTCCGCCCGCTCGCGCGACATCCGCCAGGGGCTCTACGACGACTTCATCCAGACGGACGCCGCCATCAACCGCGGCAATTCCGGCGGTCCGCTCTTCGACATGGCGGGCAAGGTGGTCGGCATCAACACCGCGATCTACTCGCCCTCCGGCGGCTCAATCGGCATCGGCTTCGCGATCCCCTCCAACCTCGCGCGCGGGATCGTGGCGCAGCTGCGCGATGGCGGGCGGGTGCGGCGCGGCTGGCTCGGCGTGAACATCCAGCAAGTGACGGACGAGATCGCGGAGAGCCTCGGCCTACGCGGCGGTGCCCGCGGCGCCCTCGTCGCCCGCGCGCAGGAGGACGGCCCCGCCGCCAAGGGCGGCGTCCGCAACGGCGACGTGATCCTGCGCTTCAACAACCAGGAAGTCCGCGAGATGCGGAACCTGCCGCGCATTGTCGCCGAGACGCGCGTGGGCACCGAGGCGCCCGTGACCGTCTGGCGCGATGGCCGCGAGGAGACGCTCAACGTTACCGTCGCCGAGCTGCCCGCCGACCAGGCGGAGGCGCAGGCGCGCACCGGCGGCCAGCCCTCCGCGCCGCGCAGCCAGGTGGTGGAGCTGCAGGGCCTCGGCCTGAAGGTCGGGCCGATCACCCCGGAGGCCCGCGAGCGCTACAGCCTCCGCCCGGAGCAGCGCGGCGTGCTCATCACTGAGGTCGATGGGAACGGCCCGGCCGCCGAGCGCGACCTGCGCGCGGGCGACGTGATCGTGGAGGTCCAGCAGGAGCGTGTGAACACGCCGCAGGAGGTGCAGTCCCGACTGGAGGCGCTGCGTCGGCAGAACCGCGCCAGCGCGCTGCTGCTCGTCGAGGGCCAGCAAGGCCAGCGCTTCGTGCCGCTGCGGCTGCGCGAAGAGGGGGGCGGGCGTCGCAACTAGCGGCCGTCCGACCCGGCAAAAGGAAGGGGGCGCTGGCCATGGCCGGCGCCCCCTTTTTCATGGTGCCGGCTTCATGGGCCGGCGCGCTTCAGCTCCGCTCGTAGAGGAGGCGCGCCCGCACCGTGCCGGGCAGGGCCCGAAGCTCCTCAAGCACGGCCTGCGCGTCCCGCAGCCCTTCCGCATCCACTACGACATAGCCGATCTCCGCATCGGTCTGGAGGTACTGGCCGGCGATGTTCGCGCCGTGCCGCGTGAACAGCTCGTTGATCGCGGCCAGCGTGCCTGGGTGGTTGCCGTGGACGTGCAGGAAGCGCGCGCCGCGCGGGCGGGCGGGCAGCACGGCCTCGGGGAAGTTCACCGCGCCAAGCGTCGCGCCCGTGTCGGAATAGTCGGAGAGCTTGCGCCCGGTCTCCTCGCCGATGCGCGACTGCGCCTCGACCGTGCTGCCGCCGATATGCGGGGTGAGGATGACGTTGCGCAGGCCCTGTAGCGTGGAGACGAAGGGATCTGTGTTCTTCTCCGGCTCCTCTGGGAACACATCCACAGCCGCGCCGCTGAGATGGCCGGATTCCATCGCCTCCCTCAGCGCCCCGAGGTCCAGCACGCGGCCGCGGGCGTTGTTGATGAGCACGGCGCCCGGCTTCATCAGCGCGATCTCGTCGGCCCCGATAAGGTTATGCGTCGCGGGTGTCTCGGGCACGTGCAGCGTCACCACGTCGGACCCCTGCAGCAGCGCCCGGAGCGAGGGCATGGAGAGGGCGTTGCCGTGCGGCAGCTTCGGGATCACATCGTAATAGGTCACGCGCATGCCGAAGGCCTCGGCCAGCACCGAAACCTGCGCGCCGATATTGCCGTAGCCGACGATGCCGAGCGTCTTGCCCCGGACCTCGCGGCTGTCGGCCGCGGACTTGTCCCACACGCCGGTATGGGCTGCGTTGGAGCGGCCGGGGATGCCGCGCAGCAGCATCACGATCTCGCCCATCACCAGCTCGGCCACCGAGCGCGTGTTGGAGAAGGGCGCGTTGAAGACGGGGATGCCGCGGCGCCGCGCCTCGGCCAGGTCCACCTGGTCCGTCCCGATGCAGAAGCAGCCGACGGCGATCAGCCGGTCCGCCTCCTCCAGCACCGCCTTAGTCACCCGCGTGCGGGAGCGGATGCCCAGGAGGTGGACGCCCTTGATGGCCTCGCGCAGCGCGTCCTCGTCCAGCGCCTTCTTCTCGCGCCGGATATTCGTGTAGCCGGCCGCCTCCAGCGTCGCCACCGCGCTGTCGGAGATGCCTTCCAACAGCAGAATGCGGATCTTCTCCTTGGCGAGGGAGATCGGGCCCGTGGGCGCGGAGGGGGAGGGGAGGGCATCGGGCATGGCGGCCGAGGATTGCCGCAAACCGCCCCGCCGACGCAACCGCGCCGCGCGCGGGGCAGGGCCGACCCCTCCGCTTCCCGGGCCGGCCCGGGCCGGAACTAGCCCAGATTCGCCCGGATCGTGGTGGCCATTTCCTCCGGCGTCGCCCCCGGGCGGAACAACGCCTTCAGCGCTCCATCCCGGCCGAGAAGGTAGATGAAGGCCGAGTGGTCCATCAGGTAGTCCGACGCGCCGGGCGGCGTGACTTTGGCATAATAGACCCGGAAGGCGCGGGCCGCCGCTGAGACCTGCGCAGGGGTGCCGGTCAGGCCGGTGATGGAGGGATGGAAGAGGGCGACGTAGTCCTTCACCCGCGCCGGCGTGTCCCGCTCGGGATCGACGCTGACGAAGACGGGCCGCACCGCCTCCGCCCGCGGGCCGAGGAGGTCCATGGCCTGGCCGATGGCCTGGAGCTCGGTCGGGCAGACATCGGGGCAGAAGGTGAAGCCGAAGAAGACGAGGGCGAGCCGGCCGCGCAGGTCCGCCTCCGTCACCGGCCGGCCGTCGCCGTCCACGAGGGAGAACGGGCCGCCGATGGCCACCCCGGCCGGGAGCGCCACCCCACCTGCGCTCGGCGGCGGCGCGTTGCCGAGCAGCCGGGCGAAGGCCGCGCCCAGCCCCTCCCCGGGCTGGCGAACGATGAGCGCGGCTCCCCACATGGCCCCGAGGGCGAGGATGAGGAGGACGGCGGCGATGCGAAGGGCGCGGGTCATGGCCCGCCATATAGCGCACCAGCCGCAACGGGCGACGGGGTAGAGCGTTCCCAGACTTGTCGTTCCGAATCCGGCGCGCGTCTCGGCGGTGCCCTGCCGCCCTCGCGCGATCCGTGCCGGAAGGTCAGCCCGGGTTAACCGGGCCCGGCAAGAAAGAGACTCTATCCCCAAGAAACCCGAGTGAGGTGAGACGATGCCCGATCGCGTGATGCGGGATCCCGCGCTGGAGACCCTGGCCGATATCGCCAACGACAACTTGGCCGAGCAGCTTCGCCACGAGGCGGCGGCGCGCATCCTCGTGGCGGCGCGGCGCGTGCGGGCCCTGGTCGGCGGCCAGCCAGGCGAGCATCTGGTGGACACCCTCGCCTCCGGCTGGGATCCCCGCGCCGTGACCGCCCTGGAATATGCCGAAGCCATGCCGGTCCGCGTCCTGGACGGGCTTCTTGGCACTGCGCCCCGCTGGGCACGCCTGATGCGCGAGCTGATCGATTCGGCCGAGCCGGGTGCCGCCGCCGCCTGACGCGGGGCAGCCCCTTCCAGGGCGCCAGGCTGGATTAGCCCTGACTCAATCCACTTGTCCAACTCCCCACAGCGTCAAGGACGACGCGAGTGGAGCCGGCGATGCCCATCGTAGCCGCGGGCACGATGCCCGCCACCATCCTGGAGAACAACCGGGCCGGAGACTGGTCCGCCACTCTGTCCCCGTCCGGGGTTTCGGGGGTGACGAATGTTGCCGTTACCGGGGCGGGCGCCTCGGTGTTCCAGGCCTCGCTCGACGGCGCGGGCCGCGTCATCGTTACGCCCGTCGGGGCGCTGGATCGCGAGGCCTATGCCCCCGGGGCAGATCCCGTGCTGGGCTTCGACCTCTCCGTGCTGGCCGGCGGCACCTGGCAGGCGGTCGAGGGATCGTGGAACGTTACGCTGCTCGGCGTGGACGACATGCCGCCCGCCAACCTGCGCTTCAGCAGTGGCGGGGCGGTCCTCAAGACGGATATCGGCGCCATGATCGGCGACCTCGTCGCCGACGACCCCGACAGCATCGCCGCGCGGCTGGAATACCGCGTCCTCTAGCCGGATTCGGCCCTCTTCGACATCGTGGGCAGGACGCTACGGCTTCGGGACGGGGTGGACCTGCTCCGGCTTGGCGGCACAGTGCGCGAGGTGCTGATCGGCGTCTCGGACGGGCTGAACGAGGCGGCCTTCAGCCTTCCCGTGACGGTTCTCAACGTCACGAACGAGGATGGGCCGGTGACCTCGCCGCCAGCCACGTTCCCCCTGCAACCTCGCCTCCAGCCACCTCGCCGCCCTCGACCGGGACAGATACGGGGAGCGGCACGGGCTCGACGACATCGACCTCGCCGCCGGCTTCTCCCCCGGCCTCGCCGCCGCCCAGCCCGCCGCCATCGTCATCGCGCAGACGGGCAACGACGCGGCCGTGGCCGAGGGTGGGGCGACCGACAGCTTCTCCGTCAGCCTCTCCTACCTCCCCACCGCGGCCGTGACGGTGACGATCACGGCGGGCGAGGACCTCAACCTCGCCCGCAGCGCGACGGGAACCCTGACCAAGACAGTCACCTTCGTCATCCAGCCTGCCGACTAGGCGAAGCCGCGCACGGTCATCATCTCGGGCCTGGGTCGCCGGGCATTACGAGGCGGCGCTGGAGCGTCCGGCCACGGCCGCGGAACTGGCCCACTCCATGGGCGTCGTCGTCAGCGGCGCGGTCTCCTATCTCGGGATGGCGCTCGCGATCGGTGAATTGCAGCCCTATGTGGAGCCGGTCCGCACCGCCACGACGATCAGCGTGGAGTTGCTCTGACGCAGGCACTTACGGCACGACCGAGATCTCCCGCTTAAGGCAGCGCAGGGTGAAGGCGCTGCGCGTGTGGCGCACGCCGGGCAGGCGGTAGATCTTCTGTCGCAGAAGGTTCTCGTAGCCCGCCGTGCCGCCGACGGCTGCCTTGATGATGTAGTCGTACTCGCCGGTGACGAGGTGGCATTCGAGGATCTCGGGAATGCCGTGCACGGCCTCCTCGAAGAGACGGAGCGCGCCCTCGTCGTGCTTCTCCATCATCACCTCCAGGAACACCGTGTCGGGCAGGCCGAGCGCCGCCTGGTCCAGCAGGGCCGAGTAGCCCCTGATGACGCCCGAGGCTTCCAGCCTCTTCACCCGGGTCCAGCAAGGGGAAGGGGAGAGGCCTACTTCCTCGGCCAGCTCGGCATTGGAGAGCCGCCCCTTGCGGGACAGCGCGCGCAGGATGCGGCGGTCCGTGGCGTCCATGTTTCCTCCTTCAGACGGAATCTTCTTCCGCCTCTTCGGCGGCGCACCATGAAAAACGGAAAGAAACGCCGGCCTTTCCCGCCTATCCTGCTTCAATCGGAAGAAGAGAACGAGCCCCACGCAGGGCCCGTCCGGGAGTGGTCCATGGGAAGCGTGCAGCGCGCGACGATGCGTCTGGAGGACCGGTGGGAGTCCGGCCCCGACCCCGTATTGATGACGGGCATCCAGGCGCTGGTACGGCTGCCGCTGGAGCAACGGGCGCTGGACCGCGCCGCCGGCCACGACACGGCGGGCTTCGTCACGGGATACCGGGGCAGCCCGCTCGGCACCTATGACAAGGAACTCCAGAAGCAGTCGAAGCGGCTGCTGGATGCGGGCGTCGTCTTCCAGCCCGGGCTGAACGAGGATCTCGCCGCCACCGCTGCCTGGGGCAGCCAGCAGGCCGGGCTCTTCGGGGACGGCACGAAGGAGGGCGTCTTCGCCATCTGGTACGGCAAAGGCCCGGGGGTGGACCGCAGCGGGGACGCGCTGCGCCACGCGAACATGGCCGGCACCGCGCCGCTGGGCGGCGTGCTGGCGCTCGCGGGGGATGATCCCTCGGCCAAGTCTTCCACCGTCGCCAACGCCTCCGACCACGCCTTCATGGACCTGGAGATCCCCTTCCTCGACCCCGCCGGGGTGAACGAGGTGCTGGAGTTCGGGCTGAAGAGCCTCGCCCTCTCGCGCTTCGCGGGCACCTGGGCCGGGATGAAATGCGTGGCGGACACGATGGACGCCAGCGCGAGCTTCCGCATCGACCCATCCTGGCGCCCGATCATTCCTGAGGGCGACTTCGAGGGGGAGGACGGCCGCCACATTCGCCTGCGCGACGTCGTGCTCGCCCAGGAGCGCCGGCTGCGCCTGACGCGCCTGCCCGCCGCCATCGCCTTCGCCCGCGCGAACGGGCTGGACCGCGTGGTGCTGGACTCCCTCCGTCCGCGCTTCGGCATCGCGGCGCGCGGCAAGGCCTACGCCAATCTACGCCAGGCAATGCTCGACCTCGGCATCGACGACACGGCGGCGCGCCTCCTCGGCCTGCGGATCTGGAAGGTCGGCCTCGCCTGGCCGCTGGATGCTGAGGCCGCGCGCGCCTTCGCCGGAGGGCTGGAGGAGGTGCTGGTGGTGGAGGACCGCCGCTCCTTCCTGGAAGCCCAGCTCCGTGACGCGCTCTACGGCACGCCCGGCGCGCCCCGCATCACCGGCAAGCGCAATGCCGACGGCGCGCCGCTGCTCTCCGAGTTGTCGGAACTCGACGCCGCCTCCATCGCGCGCGCGCTGGACGCGCGCCTGCCGCGGGAGGGGCGGCCGGAGAGCATGGCCGCGAGGCTGGCCGCGCTCACCGCCCTGGCCGGCGCGGCGAGCGCGCCCATCGCCCTGCGCCAGCCCTGGTTCTGCCCGGGCTGCCCGCACAACTCATCGACGAAGGTGCCGGAGGGCAGCCGCGCCATGGCGGGCATCGGCTGCCACTACATGGCGACCTGGATGGACCGCTCCACCGAGGTCTTCACCCAAATGGGCGGAGAGGGGACGCCCTGGCTCGGCCAGATGGCTTTCGTGAGATCGCCCCACGTCTTCGCCAATCTCGGCGACGGCACCTACTCGCACTCGGGAAGCCTTGCCGTGCGCGCCGCCGTCGCAGCCAAGGCGAACATCACCTACAAAATCCTGGTGAACGGCGCGGTCGCCATGACGGGCGGCCAGACGCCGGAGGCCGAGATGACCGTGCCCCGCATCGCGGCCCAGATGGCGGCCGAGGGCGTCGCCTCCGTCACCGTCGTCTCCGACGATCCCGATCGCCACCAGGGCGACCCCACCATGCCGCGCGGCGTCGCCTTCCATCACCGAGACGAGCTGGAGAACGTGCAGAAGGCCCTGCGCGAGACGCCGGGCGTGACGATCCTCATCTACGACCAGGAATGCGCCACCGAGCGGCGCCGCCATCGCAAGCGCGGCACCGCGGCGAAGGCGGGCCGGCGCGTCGTCATCAATCCCCGCGTCTGTGAGGATTGCGGCGATTGCGGCGTGCAGTCCAACTGCCTCGCCGTGCAGCCCGTGGCGACGGAGTTCGGCCAGAAGCGGCAGGTGGACCAGAGCGCCTGCAACCAGGACTTCTCCTGCCTCAAGGGCTTCTGCCCCTCCTTCGTCACGCTGGAGGGCGCGGAGGTCGCGGCGCATCCCGAGGCCGCCGCCGCGTCCGCGGAGCTGATCGAGCCCGTGCTTCCCTCTTTGCGCGGGGAGGCCTGGAACATCGTGCTCGCCGGCATCGGCGGGCAGGGCGTGACGGCGCTCTCGGCCATCCTCGCCACCGCGGCGCATGTCGACGGGCGCCCCGTCCGCACCATGGACCAGCTCGGCCTCGCCCAGAAAGGCGGCGGGGTGCAGGCGCAGATCCGCATCGGGGCGGAGGGCGCGGCACCGGAGACGCTCGCCGGGCCGCGCATCGGCGCGGGGCAGGCGGACCTGCTGGTCGCCGCCGACGCCATCGGCGCGCATGGCCCCGCCGTCCGCCCGCTGCTCTCCAAGGAGCGCACGGCGGGGGTGGTGAATGCCGAGATCGCGGCCACCGCCGGCTTCCTCCTGGGCACGCCGCGCGCGGAGGGCGGTGAGATCCTCGAAAACCTGCGCGCCGTCTCGCGCGAGCTGGTGGCGCTGCCCGCCGCGCATCGTGTGGAGGAGGCGCTGGGCGACGCCATCTTCCTCAACGTCTATCTCCTGGGCGTGGCCTTCCAGCGCGGGCTAGTGCCGCTCTCCTTCGCCGCGATCGACCACGCGCTGGAACTGAACGGCACGGCGGTGGAGCGGAACCGGCGGGCCTTCGCCCTCGGCCGCGCCGCCGCGCTGGAGGCCCCCGCTGAGCCCGCCGCGCCGGAGACGCTGGAAACCCTCATCGCCCGGCGCGTGGCGGACCTCACGGCCTATCAGAACGCCGCATATGCCCGGGACTATGCCGGCTTCGTCACGCGCCTCCGCGCGGCGCCGGGGGTGGACGAGGCGGTGGCGCGGGCCGTCGCCGTGCAGCTTCACCGCCTCATGGCCTACAAGGACGAGTACGAGGTGGCGCGGCTGCACGCCGATGCTGCCTGGCAGGCCTCGCTGAACCGGGACTTCACGGGCACTAGGCGGAAGGTGCTGCACCTCGCCCCGCCCGTCCTCTCCCGCACCGATCCGGCCACGGGCCGCCCGGCCAAGCGCGCCTTCGGGCCCTGGATGCTCCGCGCCATGTCCCTGCTGCGCCACGGCAAGGTGCTGCGCGGCACGGCGCTGGACCCCTTCGGCCGCACGGAGGAGCGCCGCACGGAGCGCGCCCTCATCCGCGAGTTCCGCGAGGGGCTGGAGGGAATGCTCCCCCGGTTGAATGACGCGAACCGCGACACCCTGCGCGAGTGGGTCGAGGCCTGGGGCGGCATCCGCGGCTTCGGCCCGGTGAAGGAGGCGAGCATCGCCCGCACCCGCCCGCGCCTCGCCACCATCGCCGCGCGGCTGGACGCGCCCGTGCCCGCCATGGCCGCGCGCACCACCGGGGCGGCGGGCATCACCGTGGCGGCGGAATGAGGCCAGGGGACGGACGATCCGCCGCTCCGCGCGTTGCAACCCGGCGCGGGTGGGGCCGGGTTGGCCGGTATCCCCTCCGCGAGGAGGGCGCCCCGCATGTATGTCGAGATCGAGACGGCCCGCCTGGCCGGCCCCGTGGATGAGGTTGTGCAGCTCGTGCGGGACCACGTCGTGCCGCTGCTCCAGGGACGGCCGGGCTTCAAGGGATACTGCGCCTTCGCCTCCGAGGCGGGCGACGCCTTTCACTCCATCGGCATTTTCGAGAGCCGGGAAAGCGCGGACGAGGCGATGGGCCGGCTCCGCGAATGGGCCGGGGAGGGGATGCGCGACCTCGTCAGCGAGACGGAGACCGTCGGCGGCGAGGCCGTGTTCCACGACGTTGAGGCGCCGAAGGAGCAGCAGCGGGACCGCCACCGCCCGCTCTTCGCCGTTATCCGCACCTATCACGGCCTGCCCGGCCAGACCGAGACAATGCACTCCATCGTCAGCAAGAAGACCCTGCCGGCCATCGAGGGCGCGCAGGGCTTCCGCGGCTTCTACTCCTTCCGCGACGAGGCGGAGCCGGATCGCGCCGTCTCCGTCACCCTCTTCGACACGCGGGAGGACGCGCTGCGCACCCATGATGCCGTGCTCGCCATCATGCGGGAGCGGCTGGGCGACATGGCCTACGACCTGCCGGAGATGGTGGCGGGAGAGACCGCCGTCCTCGCCACGGGGGAGTAGCTCAGCGCCCGCGCGGCGCGGTGGTGCCGAGGGTCAGCACGCCTTGCGTCCCCGCCGCCGGGTCCGCATCGCCGGTGAAGGCGAGGGCAAAGTCCGGGCGCCGCGGCTGGCCGGTGGAGAGGCGGTAGGTGATCTGCCGCGCCGGCCGCGCACCGGGCACGGGCACCTCCCCGTCGAAGGCGCGCGTGACCCTCAGCCCCGGCCGCGCCACGCCCTCGGCCAGCCGCACGAACAGCGCCTCCGCCGTCTCCACATCCATGCGCTGCAACCGCATGGAGCAGGCGAGGGGGCGGGTGAGGAGGATGAGCACGAGCGCCCCGGTGGAGGCGCCTCGCGCCGCCAGCACCTCTCCCTGCGCGCCCCGCAGCAGCGGCGCCGCGCGATCCGCGGGAAGCGGCGTGAAGCCGGCCTCCCGCGCGGCGGCAAGGCTCTCCCCGTCCGTGAGCAGGCGCGCGCAGATCTGCATGAAGCTGCCCATGGCTGCCGCGGTCTCCTCCGTCAGCGGCGCGGCCGCGCGGGCAGGCGGCGGGAGGAGCAGCGCCGCCGCCAGAAGGAGAACTGGACGGCGCACCGCGGACGCGGCCCAATGACGCAAACGAGGAAACGTTACCATGCCCCTGGATAGCGCCTTCGACCTGCCCGAGGACACCCGCGCGCTTCGCGAGGTGGCGCAGGACTTCGCGCGCGACGTGCTAGCCCCCCGCGCCCTGAAATGGGACGCGACGTGCCACTTCCCCGTGGCGGAGATGCGCCAGGCCGCTTCCCTCGGCATGGCCGCGCTCTACGTGCGGGAGGAATCGGGCGGGGCAGGGCTGACGCGGCTCGACGCCGCCGTGGTCTTCGAGGCCCTGGCCACGGGCTGCCCGACCACCTCCGCCTTCCTCTCCATCCACAACATGGTTGCCTGGATGATCGACCGCTGGGGCAGCGACGCCCAGCGGGCCGAGCAGCTTCCCTCCCTCGTCACCATGGAGCGCCTGGCCTCCTACTGCCTGACCGAGCCGGGGTCGGGCAGCGACGCGGCGGCGCTGCGGACGCGGGCGACGCGGGACAACCAGGGCTATGTGCTGAACGGCTCCAAGCAGTTCATCTCGGGCGCCGGCAGCTCGGACCTCTACCTCACCATGGCGCGCACGGGCGGGGAGGGGCCGGACGGCATCTCCGCCCTGCTCGTGCCGAAGGACACACCCGGCCTCTCCTTCGGCGCAAACGAGAAGAAGATGGGCTGGAACGCCCAGCCTACCCGCACAATGGACTTCCAGGACGCCCGCGTCTCCGCCGACGCTCTCCTGGGCGAGGAGGGGCAGGGCTTCCGCATGGCCATGGCCGGGCTCGACGGCGGGCGGCTGAACATCGCGGCCTGCTCCATCGGCGGGGCGCAGCGGGCGCTCGACATCGCGCTGGACTATGTCCGGGAGCGCCGGGCCTTCGGGAAGGCGCTGTCGGACTTCCAGGCCACCCAGTTCCGCCTCGCCGACATGGCCACCGAGTTGGAGGCCGCCCGCTCGCTCCTCTGGCGCGCCTGCGCGAAGCTGGACAGCAAGGCTCCCGATGCCGGCTCCTTCTGCGCCATGGCCAAGCGCTTCGCGAGCGACACCGGGCACCGCGTGGCCGACGAGGCGCTGCAGCTCCTCGGCGGCTACGGCTACCTGCACGACTACGGGGTGGAGAAGCTGGTCCGGGACCTCCGCGTCCACCGCATCCTTGAGGGCACGAACGAGATCATGCGGGTCATCATCGCCCGCAACCTTCTCGGCCGGCGTTAGAGCTGTTGACAGCATTGTGATGGGGGGCGCCAGGGTTGTTAAACGAGGGGTCGTGGTGCTTCCACCGGCATACCCGCCAATAGAGCAGGAGAGAGTCTTGTAAGGCGCAGGCCCGCGATCCCGGCGCTCAGGGCGCTCGCCCTCGCTGTGCCTGCGCTCCTTTCCGCCCCGGCGCCCGTCCTGGCGCAGGGCGGGATCCGCAGCATCACCGTTCCCGCCGAGGGCGGGGTGATCATCCGATCCCGCAGCGCCCCACGCCTCGCCGCCCGCCCGACCGGCACGGGGACCGGCGCGCCCATCCCGCCCCGTGCCGCGCGCGCCAGCACGCCCGGCCCCGTGCTGCTGCCCGATACGGGGACCGGCCTTGCGGCCCCGGTCCTCGGCTATCCTCTTCTCGCCATCACCGGCGCGCTGCTCGGCGGCGCAGTCGCGGGGTCGAAGGGGGACAGCTCCGCGCCGGCCCGGACGCGCTGAACCACTGGCGGGGAGGGGCCCGCCCTCCCCACCGGCGCCGATCCGCCCTATTCCCGCGCTGCACAGCGAGAGAGGGGCGCCGCCCATGTCCAGCACAGCCGGTTCCAGCCGCGAGGCCGCCATCGCCCGCGCCCAGGCGGAGTTCGACAGCGGCGCCTTCCGCGAGCGGATGGCCGCGCTGGTTGCCATTCCCTCCACCTCGCAGTCGCCTGCCCATGCCGGGGATCTCCGCCGCTACCTGGAGGAGGGCATTGCTCCCTGGATCGCTCGGCTCGGCTTCGAATCGAGCATCCACCCGAACCCCGAGGCGGGCTGCGGCCCCATTCTCGTCGCCAGCCGGATCGAGGATCCCTCCCTCCCCACGGCGCTGCTCTACGGCCATGGGGACACGGTGCTCGGAATGGAGGAGGCCTGGGCCCCCGGGCTAAAGCCCTGGGGGATCACCGAGCGGGACGGGCTCTGGTACGGGCGCGGCACGGCGGACAACAAGGGCCAGCACATCGTCAATCTCGCCGCGCTGGAGGCGGTGCTCGCCGAGCGCGGCGGCCGGCTGGGCGCGAATGTGAAGCTCGTGCTGGAGATGTCGGAGGAACTGGGCTCGCGCGGGCTGCGCGCCTTCGTCGAGGCGCATCGCGAGGAACTGGCCGCCGACGCCCTCATCGCCTCCGACGGGCCGCGGGTGGAGCCGGGCCTGCCGACCATCGCGGCGGGCTCGCGCGGCAGCTACATGTTCGACCTCGTGGTCAAGCTGCGCGCGGGCGGCGTGCATTCCGGCCACTGGGGCGGGCTGACGACCGACCCGGCCATCTTTCTCTCCCACGCGGTCGCCACCATCGCGGACCGGAACGGCAGGATTCTCGTCCGCGACTGGCTGCCCGGCGAGACCGTGCCCGCCAGCATCCGCGCCGCGCTGGAGGGCTGCCCCGTGGGCGGTGGGGAGGGCGCGGCCACGATCGACGAGGGCTGGGGCGAGCCCGGCCTGACCCCGGCCGAGAAGATCTACGGCTGGGCCTCCTTCATCGTGCTCGCCATGACCTCCGGCCGGCCCGAGGCGCCGGTGAACGCCGTGGCCCCGGAGGCCCGCGCTGCCTGCCAGATCCGCTACACCGGGGATTCGGACCCGTCGAAGTTCGAGTCCGCCCTTCGCGCCCGTCTCGACGCCCACGGGCTGCAGAAGGTGGCCATCGAGCGGGCCGGCATCCGCATGCCCGCCAGCCGCACGGCGCCGGACAACCCCTGGGTGCTCTGGACGAAGGCGAGCATGGAGCGCTCCCTCGGCACGCGCGTGCAGGTCACGCCCAACGCCTCGGGAGGGCTGCCGGGCGACGTCTTCGTGGACCTGCTCGGCACGCCGCTCGTCTGGGTTCCGCACTCCTACAACGGCTGCAAGCAGCACGGGCCGGACGAGCACGTCATCCCCGCCATGCTGCGCGAGGGGCTGACCGCCTTCGCCGGCCTCTGGTGGGACCTGGGCGAGCCCGGCACGCCGCAGCGGGGTTAGGGGAGCTGGGCGCCCCCCTCAGGCCGCCCGGACCTTCAGGAGGAAGTCCTCGACCGCCCGGCCGAGCGCCCCGGACTGCGACGCCAGCTCCTCCGCCGTGCCGGTGATCTGGCCCGCCACGGAGGAGGTGCCGGCCGCATCCTCGAGGATGCCGTCCATCAGCGCGCTCACGCACTCGGTCCCGTCAGCGGCGTGCTGCACGCTGCGGGTGATCTCGGCCGTCGCCGCGCCGCCCGCGAAGGCGCTGTGCAGATCCGTCAACAGGGCGGGCAGCCGCTCGCGCGCGAAGCGGGCCTGGCCGCGCAGCAGCGCGAGGTCCTCCTCCGTGATGCCGAAGGCCGAGAAGCGCTTGCGCTGCTCGAGATCAATGGTGGCCGCCATAAGTCGTTCCCTGGATTGCCGCACGGGCACTGCCGAAGGCGGCCACTCTTCAGGAACACGCCTAATACCAACGGCCTTAATCGCTGACTCGCATGTGATCCCGCCAGGGCCATAGGTGTGATTCGCTCCTCCCGGTGGTCGGTTCGGGAGGCTGAGATGGCGCTGGCGATCACGCGGCAGGATCTTTCGGCAGCCGAACTCCGGAGATCAGCGGCCCGCAGCCGTGATGCGAATGCGGCACGCCGGATGCTGGCGATCGCACTGGTGCTGGAAGGGGCCTCCCGCGAGGAGGCGGCCGAGAGCTGCGGCATGGACCGGCAGACGCTGCGCGACTGGGTGCATCGCTACAACGCCGAGGGGCTTGCCGGGCTGGTGAACCGCCGTGCTCCGGGCCCGGCTCCACGGCTCTCGAGTGAGCAGGAGGTCCTGGTGGCCCGCTGGGTCGAGGAAGGACCGGACCTGGAGCGCGACGGGGTCGTGCGCTGGCGCTGTCGTGACCTGCAAGAGCGGATCAGGAGCGAGTTCCGGGTCAGCCTGCACGAGCGCACGGCCGGCAAGCTGCTCGCTAAGCTGCGCTTCCGCCGCTTGTCGGTCCGGCCACAGCACCCGCAGAGCGACCCTGCCGCGCAGGCGGCTCTTAAGGGGGCTTCGCTGATCGGGTGAAGGAGGCTGTCGGCGAGGTCGCACCGGGCACCCCGACCGAAGTTTGGTTCATGGACGGTTGGACGCATGCGTCCAACCGTGTCGGTCAGCAGGGCACGCTGACACGGATCTGGGCCAAGCGAGGCACACGTCCACGAGCCGTGCGTGACCACCGCTATACCTGGGCCTGGCTCTTCGGCGCGGTCTGCCCCGAGCGCGCCGTCGGGGCCGCTGTCGTGCTGCCCGAGGTCAATGTGGAGGCCATGAACATCCACCTGGCCGAGATCAGCCGCTGCGTGACCCCGGGCGCTCACGCCGTCGTCGTGCTCGACGGTGCGGGCTGGCACACCTCACCCAGGCTGCACCTGCCCGAGAACATCAGCCTGCTCCCGCTGCCCCGCTACGCGCCCGAGTTGAACCCAGTGGAGAACATCTGGGAGTTCCTGCGCCAGAACCTGCTCAGTCATCGCGTCTGGGACAGCTACGACGCCATCGTCGACGCGTGTTGCCACGCCTGGTCCACCCTGATGCGCACGCCCGACCAGATCGCCACCATCACGCGCCGCTCCTGGGCACAGGTCAGAGTTTAGGGCGGCTGGTATAAGCGGGCGCAAAGAGAGGTCAGTCCAATGGGCGCAAATCTGCGGAAGCGTGCCGCCCGGCGCCGTCACGCTTCCTCACGCAGGACGCCTCGGTCTGTTACACGTCCGGTGTCATCTTCCACCCATCGTCAAGGAGGACGACGCATGACACGAACCCGCAAGATCGCCCTCTCGGCCCTGGCCATCATTCTCGGGGCCGGCGCGCTCGGCGCCACCGCCCTGCCGGCCCTGGCGCAGGAGGGGATGCGCCGCGGCGGCGACCAACCCTTCCGTCAGGCCGATGCCGACCGGGACGGGCGCGTGACCGCCGAGGAGGGCTGGGCCGCCCTCTCCGCGCGCTTCGCGGTCGCCGATGCCGACAAGGACGGCGGCGTGACCTGGGAGGAGTTCCGGAACTACGCGCGGGCCGAGATGGGCCGCCGCGGCGACCGTTCCGGCCCGCCCGCCGGCCGCGGCGCGGGGAAGGAGGAGCGGGGCCAGGGCTTCTTCCGCGCCCTCGACGCCGACCGCGATGGGAAGGTGACGCTGGCCGAGCTGCGCCCCTTCGGCGAGGCAATGTTCCGCGCCCGCGACACGAACGGCGACAACGCGCTGAGCCGCGAGGAGGTGCGACCGCACCGTGCCCGCGCCGAGCGCCGCGAGCCGCGCCCGGCGGCGCCGGCCCAGCCGCAGTAAGGGGCCGCGTCGAGGAACGGCCGGGGGGAGCGCGCCTCTCCCCGGCCGAATCGCGCGGGCAAGGGCTGCATGGCGCGCAGGGGGGCAACCTGTGTGGGATAAGGAAAGTTCGGGTCGGGAATCGCCCCGGTGAGGGGGTGGTGGGCGCGACAGGGATTGAACCTGTGACCCTTCGCGTGTGAAGCGAATGCTCTCCCGCTGAGCTACGCGCCCGGAGTGGCGCGGCATATCCTCCGTCGGGCCGCCGCTGTCAAGCGGGCCTCTGGCGGAATGCGCGCGGCGACACGATCTCTCACCGGTTCGCGACGCAAGGCATGGCATGACCCCCTACCGGCACGGCCGCACGGCGCTGCTCGCCCTCGCCCTCCTTGGCCCCGCGCTGCCCGCGGCGGCCCAGCCCGTCTCGGCCACCTACACCGTCCATGCGGCGGGGCTGACCCTGATGGAGCTGCAGGCGACCCTCGACATCACCGACCGCGGCTATTCCGTGGAGTTCCGCACCCGCATGCGCGGCCTCGCCTCGGCCTTTGCCAGTGGGCAGAACCTCGCCCGCGTCGAGGGGGTGTGGGAGGGGGACCGGGCACGGCCCCGCCGCTACGTCTCCGAGGGCGTGTGGCGCGGGGAGCCCCGCCGCACGGTGGTGGAGTGGCCCGACGGCTCCCCCGTAATCCGCGTCATGGTCCCCCCCAATGAGGAGGAGCGCGAGCCCGTCCCCGAGGCGCAGCAGCGCAACACATTGGACAGCCTCTCCGCCCTTGCCCAGCTCGTCCGCCAGGTGCGGCGGGATGGCACCTGCAACGGCGGGGTACGCGTCTATGACGGCCGCCGGCTGACCGAGATGGCCGCCCGCGCCGGCGGGCACGAGCGCTTTCCCCCGGCACGGGACGAGTGGTCCGGCACTGCGCTCCGCTGCAACTTCGAGGGCCGCTACATGGCGGGCTACCGCAAGGGCGAGGACATCGAGGCCGCGCGGCGGCCCCAGACGGGCACGGCTTGGCTCGGCTCGCCGGCGCCGGGGCTGCCCGTGGTGCCGGTGCGGGTCGAGCATGCCAGCCGCTGGCTCGGCATGCTCACCATGCGCCTCGCCAGCGCCGGGCCGCCGGGGCAGCTCCGCTCCGCCAGTAACTGAGGCGACCGGCTCAGCCGGGCAGCAGCCCCGGAAGCATCCCGGGCAGGTCGGCCGGCGCGGCGGCGACCGGCGCGCCCTCGGCCATCTCCGGCCCGCCATAGCCCCAGGCGGCGAAGACCGCCGCGATCCCGGCCGCCCTTGCCGCGCGGGTGTCGTTGTGGTGGTCCCCGATCAGCACGGCGCGGGAGGGCTCCGCCCCCATCCGCGCCAGAATGCCCAGGGGGTGGCCGGGATGCGGCTTGCGGACGGGGAAGCTGTCCCCGCCGCCCACGGCCTCCAGCAGGGAGGAGAGGCCCTGGTCGTCGAGGATGATCCGCGCGGCCTTCTCCGGCTTGTTCGTGCAGATCGCGAGCCGCCAGCCCCCAGCCTTCAGCGCCGCCAGGGCCTCGGGGATGCCGGGGAAAGGGCGGGTCTCGTCCGCCGCATGCGCCTCGTAATCCGCCAGGAACTCGGCCACGAGCCCGGGCGGGTTCGCCAGGGTCCGCGCCGCGCAGGCGCGCGCCATCAGCACCGGCACCCCGTCCCCGATCATGGCCCGCACCTCCTCCCGGCTGAAGCCGGGGCGGCCATGGGCGGCCATCAGCCGGTCCAGCGCGGCGTGAATATCGGGCGCGCTGTCCAGCAGCGTGCCGTCGAGGTCGAAGAGGGCGATGCGGTCCATGCGCGCCCCCATGCCACCGCGGGTTACAGCCGGCAACGAAGCTTGAGGCGCGGCGGCCCTTGCGGAGGGGGCCGGGCTGGGGCTTATCCATCCCATGCAAAGGGCCGCCATCCTCCTCGCCGCCGGTCTGGGCACCCGGATGCGATCCTCCCTGCCCAAGGCCATGCACCCCATCGCGGGGCGCCCGATGCTCAACCACCTCATCGCCGCCTGCGAGGAGGCCTTCGACCGCATCGTGGTCGTCACCGGCCCGGACATGCCCGCGCTGGAACGCGCCGCCGCCCCGCACGCGACGGTGGTGCAGAGGGAGCGCCTGGGCACGGGCCACGCCGCCCTCCAGGCCGCGCCCGCGCTAGAGGGGTTCGAGGGGGACGTCGCCGTCCTCTATGCCGACAATCCACTGATCCCTGCCGCCACGCTGCGCCAGCTCCTTGCCGCGCGGGAAGGGGCGGACCTCGCCCTGCTCGCCATGCGCCCGGCCGATGCCGCGCGCTACGGCCGCGTGATCCCGCATGAGGATGGCGGCATCGTCCGCGTGACGGAGTGGAAGGACGCGACGGAGGCGGAGCGCGCCATCACCCTCTGCAACGTGGGCGTGATCTGCGCCGCCGCGCCCCGCCTCTTCGCCTGGCTCCGCGCATTGCGGAACGACAATGCCGCCGGGGAGTACTACCTGACGGACACGGTCGCCGCCGCCCGCGCCGAGGGCTTCCGGGCCGTCGCCGTGGAGGCCGACGAGGCGGAGTGCCGCGGCATCAACTCCCGCATCGAGCTCGCCGCCGCCGAGGCCGCCGTGCAGGCCTCGTTGCGCGAGCGCGCCATGGCCGGCGGCGCCACGCTGATCCGCCCGGAGAGCGTCACCCTCTCCTGGGACACCGTCATCGGCCAGGACGTGACGATCGGCCCCGACGTGGTCATCGCCCCCGGCGTGACGATCGAGGACGGGGTGGAGATCCGCGCCTTCTCCCACCTGGAGGCCTGCACCGTGCGGCGCGGCGCCACCATCGGCCCCTTCGCGCGGCTGCGCCCGGGCACGGAGATCGGCGCGGGCGCGCATGTCGGCAACTTCGTGGAGCTGAAGGCCGCCGTGCTGGGAGAGGGCGCGAAGGCGAACCACCTCTCCTATATCGGCGATGCCAGCGTGGGCGCACGGAGCAACATCGGCGCCGGCACCATCACCTGCAACTACGACGGCTCCGCCAAGCACCGCACGCGCGTGGGGGAGGGGGTGTTCATCGGCTCCAACGCCACCCTCGTCGCGCCGCTCACCCTGGGGGACGGCGCCTTCGTCGCGGCCGGCTCCACCATCACCGCCGATGTCGCGCCCGATGCCATGGCCTTCGGCCGCGCCCGGCAGGAGGCGAAGGAGGGCCGCGCCGCCGCCTTCCGCGCGGAGCGGCGTCCCGCGGCAAAGAAGGAGAAGCCCTGAGATGTGCGGGATCGTCGGCGTCGTCGGCAAGGAGGGCGCCGCGCCGCGCCTGCTGGAGGCGCTGCGCCGCCTGGAATACCGGGGCTACGACAGCGCGGGCATCGCGACCCTGGTGAACGGCCATATCGACCGCCGCCGCGCCGAGGGAAAGCTCGGCAACCTAGCCGATGTGCTGGAGCACGACCCGCTGCCCGGCATCACCGGCATCGGCCACACGCGCTGGGCCACGCACGGCGCGCCGACCACGCGCAACGCCCATCCGCACGGCACGACGCGCGTCTCGGTCGTGCACAACGGCATTATCGAGAACCACGCCGAGCTGCGCGCCGAGCTGGAGGCCGAGGGCGCGGAGTTCGAGACGGAGACGGATACCGAGACATTCGCCCGCCTCGTCGATCACCTCCTCGCCCGCGGGGAGGAGCCGGAGGCCGCCTTCTCCGGCGCGCTGAAGCGGGTCCACGGCGCCTTCGCCCTGGCCGCAATCTTCGCGGGCCACCCGCGCAAGCTGCTCGCCGCGCGGCAGGGCGCGCCGCTGGCCATCGGCTACGGCGAGGGCGAGATGTTCGTCGGCTCCGACGCCCTGGCCCTGGCCCCGCTGACCCGCCGCATCGCCTATCTGGAGGAGGGCGACTGGGCCGTGGTCAGCGACCACGACGCCCAGGTCTTCGACGCGGCGGACGTGCCGGCCACGCGCGCGGTCAGGACCACCGCCTTCTCCGGCGCCGCCATTGGCAAGGGCAACTACCGCCACTTCATGGAGAAGGAGCTGCACGAGCACCCCGCGGTGATCGGCGACACGCTGCGCCAGTACATCGACCCCGCCACGCGCGCCGTCGCCCGTCCCGCGCTTCCCTTCGACCCCGCGACGCTGCCGCGCCTCTGGCTCTCGGGCTGCGGATCCGCCTTCCTCGTCTGCAACACCGCGCGCTACTGGTTCGAGACGCTCGCCCGCCTGCCCACGGATTGCGATGTGGCGAGCGAGCTGCGCTACCGCGACCCGCCGCTCACCCAGGGGGGCGCGGCCATGTTCGTTTCCCAGTCCGGCGAGACGGCGGACAACCTCGCCGCGATGAAGATGCTGAGGGGCGGCGGCCAGTCCCTCGTCTCCGTCGTGAACGTGCCGGAGAGCACCATGTCGCGCGAGAGCGACGCGACGCTGATGACGGTGGCCGGGCCGGAGATCAGCGTGGCCTCCACCAAGGCCTTCACCGCCCAGCTCTCCGTCATGGCCTGCCTCGCCCTCAACTTCGCGCGCAGCCGCGGCGCGATCGACGCCGCCGAGGAGGCGCGGCTGACGGCCGCGCTGCTGGAGGTGCCCGAGCACGCGGCGAAGCTGCTGGACGCCAGCGCCGAGATCGAGGCGGTGGCCGCCGAGGTCAGAGATGCGCGCGACGTGCTCTTCCTCGGCCGCGGCAGCCTCTTTCCCATCGCGATGGAGGGGGCGCTGAAGCTGAAGGAGATCTCCTACATCCATGCCGAGGGCTACGCTGCCGGCGAGATGAAGCACGGGCCGATCGCGCTGATCGACGCCGCCGTGCCCGTGATCTCCCTCTGCCCCTCCGGCCCGCTCTTCGAGAAGACCGCCTCCAACCTTCAGGAGGCCGCGGCGCGCGGCGGCCGCATCATCGCCTTCACCGACGAGGAGGGCGCGCCCGCGCTGCGCCGCTTCGCCTCCCGCGTGGTGGTAGTGCCGAAGGTCGATCCCTTCGTCGCCCCCATCCTGCACGCCATCCCCGTGCAGCTCCTGGCCTATCACGTCGCGGTGCTGAAGGGCACGGATGTGGACCAGCCGCGCAACCTGGCCAAGGCGGTGACAGTGGAGTGACAGGGGGGGAGTGACCGGGCCGGGGAGGCGGCCGCAACGGCCACCCCCGGCGCCCGTTGAGGCCGGATGGTTCAGACCCGCCTCCCGCCCAGCCCGGGCCTCCCCTGCCAAGTCCCCGGAGGCCCGGCGGCGTGACCGACCTACCCGAGCTGCCGGCGGAGGCCTTTCGCAAGGCCGATCCCTCGCCGGATACCCTGTTTTACCGCGAGCCCCGCTTCGTTACCCATATCGACGATGCCGCGGTCGCCGCCGTCACCGCCCTGTACCGCGAGGTCCTGCCGCCGGGCGGGGTGGTCCTCGACCTCATGGGCAGCTGGGTGAGCCACCTGCCGCCGGAGGTCACCTATGGCGAGGTGATCGGCCATGGCATGAACGCGGAGGAACTGGCCGCCAACCCGCGCCTGGGCCGCTGGTTCGTCCAGGACCTCAACGCGAACCCCACCCTGCCGCTGGGAACGGACAGCCTGGACGCTGCGACGATCTGTGTCTCGATCCAGTACCTCCAGGACCCCGTGCCCGTGCTGCGGGAGGTGGCGCGCGCCCTGCGGCCGGGCGCGCCGCTGGTGATCACCTTCTCCAACCGCTGCTTCCCGACCAAGGCCGTCGCGATCTGGCAGGCGCTGGGGGAGGGCGCCCATGCCCGGCTCGTCGACCTCTACCTGCAGCGGGCCGGCTTCGGGGAGGTGAAGGCGCGCACCCTCCTCGACGGAAGGCGGAGCGACCCGCTCCGGGCCCTCATCGGCCACGCGCCGCCGGGCTGAGCCCGCGCGCGGGACGCTGCCCGCCGGCGCTTCCCCTACTGCCAGCCCCGCCACGGTCGGTCGGAGCCTCCGCCCGAGCGGCTTCCCAGCCCGTCCGGGATGACATCCCCGGCCAGCAGGCCCATCCTCAGCAGGCCCAAGCCGAAGGAGCCCCCCCATGCTCGACACCGCCGCCAAGCTCGTCCTGAAAGACCCCGACCTCTTCCGGCAGGCCAACCGCGTCGGCGCCGGATGGGTGCAGGCCGCCTCCGGCAAGACGATCGCCGTGCGGAACCCCGCCACGGGTGAGTTGATCGGACAGGTTCCCTCCCTCTCGCGGGAGGAGGTCCGCGGCGCGATCGAGGCCGCCTATGCCGCGCAGCCCGCCTGGCGCGCGCTGCTGGCGAAGGAGCGCGCCGCCATCCTGCGCCGCCTCTTTACCCTGATGATGGAGAATGTTGACGACCTCGCCGCCATCATGACGGCCGAGCAGGGCAAGCCGCTCACGGAATCCAAGGGCGAGATCGCCTACGCCGCCTCCTTCATCGAGTGGTTCGCCGAGGAGGGGAAGCGGATCTACGGCGACACCATCCCGACCTTCAAGCAGGGCAGCCGCATCCTGGTGATGAAGGAGCCGATCGGCGTCTTCGCCGCCATCACTCCCTGGAACTTTCCGGCCGCCATGATTACCCGCAAGGCCGGGCCGGGCTGGGCCGCGGGCTGCACCGGGGTGATCCGCCCGGCCTCGCAGACGCCCTTCTCGGCGCTTGCCATCGCCGTGCTGGCCGAGCGCGCGGGCATGCCGCCGGGCGTGTGCAACGTCGTCACCGGCTCGGCCCGCGAGCAGGGGGAGGAGCTGTCCACCAACCCCATGGTCCGCAAGCTCTCCTTCACCGGCAGCACGGAGGTCGGGCGCGTCCTGCTCCAGCAGGCGGCGGGAACGATCAAGAAAACGAGCATGGAGCTCGGCGGGAACGCCGCCTTCCTCGTCTTCGACGACGCCGACCTCGACGCGGCGGTGACGGGCGCCATGGCATCAAAGTTCCGCAACACCGGCCAGACCTGCGTCTGCGCCAACCGCATCTTCGTGCAGGAGGGCATCTATGACGCCTTCGCCGAGAAGCTGAAGGGGGCTGTGGAGGCGCTGAAGGTCGGCAACGGCATGGAATCCGGCGTCACCCAGGGCCCGCTCATAAACGCCGACGCTGTGGCCAAGGTGGAGGAGCACATCGCGGACGCGACGGCGGGCGGGGCGAAGGTTTTGACCGGCGGCAAGCGCCATTCGCTGGGCGGCAACTTTTTCGAGCCCACCATCCTCACGGACGTGCCCACCACGGCGAAGGTGCTGAGCGAGGAGACCTTCGGCCCCATGGCGCCCCTCATCCGCTTCCGCACGGAGGAGGAGGGCATCCGCCTGGCGAACGACACCGAGTTCGGCCTCGCCGCCTATTTCTACGCCCGCGACGTCGGCCGCATCTTCCGCGTGGCCGAGGCGCTGGAGAGCGGCATCATCGGCATCAACGAGGGCATCATCAGCAGCGAGGTCGCGCCCTTCGGCGGCGTGAAGGAGAGCGGGCTGGGCCGCGAGGGCAGCAAGTACGGGATCGAGGACTACCTGGAGATCAAGTACCTCCTCATCGGCGGGGTCTGACGAGGGGCGGCGCCCGCCGCCTCTCCCCCTCTTACATCCGCAGCATCGCCCGGGCTTCCTCGACGGGAAGCCCGGTCGAGCTCTGCAGCACCACGAAATGGCCGGGGCCGGCCAGGGCGCGGTCCAGGCTCCAGCCCTCGATCCCGTGCGCCCGCCAAATACTGCGCGGGACGAAGTGGCGGAACCGCTCGGGCAGGGAGTGGTACCGCTCCAGCAGCCCGGCCGACGCAGAAGTGCCAGTAGAGCGTGTACTCCGTCCATCTCAGCCCGTCCCGGTGCCGGTCGGCCAGCACGCGCTGCCAGTCGCCGTGCCGCGCCTCCAGGAAGGCGGCCATCGCCCCCACCCCCTCGGTGGAGAGAACGGAGAGGGGCACGTCCATCGTGGTGCCGTAGTCCAGCGGCGTGCTCAGCAGCTCCGCTGCGGCGTTGCAGCAGGCGTCGTCGGGCTTGATCCCCTTCTGCTGCACCGGGGCCCGCCCGCCGGCGGCACGCCGCAGCCCCGCCCTCGCCACCCCTCGCCAGCCATTGGTCGCCCTGGCAGGATCGAGGCCCGACGGCTCCGGCGCCAGGAGTCTCCGGGATGCCATGCACCGCCTTCTCCTCATTCTCGTCGCCTTCGTCCCGGCCCTCGGCCTTCTCGGGATCTTTCTCCTCCTCGGGAGGGTGAACCCGGAATCGACGGGCCTCGCCCTGCCCCTGCACCTCCTCGTCCTGCCGCCGCTGCTCTGGTGGGTAGGCAGGCGCCTCTCCGGCCGGGCGCGGGCGAGCCCTTCGAGCAGGGCCGACCTCATGGTGGCGGTGATGCCCTCCGTGCTGATGGCCTGGGGATTCGGACGGGGCATCGTCGGGGCGCTCGCCTTCATGCTGATCGCCGCCATCCCTTTCGCCGGCCTCTGGCTCGGCCTCGGCCTGAATCGCCGCGAGGCGAAGTCCGGTCGATGCCGCCCCGCCCTTGCGCCCCCGGCGTTGAGCCACGATTTTCCCGGGCATGAGCGCCTCCCACCCCTACGACTTCGACCTCTTCGTCATCGGCGGCGGCAGCGCCGGCGTGCGGCTGGCCAGGATCTCCGCCACCCACGGGGCGAAGGTGGGGATCGCCGAGGCCCGGTTCTGGGGCGGCACCTGCGTGAATGTGGGCTGCGTGCCGAAGAAGATCATGGTCCAGGCCGCCGAGTACGGCGCCTGGGCCGAGGACGCCGCTGCCTTCGGCTGGAAGAACCTCGACAAGCCCGAGCATGACTGGCCCACCCTCGTCCGCGCCCGCGACATGGAGGTGGCCCGGCTGTCGGGCATCTACAGCCGCATGCTGGCCGGCGTCGGCGCCGAGATTTTCGAGTGCCACGCCCAGTTTGTCGGCCCGCACGAGGTCCGCCTGGGCGAGCGGACGGTGACGGCGGCGCGCATCGTGATCGCCGTGGGCGGCACCCCCGTCCGGCCCGAGATCCCGGGGGCCGACCTCGCCCTCATCTCCGACGACCTCTTCACCCTGAAGGAGCGGCCGCGCCGCGTGCTGATCGTGGGCGGCGGCTATATCGGCTGCGAGTTCTCCGCCCTGCTGCACGGCCTCGGCTCCGAGGTGACGCTCGCCTTCCGCCAGTCCCTGCCGCTGCGCGGCTTCGACCATGAGATCCGGGAGATGGCGGCCGAATCCCTCGCGGCCGACGGCATCACGGTCCTGCCCGGGGAGACGCCGGTCGCGATCACCCTGGAAGGGGAGACCCGCGTCACCCGCTTCGCCTCGGGCCGGGTGGTGGAATCCGACATCGTCCTCTTCGCCACGGGCCGCAAGCCGGCCACCCGCGGGCTGAACCTCGACGCCACGGGCATCAACTGCCGCGAGGGCGCCGCCATCGCGGTGGATGACGACCACGCCACCAACATCCCCCATATCTACGCCATCGGCGACGTGACGGACCGGGTGAATCTCACCCCCATGGCCACCGCCGTCGGGCACGCCATGGCCGACAGCTTCTTCGGCCTGAAGCCCCGCCGCGCCTCCTACGAGAACGTGCCCAAAGCCGTCTTCACCGCGCCCCCTATCGCGAGCGTCGGGCTGTCGGAGGAGGAGGCGGCGCTGCGCGGCCCCGCCGAGATCTACACCACCCGCTTCACCCCCATGCGCCACACCATCACCCGCCGCCCGGGCCGAAAGACCCTGATGAAGCTGGTGGTGGAGGCCGGCACGGGCGTGATCCTCGGCGCCCACATGATGGGGGAGGACGCGCCGGAGATGATGCAGGGGATCGCGGTGGCCGTGGTGAACGGGCTGACCAAGGCGCAGTTCGACGCCACCATCGGCATCCACCCCACGGCCGCGGAGGAGTGGGTGACGATGCGGGTGGCGACCCGGCGCGTAGGCGAGGGGGCGGCAAAGGCGGCCTGAGCCGGCGCCTAGCCCAGGAAACCGATCCAGCGACCGGCGAGCACCGCCCCGGTCCAGAGCAGCAGGGAGGCCAGGGCCGCCACGCGGACCGATGGCGCTGGCGCCTCCCCGGCGAGGGCGCGGCGCCACCCCGCCCCGAGCTTCAGGGCCAGCACATTCGTCAGGCCCAGCAGGATGAGCCCGAGCTTCACCTGGAAGGCCGGGTTGGCCAGGTATTCCGCCGGCCGCACGCTGAAGAGGAGGAAGCCCGTCGCGGCCGCCGCGGCGAGGCCGAGCGCCGCTACCCGCACGAGCGGCGGCCCGAGTGCGGCCAGCGGCGCGCGGGAGAAGGCGCCGAGCACCCGTGCATCCAGGGTGAAGATCGCCCCGACCAGCAGCCCGATCCCCAGGATGTGCGCCGCGTTCACTAGGGGATAGAGGACCGCCGAGCGCCGCAGCGCCGCCGCTACGGGCCACCCGGCCAGGGCCGCGAGCGGATCCAACCGCCTCAGCCGCCCCGGATGCGCTCGGGATAGATGTCGTAGCGGCGGTCACCCACCGTGACGCGCACGGCCTTCATCCGGCGCTCGCTCCGGTTCTCCGCGCGGTTGCCGAGGGCGACGATCCGGTCGCCCGGACGCGCCACGCCCTCGACGAAGCCGGCCCGGCTGGTCTGGGAGGGGTTGCCCAGCTCGACTGTCCAGACGCCGCCATCGGGCGTCTCCACCCGCAGCACGGGGTGGGGCGGGGCGATCGTCACCTCCCGGATCGTGCCGGAGAGCTCCACCTGCTCCGCCTCCGCCCAGCTCCAGCCGTGATGCGCGGCCGCGCCCCCGGCGACCATCGCCGCCGCCGCTCCGCCCAGGACTGCCCGTCTGTTCATGACGCCCTCCGCAAGGTATGAGAAAGGGTTCATCTGGGTGTGGCCGCCAGGCTTGACCACCCATCCCGCCGGGGCTGCCGCGACCGCCGGGCCAGCTAGTGCTTGCCCCCCCGACTTCCCCCGCTATGGTGCCCGACCGCCCCGCGAGAGGGCACGCCTGACCACACTGGACACGTCAACTCCATGCCCACCTTCTCCTGGCACCCCGCCTCCTGGCGCGACATGCCGATCCGCCAGGTCCCGTCCTATCCGGACGGCGCCGCCCTGCGCGCCATGGAGGAGAAGCTCGCCCGATTTCCCCCGCTCGTCTTCGCCGGCGAGTGCGACCGGCTGACCCATGCCCTGGCCCAGGCAGGTGAGGGGAAGGCCTTCGTGCTCCAGGGCGGGGACTGCGCCGAGAGCTTCGCGGACTTCCACGCCAACACGATCCGCGACACCTTCCGCGTGCTGCTGCAGATGGCGGTGGTTCTCACCTTCGGCGGCGGGCTGCCCGTGGTGAAGCTCGGCCGCATGGCCGGCCAGTTCGCCAAGCCCCGCAGCAGCGACACGGAGACGACGGGCGGCCAGACGCTTCCTTCCTACCGCGGGGACATCATCAACGGTTCCGACTTCACCGAAGCCGCTCGTACCCCCGACCCCGGCCGGATGGAGTTCGCCTACCTGCAATCGGCCGCCACGCTGAACCTGCTGCGCGCCTTCGCCACGGGCGGCTTTGCCGACCTGCACGAGGTGCATCGCTGGAACCTCGGCTTCGTCGCGCGCTCCCCGCTCGCCGACCGCTACGCAGACATCGCCCAGCGCATCGACGAGACGCTTCGCTTTATGGCCGCCTGCGGCATGAACAGCATCACCGCGCCGCAGATCCGGGAGACGGAGTTCTACACCTCCCACGAGGCGCTGCTGCTCCCCTTCGAGGAGGCGCTGACGCGCGAGCCCTCCACCCATCCGCGCCGCCACTACGCCTGCTCCGCCCACTTCCTCTGGATCGGCGACCGCACGCGCCAGCCGGACGGCGCGCATGTGGAGTTCCTCTCCGGCGTCGCGAACCCCGTCGGGCTGAAGGTCGGCCCGACGACGGCGATCGACGACCTCCTCCGCCTGACCGAGCGGCTGAACCCGAACAACACGCCCGGCCGCCTCACCCTCATCGCCCGTATGGGCGCGAAGGGAATCGAGGAGAAGCTGCCGCCGCTCATCCGCACGATCCGGGACGAGGGGCGCGTGGTCACCTGGCTCACCGATCCCATGCACGGGAACACGCACAGCGCGGGCGGCTACAAGACCCGTTCCTTCGACGCGATCCTGCAGGAGGTGCGCGCCTTCTTCGACATCCACCACGCCGAGGGCACCAATCCAGGCGGCGTCCACGTGGAGATGACGGGCCGCGACGTGACAGAGTGCCTGGGCGGCGCGCACCGGCTGACGGAGGCGGACCTCTCGGGCAATTACGCCACCTTCTGCGATCCCCGGCTGAACGCCGAGCAGTCGCTGGAGCTCGCCTTCCTCGTGGCGGAGGAGCTGAAGTCCCGCCGCGCCACCGACATCCGCCTGCAGGCCGCGCAATGATCACGCCGCTCGAAGCCGATATTGCGGCCCGGACCGACGTCTACTTCAAGCGCACGAAGGAGGTGGTGCAGCGCTTCGGTGACAAGCCCGTCACCTACGCCATCTTCCTGCGCCGCCCCGTCGTCTCGGCGCCCGGGCTGATGCTGGACTGGCTGCGCACCGTCGCGGCCGAGCGCGGCGCGGCGCTGGACATCGAACTGATGCAGGAGGAGGGGACCTGGGTCGGCGCGGGCGAGCCCATCGTCTACGTCACCGGCTCCTTCATCCAGCTGGCGGATCTGGAGACGCTGCTGCTGCAGAAGCTCGGCGCGGCCTGCGTGGCGGCGCACAACGCCTACCAGATGTGCCTGGAACTCCCCCATGTCGATTTCCTCGCCATGGAGGCGCGCCACTGCGCGGGGGCGGAGATGCAGGAGCTGATGGCCTATGCCGCCTCGGTCGGCGGCAACGCGGCCAAGCGGGAAGGGGCGCGCGGCTTCGTCGGCAACGCCAACGACGCCACCTCCCACTACTACGGCGCGCTGCGCGGCGCGGGCACCATGCCGCACGCCCTCATCGGCTATGCCGGCTCTACCCTCCGCGCCGCGGAGATGTTCCACGAGACCTTCCCCAACCTCAACCTCACCGTCCTGACCGACTATTTCGGCCAGGAGGTGACCGACGGGCTGGCCGTCTGCCGGCGCTTCCCCGACCTCGCCGCCGCTGGCCGTGTAGCCGTGCGGCTGGACACGCATGGCGGCCGCTTCCTGGAGGGGCTGGACCCCGCGCAATCCTACGCGGTGATCGAGCGCCACGCGCCGGGCGCCATCCGCCGCTACCGCAGCGAGAGCGAGTTGCGCCACCTCGTCGGCACCGGCGTCTCGGCCGCCGCCATTTGGCGCATGCGCGAGGCGCTGGACGAGGCGGGCTTCCCGAAGGTGCGGATCATCGCCTCATCCGGCTTCGGGGTGGCGAAGTGCCGGGTGATGGCCCAGGCGCGGGCACCGATGGACGTGATCGGCACGGGCAGCTTCATCCCGGATTCCTGGGGCGAGACCTACGCCACCGCCGACATCATCTCCTATGACGGCGTGCCGCGCGTGAAGGTCGGGCGCGAGTTCCTCCTGCGCGGACGCCGGTAGGAGAGGGGGCGCGGCCACCCGCCGCGCCGCCGCCGGCCATGACCGGGACCTTCCGCCTCGCCCTCGCCCGGATGAACCCGCGCCTGGCGGAGCCGAAAGCGAATGCCGCCCGGCTGCGCAACCTGCGGCTCCGGGCCGCCTCCCTCGGCGCCGATCTCGTCCTCGCGCCCGAGTACTCGCTCTCCGGGGCCGTCCCGGCGGAACTCGCCGCCGATCCCACTCTCGCCGCCGCGCTGGGGGGCGCGCTCGACGGGCTCGCCGCCGAGCCCGGTCCCCCCCTCATCCTCGGCGCCCCCTGGCGGGAGGGCGATCAGCTGCGGGAGGGACTGCACCTGCTGGAGGGCGGTGCCGTCCGCACCCGCCGCGCGGCACACGAGCCCCGCCCGGGCTTTGATCCCGGCCCCGTGCCGGGCCCTCTCGGCTTCGGCGAGATCCGCCTCGGCCTCATGGCCGGGCGCGACTGGCGCGGGCCGATGGTGGCCGAGACCCTGGCCGAGACGGGGGCGGAGATGCTGCTCGCTGCCGATTCCCTTCCCGTCGAGACAGGCGGCGAGGAGCGCGTGCTGCAATCCGCCCTCGCCCGGGTGGTGGAGAACGGGCTGCCACTGGTCCTGCTCAACCGTCTCGGCGCGGAGGGCGAGAGTGCGCATGACGGCTCGGCGCTCGTCCTGAACGCGGACCGCGTCCCGACCCTGCGCGCGCGGCCCTTCGAGGAGGGCATCATCCTTACCGAATGGGTGCGGGACGGCGCGTCCTGGTGCTGCATTCCCCACCCCGCTCCCGCGCCGATGCCGGAGGCGGAGCGGATCTGGCGCGCCCTCCTCCTCGCCCTGCGCGACCACGCGGCGCGCCACGCGCCCGCCGGCATCCTCCTGCCGTTGGGATGCGACGACGACGCCGCGCTTCTTGCCGCCCTCGCGGCCGAGGCCTTCCCGGCCGCCGATCTCCGCCCCGTGCTGATGGAGAGGGAAGCCGCGCCGCTCGCCCGGAGCCTCGGCTCCCCCGCGCGCGCACCCGACCTCACCCCCGTCGCGGCCGCGCTCTCCGCGGCACTGGGACTGCGGGAGGGTGACGCGCTCCGCCACCTGCGCCGCCTCGCCCTCGACGCCCTGGCCGAGGCGGAAGGGCTTCTCCCCCTCGCCGCCGGGCCGAGCGGGGCGCCCGGCGCCTTCGCCCCCCTGCGGCACCTCTCCCCGGCGCTGCGGCGCGACCTCGCCGCCTGGCGCGGCATCCATCCCCCGGCCGGGGCGGAGAGTCCTCCGCCCGGTCCGGAGGCGCCCGGCCCGCCCCTCCCGGGGCCCGCCCGGACTCTCACCCCCTGGCAAAGTCTCGCCCGCAAGGATTACAAGCGCCGCCATCTTCCGCCCGGCCTGAACCTCGCCCCACGCGCGTTCGGCCCCCGCGCGGCCGGCCAGGACCGGCGCGATACCGAAACCGAGGACGAACCGGTGCCATGACCAACTCGCCCCATCCCGCCCCCACCGGCCCCTTCGTCCGCATCAAGGACCTCTCGGGCGGCAACGGCGACGAGCCTGTGGAGGAGATCCGCGGGTTTGCCACCGTGGCCGATGCCGCCACCTTCGCCCGCCGCTACGTCCGCGACAGCGTGGAGCGCTGCCGCGCCCCGGGCATGGATGCGGAAGCCGTGCTCGCCGCCTGGTTTGCCTTCGGCGAGGACGCGGAGGCGCTGGACCTCGACGGGGAGCACTGGACCTCGGGCGCCGAGATCCGCGCCTTCGCCGCCAAGCCCTCCCGCAGCAAGGCCGAGCGCGACTGGCGCGCCCTCGATCCCCGCAAGAACCTCCCCGACGAGGATGAGGATACGGCGGGAGAGGACGAATGAAGGTCCGCTTCGCCCCCAGCCCAACGGGCTGGCTGCATGTCGGCAACGCGCGCCCGGCGCTCGCCAACTGGCTGGAGGCGCGCAAGCGCGGCGGCACCTTCACCCTCCGCCTGGACGACACGGACACCGAGCGCAGCAAGCCCGAATACGCCCAGGGCATCGAGGAGGACCTGCGCTGGCTCGGCCTCGACTGGGACGAGTTCTTCCGCCAGTCCGACCGGCTGGAGCGCTACGCCGCCGCCGCCGAGAAGCTGAGGAAGGCCGGCTTCCTCTATCCCTGCTTCGAGAGCGAGGAGGAGCTGAACTTCAAGCGCGAGCAGCGCCGCAAGCAGGGCCGCGCGCCGATCTACGACCGCGGCGCGCTGAAGATGACGGCCGAGCAGCTGGAACGCGCCCTCGCCAACGGAAAGCAGCCCTATTACCGCTTCAAGCTGAACACCCGCACCGTGTCCTGGCGGGACGGCGTGCTGGGCGAGCGGAACGTGAAGCTGCCCAGCCTGTCGGACCCCGTGCTCATCCGCGCCGACGGCTCCTTCCTCTACACCTTCACCTCCGTCGTGGACGACCTGGAAACGAGCATCACTCACATCATCCGGGGCGAGGACCACGTCACCAACACGGGCATCCAGATCGACATCATCGAGGCGCTGAGCGGCCGCCCCAACCGCATCCACTTCGCCCATATGCCACTGCTGACGGATGCAGAGGGCGGGCAGCTCTCCAAGCGGCTCGGCAGCATCTCGCTCCGCCAGTTCCGGCGGGACGGGATCGAGCCGGAGGCCATCACCGGCTACCTCGCGGCGCTCGGCACCTCGCGCGATCCCGTGGCCGCGGCGCCCGTTGATCTCGTCGCGGACTGGGACATCACCCGGGTCTCCCACTCCCCCGCGCGCTTCGACACGAAGCAGCTCCTCGCGCTCAACCGCAAGCACCTGCACGGGCTGGACTTCGCCGCCGTGCGCGAGCGCCTGCCCGAGGGAGCGGACGAGGCCTTCTGGCTCGCCGTGCGCGGCAATCTCGACCTGCTGCCCGAGGTGCGGGACTGGTTCGATGTCGCGCGCGGCGACATCACCGTGCCCGAGCAGCCGGAGGAGCGCGACCTTCTCCGTGCCGCCCTCGACGCGCTCCCGCCCGAGCCCTGGGACGAGGCCACCTGGCCTAGCTGGACCGCCGCCGTCTCAGGCGCGACGGGCCGCAAGGGCAAGCCGCTCTTCCTTCCGCTGCGCCGCGCCCTGACGGGCGAGGAGCACGGCCCCGACCTCAAGACCTTCCTGCCCCTGATCGGCCGCGAGCGCGCGGCCGTGCGGCTGCGGCGATCGATCGGCTAAGACAGATGCAACTCCAGTTCCACGACAGCGCGCGGCGGGAGAAGGTTCCCTTCACCCCGATCGACCCGGACCACATCCGCCTCTATGTCTGCGGGCCGACGGTCTATGACCTCGCCCATCTCGGCAACGCCCGCCCCGTCGTCGTCTTTGACGTGCTGTCGCGGCTGCTGCGGCGCGAATTCTCCGCCGTCACCTATGTCCGCAACATCACGGACGTGGACGACAAGATCAACGCGCGCGCCCGGGAGAGGGGCGAGCCCATCGCCGCCATCACCGCACGCACCATCGACGACTTCCACGCCGACATGGCCGCGCTGAACTGCGAGCCGCCGGACGTGGAGCCGCGCGCCACAGCGAGCATCCCGGAGATGATCGAGATCATCGAGCGGCTGATCGCCGGCGGGCACGCCTATGAGGCCGATGGGCACGTCCTCTTTTCCGTGGCGTCCTATCCCGAATACGGCCGCCTCTCCGGCCGCACGCCGGACGAGCTTCTGGCCGGCGCCCGCGTGGACGTCGCCCCCTACAAGCGCGATCCTGGCGACTTCGTGCTGTGGAAGCCGAGCGACGCGGAAACGCCGGGCTGGGACTCCCCCTGGGGCCGCGGCCGGCCGGGCTGGCACATCGAGTGCTCCGCCATGGCCTGGCGCAACCTTGGCGAGGAGATCGACATCCATGGCGGCGGCGCCGACCTGATCTTCCCGCACCATGAGAACGAGGTGGCGCAGTCCTGCTGCGCCTTCCCCGGCACGCGCTTCGCACATCTCTGGATGCATAACGGCATGCTGCTGGTGAACGGGGAGAAGATGTCGAAGTCGCTCGGCAACTTCCTCACCGTGCGCGACATCCTCGCCCGCGGCTCCTGGGCCGGCGAGGCCTTCCGCCTACTGCTGCTGCGCACCCATTACCGTTCTGCCCTCGACTACACGGCCGAGCGGCTGGAGGAGGCGCGCGCGGAGCTGGACGACCACTACGCCCTTCTCATCCGCGACCTTCCCGTGCCGGAGGAGGACGATGCGACGGTGGCCGACATGGTCGCCTGGGCGCTGGAGCCGCTGGCCGACGACCTGAACACGCCCCTCGTCATCGCCCGCCTGCGCGACCTCCGCGCGCTGGAGAACGTGATGCAGGTCGGCGGCTCCATGACCGCCGTGCTCTCCCGCGCCGATCGCGGTTGGAATCCGCGGCCGGGCCAGGCGGGCGCCGCGCTCCGGATCGCGGCGCGCGCGGTCGGTCTGCTGCCCTCCAACCCCCAGGCTTGGCGCCAGGGTGGGGCGGGGGACGAGGCGGAGATCGAGGCGGCCATCCAGGCCCGCCTCGCCGCCCGCGCCGCGCGCGACTGGGCGGAGGCGGACCGCATCCGCGCCGACCTCGCCGCCCGCGGCATCCTGCTGGAGGACGGCAAGGGCACGACCACCTGGCGCCGCGCGTGAACCCTGTCCTCCCCGGAGGACGGCAAGGGCACGATTGCCCGTCGTCGCGCGTGAGGAGCGTCCTCCGCCGCGCGACGCTGGAGGAGATCCCTTTCGTCATGGCGGTGGAGCGCATCCCCGGCCATGACGCCTTCATCAACCGCTGGACGGAGGCGGAGCACGGGGCGGCGCTGGCCGGGCCCTCCCACGCTTATCTCGTCGCGCTCGATCCGGGCGGCGCCCCGGCCGGCTTCGCTATCCTCTCCGACCTGACGGACGCGCATGGCAACACCTGCCTCAAGCGCGTCGCCATGGTCGAGCCGGGCAGGGGGCTCGGCGCCCGCTTCCTCCGCGCCGTGGCGGACCACGCCTTCGCCGGCACGGCGGCGCACCGCCTCTGGCTGCACGTGCTGGCGAGCAATGCGCGCGCCCTCCACATCTATGCCGCGCTGGGCTTCGCGGAGGAGGGGCGGCTGCGGGGCGCCCATCTCCGCCCCGGTGGGGAGCGCACGGACCTCCTGCTCCTCTCCCTCCTGCGCGCGGAGTGGGAAGCGGGGCGCGAGGCCCCTGTGAACGGCGCGCGTGGGGACTGATATAGGCCGGGATGCCCGATTTTGCCGCCGCCCTCGTCTCCGGCCATGCCTGGCTCTACCTGCCCACCGCGCTCCTCCTCGGTGCCCTGCACGCGCTAGAGCCGGGGCACGCGAAGTCCATGATGGCCGGCTTCATCGTCGCCACGCGCGGCACGCCGGGGCAGGCGGTACTGCTCGGCGCCTCGGCCGCGATCGCGCATTCGGCGGTGGTCTGGGGGCTAGTGCTGGGGGCGCTCTGGCTCGGGCGGGAACTCCTTCCCGAGGCCTACGAGCCCTATCTCGGCCTCGCGGCAGGCGGGGTTGCGCTCGCCGTCGCGGCCTGGATGGGCTGGCGCCTGCTGCGCCACGGCATGACGCACACGCATAGCCACGACCACAGGCATGGCTTCGGCCATGGCGAGGACGGTCACGGGCACGATTACCATGAACACGGCCATGGCCACGGGGCGCACGGGCATGGACGCGGCGCGGGTGCGGCCGAGACGCCGCGGGCCACGAACGCGCAGGTCATCGCCTTCGGCCTCTCGGGCGGGCTGATCCCCTGTCCGGCGGCCCTCGTGGTGCTCGCGCTCTGCCTCAACATCGGGGCGGTCGGGCTGGGGGTGGCGACGGTCGCGGCTTTTAGCCTGGGGCTGGCGATCGTCCTCGTCGGCGTCGGCCTCGCCGCCTCGCTCGCGCTGCGCGTGGCGGGGGAGGCGGCGCCGCAGCTGGCGGATTGGGGGCGGCACGTGCCCTGGCTCTCCGTGGCCGTCATCGCGCTGAGCGGGGTCTGGACGATCGCCCACGCGCTCCCGCGCCTGCCGTGACGCCCCTTGCGGCGGCCGGCCGGGATGCGGCATCCCCCCTGGCATGACTGGCAAAGAGGGCGGCGCCGCCCTGGAACCCCCGCCGGGCGAGAGCCCCATCGTGGTCCTCGTCCGCCCGCAGATGGCGCAGAACATCGGCACCGTGGCGCGCGCCATGGCCAATGGCGGCCTCTTCCACCTCCGCATCGTGGCTCCGCGGGACGGCTGGCCGCAGGAGGTCGCCTGGCGTGCGGCGTCCGGCGCCGACCGCATCCTGGACGCCGCCACCATCCACGATACGGTGGATGACGCGGTGGCCGACTGCCAGCGCGTCTTCGCCACCTGCCCTCGCCCGCGCCACGTCATCATCCCCGTCCGCACCGCCCGCGCGGCGGCCGAGGACCTGCGGGAGATCAATTCCGGCGGGCTGCGCGCCGCCATCCTGTTCGGGCCGGAGCGCGCCGGGCTGGAGAACGAGGACATGGCGCGGGCCGACACCCTCGTCCGCTATCCCCTGAACCCCGTGCATATGAGCCTGAACCTCGCCCAGGCCGTGATGATCCTCGCCTATGAGTGGTGGATGGCCGCGGAGCCCACGCCGCCCCGTGCGCTGATGACGAACGAGACGCGGGTCGCCACCAAGGGCGAGCTGGAGGGCTTCCTCGGCCGGCTGGTACGGGAGCTGGACACCTGCGGCTTCCTGGACAACCTGCCCAAGCGCCCGGGCATGGTCCGCAACCTCCGCCACCTCTTCCAGCGGGGGGAGGTGACGGAGCAGGAATTGCGGACGCTGCACGGGGTGGTGACCGAATTGTCCCGCGGCCGCATTGCGCGGGGTGGACCAGCGTCGGTGGATCCCCAGATAGACGGGTAGGGCCCGGCGCAGAGAGTGATTGACGCCGGGCCCTCGATCCGCCGGAATACCGTCCGGCGCCGGATGGCGACCCAACCGAAAGGAACCGAAATGGCCTGGAAGACCCCCAAGATCGTCGAGATCTCCGTCGCGATGGAGATCAACTCCTATGCCTGCGCCGAGGTCTGACCGCCCCGCCTGATCCCCGGCGCCCCTCGGGATTCTCTCGCGGGGGCGCCGCGACGCGATGCTGAGACTGATCGTGCTCGGCGCCGCGGCCGGCGGAGGCTTTCCCCAGTGGAACTCCGCCGGCCCCGGCTGCCTCCTCGCGCGCGCTGGCGACCCGGCGGCGCGGCCCCGGACCCAGTGCTCCCTCGCCGCCAGCGCGGACGGGGAGCGATGGGTGCTAGTCAATGCCGCGCCGGAGCTGACAGCCCAGATCGCCGCCACCCCCGCCCTGCATCCCCGCCCCGCGCCGGGAGAGGTGCGCCACTCCCCCATCGCCGCCGCCGTGCTGACTGGGGCGGAGGTGGACACGGTGGCCGGGCTGCTCTCCCTGCGGGAGCGGCACCCTTTCGCGCTGCACGCGACCGCGCCGTCGCTGGCCGTGCTGGACGCCAACCCGATCTTCGGCGCGCTGAACCCCGCCATCGTCCCGCGCCGGGAGCTGCCGCTGGGCAGGCCGGTGCCGCTGGCCGATGCGGAGGGCGCCCCGCTCGGCCTGATGGTCGAAGCCCTTCCCGTGCCGGGCAAGGTGCCCCTGTTTATGGAGACCCGCGACGAGGCTGAGCCGGGGGAGGAGGGAGCGACGATCGGCCTCTCCATCAGGGCGGGGGAGGGGCCCGAGGCCTTCTTCATCCCGGGCTGCGCGATGATGACGGAGGCGCTCCGCGGGCGCCTGCGCGGCGCGCCGGCCGTGCTCTTCGACGGCACGCTCTGGCGCGACGACGAGATGATCCGCGCCGGCGCCGGCCCCAAGACGGGCGCCCGGATGGGCCACATGTCCATCTCCGGCCCGGAGGGCACGCTGGCCGCCTTCGCCGGGCTCGACGTGCGCCGCCGGGTGCTGGTCCACCTGAACAACACCAACCCCGTCCTGCTGGCGGACAGCCCCGAGCGCGCGGCGGTCGCCGAGGCGGGCTGGGAAGTCGCCGAGGACGGCATGGAGATCACGCTTTGAGCGCCCCGCTCCTCACCCCCGCCGAGCTGGAGGCGCAGCTCCGCGCCATCGGCGCCGAGCGCTACCACAACCTCCACCCTTTCCACCGGCTGCTGCACGGGGGGGAGCTGAGCAGGGGGCAGGTCCAGGCCTGGGCGCTGAACCGCTACTACTACCAGGCGAGCATCCCGGCGAAGGACGCCTCCCTTCTCGCGCGGCTGCCCAGCACCGCGCTCCGCCGGGAGTGGCGGCGCCGGCTGGAGGACCATGACGGCGACGGCACCAAGCCGGGCGGGGTGGAGCGCTGGCTGGTCCTCACCCGCGGGCTGGGGCTGGAGCACGAGTACGTCACCTCCCTGCGCGGCCTGTTGCCCGCCACGCGCTTCGCGGTGGACGCCTATGTGCATTTCGTCAGGGAGCGCACGGTGCTGGAGGCCGTCGCCTCCTCCCTGACCGAGATGTTCTCCCCCGCCATCATCTCCGAGCGGGTGAGCGGGATGCTGCACGCCTACGACTTCGTGGACGAGGCGACGCTCGCCTACTTCACCCCCCGCCTGACCCAGGCGCCGCAGGACGTGGCCTTCGCGCTTGGCTACGTCACGCAGGAGGCCCGCACGCGGGAGGAGCAGGAGGCCGTGCTCGGCGCGCTGCGCTTCAAGTGCGACCTTCTCTGGGCCCAGCTCGACGCGCTGCACCACGCCTATGTCAGCCCGGGCCTGCCGCCGCCCGGCGCATTCGTGCCGTGACCCTCTCCCCCGCCTCCGTTCCCCGCTTCGCCCGCGGCATGCGCCTGCGCGAGGACCCCGCGCGCGGCCGCTGGGTAGTGGTCGGCCCCGAGCGCCTGTTCGTGCCGGACGACATCGCCCTGGAGGTCCTGCGCCTGCTGGACGGCGCGCGCGGCGTGGACGCGATCGTGGACGACCTCGCCGCCCGCTACGACGCCCCTCGCGAGGCGATCGCGGCCGATGTGCTCGCCCTGCTGGACGACCTCCAGGCCAAGGGCGTTGTCACCGCATGACCGCCCCCCCACCCCCGCTCGGCCTGCTGGCGGAACTCACCCATCGCTGCCCGCTGCGCTGCCCCTACTGCTCCAACCCCGTGGAGCTCTCCCGCGCCTCGGCGGAGCTGGACACCGCTACATGGGGCCGCGTCTTCCGGGAGGCGGCGGCGCTCGGCGTGCTGCAGCTCCACCTCTCCGGCGGGGAGCCGGCGGCCCGGCGGGACCTGCCGGAGATCGTGGCCCATGCAGCCTCCGCCAGGCTCTACAGCAACCTCATCACGTCAGGCGTGACGCTGGACGCGGAGCGGCTGCGCACCCTCGCCGCGGCGGGGCTCGACCATGTCCAGCTCTCCGTGCAGGACGCGGAGGCCGGATCGGCCGACCGCATCGGCGGGCTGCGCGGCGGCCATGCCCGCAAGCTCGACTTCGCCCGCGCCGTGGAGGCAGCGGGCCTGCCTCTCACCCTCAACGCCGTCGTCCACCGCCAGAACCTGGACCGCCTCGCCGGGCTGATCGATCTCGCGCTGGAAATCGGCGCGGGGCGGCTGGAGGTGGCGCATGTGCAGTACTACGGCTGGGCGCTGCGGAACCGCGACGCCCTTCTCCCCAGCCGCGCCCAGCTCGACGCCGCGACGCGCACGGTCACTGAGGCGCGCGAGAGGCTGCGCGGGCGTCTGGTGATCGACTATGTCGTGCCGGACTACCATGCCACGCGTCCGAAGGCCTGCATGGGCGGATGGGGGCGGTCCTTCATCGCCGTCTCGCCCGCCGGCCGCGCCCTGCCCTGCCACGCCGCCGAGAGCCTGCCGGGCTTCGACTTCCCGGATGTGCGGGAGCACTCGCTGGCCTGGATCTGGGCGGAATCCGAGGCCTTCCAGCGTTTCCGCGGCACGGGCTGGATGCCCGAGCCCTGCCGCGGCTGCGAGCACCGGGAAAAGGATTGGGGCGGTTGCCGCTGCCAGGCCTTCGCCCTGACCGGCGATGCCGCCGCCACCGACCCCGCCTGTGCCCATTCCTCCCACCACCACCTCTTGGACCTCGCGGTCCAGGAGGCGGCCGTGGCGGGGGTGGAGTTCACCTATCGGGAGATGGGCGCCGCCACCGCGAGCTAGGGTTCAGCGCTGCGAGACGTAGTGCGCGATCGCGTCGAGCTGCGCGTCCGTCAGCCCGTAGACCGCCGCGTTCATCTGCGTGTCCGACCCGTGGCGCACCCCGTCGCGATAGGCGCGCAGCGTGGCGGCGAGGAAGTCCTCCCGCTGCCCCGCAATGTGCGGCACCTGGTTCTGCCCGACGAGGGTCGGCGTGTGGCACACGCCGCAGCGCAGCCGGTTCGATAGCGCCGCTCCGTTGTTGAAGGCGCCCACGTTCCGCCGCGCGCGGTCCGGCGGCGGCGAGTGGGGGAGGGAGGCGAAATAGGCCCCGAGATCCTCCACCTGCTCGTCCGTCAGCCCTTCGGAGGGCTTCTGCATCGCTGGCACGTCGCGCAGCCCTTCTCGGAAGAGCACGAGCTGCACCGTGATGAACTCCCGCTGCTGGCCGGCCAGCGAGGGGATGGAGGGAACCGCCGAAACCCCGCGCTCCCCGTGGCAGACGCCGCAGTTGCGCGCCTCCACCACCGCCGCGCCCCGGGCCACGGCCGCGTCCTGCGCCATGGCGGGAGAGAGGGAGGCGGTGGAGAGAAGGGCCGGCGCGATCAGCGCCAGCCCCGTGATGAATACCCGCAAGCTCGTCACCGCCCGTAGCTGATCCGGTAGATCGCGCCGTTATGGTCGTCCGAGACGAGCATCGAGCCGTCCGGCATCACCAGGACGTCGGCCGGACGGCCGGCGAAGCTGTTCGCGCCGCTGTCCAGCAGGCCGGTGAGGAAGGGCTCGACCTTCCCCTCGCTCCCATCCGCGTTCAGCGTCACCGTCACCACGTCGAAGCCTGACTTCTGGTCGCGGTTCCAGGAGCCGTGGCGCGCGACGAAGGCCCGCCCGCGATAGGCCTCGGGGAACATGGTGCCGGTGTAGAAGCGCATGCCGAGCGGCGCCGTATGCGGGCCGAGCAGCGCGACGGGCGCCGGGAACTCCGAGCACTTCCGCCCGGTATGGCCGGGATCCTGCCACGCAGCGCCGGAGCAGTAGGGGAAGCCGTGGTGCTCGCCGGGGCGGGACAGACGATGCAGCGTGTCCTCCGGCGTGTCATTGCCCGCCCAGTCGCGCGCGTTGTTGCTGGCGTAGAGAACATTGGTGCCCGGCCGCCAGTCAAAGCCGACCGAGTTGCGGACACCATGCCCCATCACCTCGCGCCCCGAGCCGTCGGGATTGTAGCGCACGATCAGCGCATGGCGGTTCTCGTCGAAGGTGCAGACGTTACAGGGCACGCCGATGTTCATGTAGAGCTTGCCGTCCGGCCCGAAGGCCGCGAACTTCCAGCCGTGATGCGCCTCGGTGGGCAGGGCGAAGGCCTGCGTTATCTCCACCGGCTCGCCATTCGGGTTCTGTGCGATGTTGTCATAGCGCAGCACCCGGTTCATCGCGATGACGTAGAGCGAGCCGTCCTTGACCGCGACGCCGTTCGGATTGTCGAGCCGCTGCGCCAGGACGCGCGTGCTGCGGCTGCCGTTCTCCTCCTTCACGGCATAGACACGGCCGATGGTGCGGGTGCCGACATAGACGGTGCCATCCTCCCCGCGCGCCATCATCCGCGCGCCCGGCATGCCGGAAGCCCAGAGCTCCGCGCGGAAGCCCTCGGGCAGGCGGATGGAATCGACGGGGATGCGCTCGACGGGCGTGGCCGTCAGCCGGGGGGCATGGGGGGCCAGGGGAGAATTCGCCTGCGCCTCCGACCGGCCCTGCGCCCAGGCGGGCGGGCTGGCCGGCGCGGGCGACTGCGCCGCGGCGGGAAGCGCGAAGGCGAGGGAGAGCGCGCCGGCCATGGCCGTGCGCAACCTGGTATTGGACGTCATCACTTCCTCCAGGGCGGCGCTTCGCTGCGCCATCCCGCATGAAGGCTATGTCATCCCGGCAACATCGGACAATGCCCCGGAGGAATTCAGATCCGCCCCTCGGCCTGGAGGCGCCGGACCAGCCGCCCGGCCAGCCACTTCCCGATTACCCCGGCGATGGGCGCCGCGGGGATGACCAGCACCCAGCCGAGATGCGCCCCCTGCGTCACCATGCCGAGCCCGACGGCGAGCATTAGCCCCCCGACCAGGCTGCCCATGACGCCGGCGGTGAGGCCGAGGACGAGGATGTCTTCGCGTGTTCCCATGCCTCGGGTTATGGCGGCGCGCCCGGATTTGACCAGGGGGATTTGACAAGCGCCGCTCGATCACCTATCGGCCCCTTTCTTCCCGGGAACGTGGACGTGCCCAGGGGCTTCGGCCCCCTTCGCGGCGCGCGCCCGCCCCCGCCACAGGGCGAGGGGACTACCGGGACAACACCACGGGCAACGAGCCACCGGATCAACCGGGTCAGCCGCCAGCCCGGACAGATGCGAAAGGACCCGCCGCATGACGAAGCGCGCGGAAAGCAAGTACAAGATCAACCGCCGCCTGGGCGTGAACCTGTGGGGCCGCGCCAAGTCCCCGATCGCCAAGCGCGAGTACGGCCCCGGCCAGCACGGCCAGCGCCGCAAGAACAAGCCGACCGACTTCGGCATCCAGCTGATGGCCAAGCAGAAGCTCAAGGGCTATTACGGCAACATCGGCGAGAAGCAGTTCCGCAAGTACTACGACGAGGCCGTGCGCCGTAAGGGCGACACCTCCGAGAACCTGATTGAGCTGCTCGAGCGCCGGCTGGACTGCGTGATCTACCGCATGAAGTTCGCGGTCACCCCCTTCGCCTCGCGCCAGTTCGTTAACCACGGCCATGTCACCGTGAACGGCAAGCGCGTGAACATCCCCTCCTACCTCGTGCGCGACGGCGACGTCATCGAGGTGAAGGAGAAGTCCAAGGGCCTGACCGCCGTGCTCGACGCCGCCCAGTCCGGCGAGCGCGACGTGCCCGAGTACATCCAGGTCGACCATCGCCAGATGAAGGGCAGCTTCGTGCGCGCTCCCAAGCTGTCGGACGTGCCCTATCCCGTGCAGATGGAGCCGAACCTGGTCGTTGAGTTCTACTCGCGCTGAACCATCTGCTTCACTGAGGCGTTGCCCGGACGGCCGGAGGGGAACACCCTCCGGCCGTCCTTGTTTCCGGGAACCGCCAGCCGTGCCGCAGGACCAGCTTCGCCGCCTCATCCTCCTCATCCTGCCCTGGGTGCAGATTGGCACCGCCTTTCTGCCGGCACTCGGTATGGGCTCCTCCATGGCGGCCGTCTCGGCGGCCTCCCGCACCCCCGTGGTGCCGGCGGGCTACGCCTTCTCGATCTGGGGCCTTATCTTCGCCCTCGCCGCGGCCTACGGCATCTGGCAGTTCCTGCCGGCCAACCGGCACAGCGCGCTCGCCCGGCGCACGGGCTGGCCGCTGGCGGGCAGCTTTGCGGCGAACACGCTCTGGCAGACCACCTCCCAGATCACGGGCTCCGTCGGCTTCGGGCTGCTGGCCATCATCCTCGTCAGCCTTGCCTGCGCGCTCACGGCCCTCTTCCTCGCCCGCAACACGCCGGAAACGGGGGTGGGGCCGCGCTGGATCGTCACCCCGCTGACCGGGCTGCTCGCGGGCTGGCTGACGGCGGCGAGCTTCGTGAACCTCTCCAGTGCCGCGCGCCAAGCCGGGATGCTGCCCGAGCACGGGCTGGGCGCGACGCTCGCCGGCGTGGTGGTGCTGCTCGCTGCCGGTGGCGCCGCCGCGGCGCTGGCCTGGCTGCTGCGCCGGGATGCCGGCTGGTTCGCGGGGGCGCTGCTCTGGGCCTTCGTCGGCGTGGTCGCCGCCAATCTCGGGGTGAACCAGGTAAACATCCCGGCGGCCCTGACCGCGGCGGTGATGCTCGCCCTCGTCCTCGCCGTCGCCTTGCAGGGGCGCCGCCCCGCCGCCGCCGCCTGAGTCATCCCGCCGCCCAGGCGGGCTTTTCCCCGCGCGACGATGGGCGGGATGCCGCTTCGCCGGGCAGTCGGCCGCGCGCCGGCGGCCAGGGGCCCCGCCTCGCCGGTTGACTTGCCCTGGCGCGGCTTCGCACGCTTCCCGCCACGAATCAGTGAAGGCCTGACAGCATGATGAAGCGCGCGATCCTTGCCACCGTCGCCGCGGCGGCGGCCCTGTTCTCCGCGGCCGGACCCGCCCGGGCCGGCGCCAGCCTGGACGCCATCCGTGCCCGGGGCCAGCTTGTCTGCGGCATCCACACCGGCGTCGCGGGCTTCGCCATCCCGGATTCGCGCGGCGTGTGGCAGGGGCTGGACGTCGATCTCTGCCGCGGCCTCGCCGTGGCCCTGTTCAACGACCCGAACAAGGTCCGCTACACCCCGCTCAGCTCCTCCACGCGCTTCACCGCCCTCAGCTCGGGCGAGATCGATGTGCTCTTCCGCACGAGCACGCACACGATGCTGCGGGACGTGACGCTCGGCCTGCGCGCCATCACGCCCTATTTCTACGACGGCCACGGCTTCATGGTCCGCGCCAACGCGAACATCACCAAGGCCTCCGAGATGGGCGGGGCGACGATCTGCCTCATCCAGGGCACGACGAACGAGCAGGTGACGGCGGACTACTTCCGCAGCAACAACCTCGGGTTCACCCCCGTGCTGTTCCAGCGCAACGACCAGGCTTCCGACGCGCTGCAGGCCAATCGCTGCGACGCCTTCGGGACGGATGCCTCACAGCTTGCGGCCGTCCGCTCCACCATGCCTAACCCGGCCGAGTGGAAGATCCTGGACGAGCGGTTCTCCAAGGAGCCCTACGGCCCCTATGTCCGCCGCGGGGACGACGAGTGGTACGACCTCGTGCGCTGGTACGTGAACGCCGTGATCCAGGCCGAGGAAAGCGGCGTTACCGCCGCGAATGTGGACGAGGTGAAGCGCACCACCACCAACCCCGACACGCGCCGCCTGCTCGGCGTGACGCCGGAGCTCGGCCAGTCCCTCAAACTCGATCCGAACTGGGTGGTGAACATCGTCAAGGCCGTCGGCAATTACGGCGAGATCTACGAGCGCCACATGGGGCCGAAGACGCAGGTCGGCCTCGCCCGCGGCCCGAACGAGCTGTGGACGCGCGGCGGGCTGCTCTACGCCCTGCCAATGCGCTGAGCCCCGGCGGCCGCGGGCCGGCATCGCGCCCGCGGCCCTCTCAGCGCCCCCGCCGCAGGCGCGGCAGGACCAGCAGCGCCACCAGCCCGAGTTGGGCGGTGGCCAGGAGCTGCGGCAGGAGCCAGCTCCCCGTCGCCGTTACCAGCGCCGCGAAGATCGCGGGCGGGACGAGGTAGCCGAGGAAGCAGAGAGTGGTGGAGCCCGCCGTGGCCTCCGCCACCCGCCCAGGCGGGGAGAGGCGCGCGACCTCGGCCTGGTAGATCCCGTTCCAGCTCGCCACCAGCGAGCCCGCGAGCAGCCCGAGCAGGAGAGTGGGCAAGAAGCCGAGCGGCGGCAACAGCACGAAGGCCGTCACCACCGCTGCCCCGCCGAGGCCCTGGCCGATGAGGTTCATCGCGGCATTGCCCGTGCGGTCTGCCATCCAGCCCAGCACCACTCGCGCCAGCACCCCGCCCGCCTGCATGGCCGCGAAGACCGCGCCCGCCTGGACGAGGTCGAGGTGCCGCGTCTCGATCAGCCAAGTCACGGCGAAGGCGAAGAAGCAGCCCTGCACCGTGGCCAGCGAGCAGGCGAGCAGGGTGAGCGGCGGCAGGAGGTGGTGAAGCCGCAGCGCCGCGAAAGGCCCGGTGAGATTGTTGCGGCCGAACAGCGCGCCGGGATGCACCGGCCGGCCGGGCTCCCGCTCCACGTCCAGCGACCGGCGGCTAGGCTGGATGATCGCCGCGGAGACGAGGGCAACGGCGATGGCGAGGGCGAGCGCTGCCGGCCATCCCTTCGCCGCGGCCACCGGCGCGACGAGCAGCCCCGCCATCACGCCCCCCAGCGGGGCCCCGGCCTGCTTGATAGAGAAAATGAGTGAGCGATGCCGCGCCGGCGCCGTGGCGGAGAGGATGCGGCTGCCAGCCGGGGGCGTCGGGCCGTAGCCCAGGCCGACGAGGAAGGCAGCGAGGCCGAGGGCGAGCATCCCGCCCACCCCGGCCACCGCCAGCCCCGCCGCCGCGAGAAGGGCGCCGGCCTGCAGGGTGCGGACCGGGCCGAGCCGAGCGAGCACCGGACCGCCGGGGATGAGGAAGGCGAGGGTGCCCAGCGTGCCGAGGGCGGAGAGATGGCCCGCCGCCTCGGGTGGGAGGCCGGCGCTGCCCGTCAGCAACGGGGCGAGCACCGGCACGCACTGGTTCAGGAAGGCCGCCACCGTCTGCATCAGCAAAGTGACGAGAAGGGCGACCTTCCAGGAAGCACCCGACAGACCCTTGGGGCCCCCGGGATCGGCAGCGGGCCCGGGCTCCTGGGGCCCGGGCGCCGCGTTGCTCACGCCGCTGCGGTGTGCGGGATGCCGTTCTCGGTCAGCAGCGTGGCCAGCTCGCCGGTCTGGAACATCTCGGTCACGATGTCGCAGCCGCCCACGAACTCGCCGCGGACATAGAGCTGCGGGATTGTCGGCCAGTTGGAATAGGCCTTGATCCCCTCGCGGATCTCGCCATCGGCCAGCACGTTCACGCCGTGGAACGGCACGCCCATGTGGGAGAGGATCTGCACGACTCGCGCGGAGAAGCCGCATTGCGGGAAGACCGGCGTGCCCTTCATGAACAGGGTCACGGGGCTGGAATCGATCTCGGACTTGATCTGCTGGAAGACGGGATTGTCGGACATCGGGGTTCCCTTCACTCGGGGGCGGAGGTCTGGAGGGCGAGGGCGTGGAGCGCACCGCCCATGCGGCCCTGCAGGGCGGCATAGACGAGCTGGTGCTGCTTCACGCGGGAGAGCCCCTTGAAGGCGGGGGAGATGACGGTGGCGGCGTAATGGTCGCCGTCACCCGCCAGGTCCTCGATCTTGACCTGGGCGTCGGGAAGGGCGGCGCGGATCAGGGCCTCGATCTCGGCGGCAGGCATCGCCATCGGCTGCGTTCTCCTCAGCGCTCGGCCATGAGGGCGGGAAGCGTGCCCTCATGCGCCGCGCGCAGCTCGTCCAAGGATATGGCGGGGTGGCCGGGCAGCGCCAAGGCCCTCTCCCCGCCCACCCGCGCGATGCGGGCGACGGGGATGCCGGCGGCCCGCGCGGCCTCAACCAGGGCGGCGGCATCACTGGTGGCGCAGAGATAGCGGCCCTGGTCCTCGCCGTACCAGAAGGCGTGGGCGGGGATGCCCTCGGGCACCGGCTCGATCGCCAGCCCCTGGTCGGCGGCCAGCGCCATCTCGGCGAGGCCGACCAGCAGCCCGCCATCGGAGAGGTCGTGGCAGGCGGTGACGCGGCCGGCGAGAATGGCCTCCCGCACGAAGTCGCCGTTGCGGCGCTCGGCAGCGAGGTCCACGGGCGGAGGCGCGCCCTCCTCCCGCCCCGCGATCTCGCGCAGCCAGAGGGACTGGCCGAGATGGCCCCGCGTCTCGCCCAGCAGCACGATCTCCTCCCCCGCGCGCGGGGCGAGGCCAACAGCCTGCCGCGCATCCTCGATCACGCCGACGCCTCCGATGGCGGGGGTGGGGAGGATGGAGACGGGGTTGGCCACGCCGCCGCGCGTCTCGTTGTAGAGGGAAACGTTGCCGGAGACGACGGGGTAGTCGAGCGCCCGGCAGGCCGCCGCCATGCCGCGGATGGCGGCGGCGAACTGGCCCATGATCTCCGGGCGCTCGGGACTGCCGAAGTTCATATTGTCGGTGATGGCAAGCGGCTTGGCGCCCGTCGCGGTGATGTTGCGCCAGGTCTCGGCCACCGCCTGCGCGCCGCCCGCCTCCGGGTCGGCCGCGACGTAGCGGGGGGTGACGTCGGTCGTCATCGCCAGCGCCCGGGGGCTGTCCTCCAGCTTGACGATGGCGGCGTCCGCCGCGCCGGGGCGGCGCACGGTCTGGCCGCCCACGGTGCTGTCATACTGGTCCCAGATCCAGCGGCGGGAGCAGAGGTCGGGGCTCGCCACCAGGGTCCGCAGGGCGGCGGGGACGCCCACGGGATCGGGGACGGAGGCGGGCTCCAGCACGGGCTGCTTCAGGGTTTCCACCGTGGGGCGACGGTAGAGCGGGGCCTCGGATTCCAGCGGGGCCAGGGGAATGTCGGCCTCCAGCACGCCGCGGTGGCGCAGCGTGATGCGGCCCGTGTCAGTCAGGTGGCCGATCACGGCGAAATCCAGCTCCCACTTGCGGAAGATGGCCTCGGCCACGTGCTCCTCGCCGGGCTTGAGGACCATGAGCATGCGCTCCTGGCTCTCGCTCAGCATCATCTCATAGGCCGTCATGCCCTCCTCGCGCTGGGGGACGTTGTCCATCACCAGCTCAATGCCGACGCCGCCCTTGCCCGCCATCTCGACGGAGGAGGAGGTGAGGCCGGCGGCGCCCATGTCCTGGATGGCGACGATGGCGTCGGTCTCCATCAGCTCCAGGCAGGCCTCGATAAGCAGCTTCTCGGCGAAGGGGTCGCCGATCTGCACGGTGGGGCGCTTCTCCTCCGCATCCTCGGAGAACTCGGCGGAGGCCATGGTGGCGCCGTGGATGCCGTCCCGCCCCGTCTTGCTGCCGACATAGACCACGGGGTTGCCCACCCCCGCTGCGGCGGAGAGGAAGATGCGGTCCTGGCGGGCAATGCCCACCGTCATCGCGTTGACCAGCGGGTTGCCGTTATAGGCGGAGTGGAAGTTCACCTCCCCGCCTACCGTCGGCACGCCGACGCAGTTGCCGTAGCCGCCGATGCCGCGCACCACGCCATCGAGGATCTGCTTCGTGCGGGGGTGGCTTACATCCCCGAAGCGCAGCGCGTTGAGGTTGGCGATGGGCCGCGCGCCCATGGTGAAGACGTCGCGCAGGATGCCGCCGACGCCTGTGGCCGCGCCCTGGTAGGGCTCGATGAAGGAGGGGTGATTGTGGCTCTCCATCTTGAAGATGGCGGCCAGCCCGTCGCCGATGTCGATGACGCCCGCATTCTCGCCGGGGCCGTGGATGACCCAGGGGGCCTTCGTCGGCAGCTCCCGCAGCCAGACGCGGCTGGACTTGTAGGAGCAGTGCTCACTCCACATCACGGAGAAGATGCCGAGTTCCGTGAGGCTAGGCGCGCGGCCAAGGATGGCCAGCACGCGGTCGAACTCATCGCCCTTGAGCCCGAATTCCGCGGCGAGCTGGCGCGCGCGGGCCTCTTCGAGAAGATTCGCGGGGGTTTCGGCGGCGTTCGGCATGGGCGCGTTGTCAACAGGGGGGCGCGGCTTGTCCAGGGGCCTTTCGGGAGTGGCGATGGGTGCCGCGCGCATGGGTGGGGTTACGGCCAGGCCAAGCGGACACTGCGCGGGATGCGGGCGCGGCCCTCGGCGGCCTTCAGGAGCCAGGTGACGGCCCGGAGATACCCCGCCCGCGCCAGCCTTCCGGCCCGGGAGCGCGGGATACCAAGGGGTAGCGGGGCGCGGGCGAGGGTTTCGGACAAACCGGGATCGGGCACCAGCCAGGGCGGGCCGTTGAGGGCGGAGCGCAGGCCGAGGCGGCGGATGAGGACGAGCAAGCTGATGCCGCGCATCCAGTGGGCGCGGCGGCAGGCGCGGACGATCAGGTGGTCGACCTGCCGGAGGGGATGGCCCGGCGCGGCCTCGGCCAGGGCGAGGAGAAGGCGTACCCATAGCCCGTTATGGGTGAGGCGGCGGTAGTAGCGGGCGACGGTGGCCGGGGTGCTACCGGCGGCCGGGACCTCCCGCCAGGGGGCGGCGGTGGCGGTGAGGCGGAAGGTGGCGTCCATGCGGGCGCGCGGGTCGGGGATTTTGCGGCCTGCCGGGGAGCAGGGGAGGAGGTAGGGGAGGAGGGCGTGGAACTGGAGGTCGGTTAGGGGAGACCAGGGGGCGGGTGGGGTTAGGCGGGGGGTGTGGGGGAGGAGCATGAGTTAGAGTCATGCAACTCCAGTTTGTAAGTCAATATTCCTATATTGCCCTGATTTGCTGATCAGCAGCATGCCCTGATAGCCGTCCGAAGATGGCCGACAGCGGAATTTCTCCTTCTAGGCGGATCATCTGGGAGAGCGGCGTCAGGGGACGGGCAGTCCTCGGCCGCTTTCGCACCCTTCTCGGTCGTTCAGTGTGGTCTCATCTCTGGGAGCTACCATGGAGGCTCGCACTTGCTCGACCATATCGGCATCGAGGTGTCGGATCTCGCTCGTAGCCGGGATTTTTACGCCGCCGCCCTCGCCCCTCTGGGCTACGTCACGGTGAAGACCGGCGCTACCTCAGTTGGGTTCGGCGTGGCCAGCGGGGCGGGGAAGTCTCCCGACCCTGGTGGAGACTTCTGGATCGCTCAAGGAAATCCCCGGCCGCCGCTCGTTCACTTCGCGTTCAACGCGCAATCCAAGGACGCCGTGGACCGCTTCTTTGGGGCTGCCATCAAAGCGGGCGGGTCGGACAATGGTGCTCCCGGCCTGCGCCCTCGCTACCATCCTGACTACTACGCGGCCTTTGTGCTCGATCCCGACGGCTACAACATCGAGGCTGTCTGCCACGGGGCGTCCTAGGCCGGTTCCGACCCAGTTAGGTCCGCTCTCCACCCGATCCGGCGATAAGCCGCCCAGGCGATCGCGTCCGCTTCCGGGAAGGCGACCGCGCCACGCGAATGGCCGAGATGGGCGCAAAGCGGACTTCCCTCCTTGTGGATGCAAATAGCGAGTGCCCGGAGTCTCCCATCAAGTCCGCACCGAAGGCGGTGGGTAGCACGCCTCCTTGTGACGCAACGCTTCCTCGCCTTCTGTGTTCCCCGCCCGACATCCCGCACGGCGATCCCGGAACAGGAGGCCACATGAGCCAGGGCAACACCACGACCGACCACAAGGTCATCCAGCAGTGGATCGAGTCACGCGGCGGGCGGCCCAGCGTGGTGAAGGGAACGGAGGGCGAGGACGGGGAGGGCATCCTCCGCGTCGATTTCGGCCCGAAGGAGGACAAGCTGGAGGAGATCGCCTGGGAGGATTTCTTCGAGACCTTCGAGGACCGCAAGCTCGCCTTCCTGCATCAGGACAAGACGGCGGACGGCAAGGAGAGCCGCTTCTTCAAGTTCATCAAGCGCTGATCCCGCGCCGCATCTCGGGAGGGCGGGGGACGCCGCGCTTGGCATCCAGGCCTCCCGCCCGCTAGCCTCTCCCTGCTGGGCCGGGAACACGGCCCGGGGGGAACCTGCCGGTCGCGCGTCTTCCAACCTCTCGGATGGGATGCGGGCTGGATGATCGAGGGATTACGGGCGGCAGTCGGGCGCGCGGTGCTCGGGGCCGCGGCGCTGTGCGGGGCGGCGGGCGCTGCGGGCGCGCAATCGCCGGCCGATACGATGGGGGCCATCCGGTCGCGGGGCGCGGTGCTTTGCGGCGTGGCCGGCACTACGGCGGGGTTCAGCCTGCCAGACAGCCAGGGCGCGATGCGCGGGCTGGACGCCGATGGGTGCCGCATCGTGGCGGCGGCCATCCTGGGGGATGCGAACAAGGTCCGCTTCATCAACACCACCGCGACGAACCGCTTCACCGCGCTGCAATCGGGCGAGGTGGACATGCTCGTCCGCAACACGACCTGGACGTTGGGGCGGGAGGCCGCGCTCGGCCTCGAATTCGCGAGCATCAACTTCTACGACGGCACCGGCTTCATGGTGAAGAAGGCCTCCGGCGTCACCTCCGTGCGCGGGCTGGACGGCGCAACGGTCTGCGTTCAGCCGGGCTCGACGACGGAGCTGAGCCTAACGGACTACTTTCGCGTCCACCGCATGCGCTTCACCCCACTGGTGATCGAGAACCTGGAAGAGCTGCGGGCCGCCTTCATCGCCGGGCGCTGCGACGCCTTCACCACCGATGCCAGCTCGCTCGCGGCCTTCCGCTACACCCAGGGGCCGAACGCGGATCAGTACCTGCTGCTGCCCGAGATCATCTCGAAGGAGCCGCTGGGGACGATGGTCCGCAAGGGCGACTGGAAGTTCTTCGACATCGTGCGCTGGGCGCATTTCGCCCAGCTCACGGCCGAGGAGCTGGGGATCGACAGCGAGAATATCGACAAGTTCCGCAACAGCCCGCTGCCGGAGGTGCAGCGCTTCATGGGCGTGACGGGGGACCTGGGCAAGTCGCTCGGCGTCGCGCCGGACTGGGCGGTGCAGATCGTGAAGCAGGTCGGCAATTTCGGGGAGATGTGGGACCGCAACATCACGCCGCTGGGCGTGCAGCGCGGGATCAACAATCTCTGGACCAAGGGCGGGCTGCAATACGCGCCGCCGATGCGCTGAGGCACGGCCGAGGGCCGGGGAGGGGGGCTTCCCCGGCCCATTCCTCCGGGCGGTGTGTCGGGCGGTGGAACGATGGGGCCTCCCGGCGGTTAAGGGCTGTGGCCCGGGCGGGTGCGCCGCGCCGGGCGTCCCGGAGGTCACGCCGTGCTGCCCTTGCCCCTTCCGCTCCTCCCGCTCGCCGCCCTCGCCCTCGTCGGGGGGCTGCTGTCCGGCTGCGCCGTGCCCTCCTCCTCCGCCGCCGATCGCGGGCGAATCGCGGGGCGGACCTATGTGGTAACGGGGGCGTCCAGCGGCCTCGGGCGCGGGGTGGCGGTGCGGCTCGGGGCGCTGGGGGCGAATGTCGTGCTCGCCGCGCGGCGGGCCGAGCTGCTGGAGGAAGTGGCCGCCGAGGTGCGGGCCGGGGGCGGCCAGGCCCTCGTCGTGCCGACCGACGTGTCGGACCCCGCCGCCGTGGAGCGCCTGGCTCAGGCCGCGGTCGGGCGCTTCGGCCGGATCGACGTGTGGATCAACAACGCCGCCGTCGCCTCCATCGGCCGCTTTGAGGAGGTTCCGCTCGAGGACCATATGCGGATCGTGGACGTGAACCTGAAGGGTGCGATCGCGGGCAGCCACGCCGCCCTGCGGCAGTTCCGCGCACAGGGTGGTGGCACGCTGGTGAACATCGCCTCCGTCGAGGGGCGGGTGCCGGTCGCCTATCACGCGAGCTACGCCGCGACGAAGGCCGCGCTGCTCGGCCTCGGCGCCGCGATCAACGAGGAGATGCGGCTGGCGCGGACGACGACGATCAAGGTCGCCTCCGTCCTGCCCTGGGCGGTGGACACGCCCTACTGGGTCCATGCCGGCAACTACACCGGGCGCGAGGCGCGGATGATGATGATGGACGCGCCGGAGGACGTGGCGGAGGCGATCGTGCGCGTCTCCGTGGACCCCGTGCGGGAGTACGCGGTGGGCTGGAAGGCGCAGGCGGCGGTGCTGGGCGGGCAGGTCTGGCCGGCCCTCGCCCAGCAGCTCGCCGGCAGCGCCGTGCAGAAGTCCCAGATGGAGGACGGCCCGCCCTCGCCGGCCACCTCCGGCAACGTGCACCGGCCTGTAGCGCGCGGCGCCGGGCTGAGCGGCGGGATGCGCGAGCGGATGCGGGAGGAGGATGCGGGCGGGCAGGCCGGCCCCGTGCCCGGCGCCGAGGGCGCGCGGTAGGAAGCTTCCGTTGCGGGCGGAAACCGGTAGCGTGCCCGGGCGTAGAGGCCTCGCATGTCCGACCCCATCCCCCTGCCGCCGGAAGACCGGGCGCTCCTGGACCTCGCCCGCGCGCTGCTGGCCGAGGACTACGCCTTCACAACCCCCACCCCCGCCACCCATGCCCGGGTGAATGCCCGCCCGGGCAACGAGGAGGCGCGGGACCTCCGGGGCGTCTTCGGCTGGAGCCGCCCCTTCCGCCCGGGCCTGCTGCCGGAGCCCATGCTGGACCTCCTGCGCGCCGGCGGGGCGCTGGAGGAGGCGGGCGGGCTGCTCCGAAGCCGTCTGCGCCTCTCCTGCCTCGATGGGCTGGCCTTCCTCCACTCCGCCTATCCCACGACCGAGGCGGATTCCGTCTTCTTCGGCCCCGACACCTACCGCTTTGCCCGGGCGATCGAGGACGCGTTGCGGGAGCGCAAGCGCCCCATGCGGCGGGCGGTGGACATTGGCTGCGGCGCGGGGCCGGGCGGCATCCTCGTCGCGCGGGCGCGGCCGGAGGCGGAGGTTTTCCTCGGCGACATCAACGGCGCCGCCCTCCGCCTCGCCCGGATCAACGCGGCCCTGAACGGCGCGAGCCGGGCGAGGGCGGTGCACAGCAACCTGCTGGGCGGGGTGGAGGGCGCACTCGACCTGATCGTGGCCAACCCGCCCTATCTCGTGGACCCTGCTGAGCGCACCTATCGCCACGGCGGGGGGCCGCTCGGGGCGGGGCTGTCGCTCGCCATCCTGGACGCGGCGCTGGAGCGCTTGGCGCCAGGCGGAACCCTCGTCCTCTACACCGGTGCCGCGGTCGTGAACGGGGACGACCCTTTCCGCTCCGCCGCCCTGGCCCGAATTGCCCGGCAGAACGCGGCCTGGACCTATCGCGAGATGGACCCCGACGTCTTCGGCGAGGAGCTGGAGGCCGAGGCCTATCGTGGGGCCGACCGCATCGCCGCCGTGGTCCTCACGGTCGCGAGGGAGGGATAAGCGACGTGCCAGAAGGCCTCTTCACCACCACCACCACCGGCACGGCGCGCCCCGCTGAGGACGAGGCCGATTTCCAGCGTGGTCTCGCCGAGTTCAACCGCCGCCGCTTCGACCCCGCCCTGCCCGCACCGGACTGGCGCGACGACATCCGCTACGTGGCGGAGTGGAGCGTGCGGGAGGGCGAGTTCCTGGAGGCCCGCCGCGCCGCCGTCACCGAGCGCGCGGCCGCGGCGCCGCGGGACGCGGACGGCTTCGTCGCCTGGTTCGCCGGGCTGGAGCACAACGGTCCCGGCCAGGGCGACCCTCTCTTCCCCTGGCTCGCCGAGAAGGCGACGCGGGCGGAGATGTGCTGGTTCCTGACCCAGGAGGTGGCCGGGGAGGCGGGGTTCGAGGACCTCTCGGCGCTGACCCAGGTGAAGCTGCCGCAGCGCCCGAAGCTGGAGATCGCCCGCAACTACTGGGACGAGATGGGCCGGGGCAACGCCAAGGGCATGCACGGCCCGCTGCTGGAGACCCTCGCCCACCGGCTCGGGCTGGAGCCGTGCCTGGAAACGACGGTGTGGGAATCGCTGGCGCTGGCCAATGTCATGGCCGGGCTCGCCGCCAACCGGCGCTACGCCTACCACTCCGTCGGCGCGCTGGGGATCATCGAGCAGACCGCGCCCTCCCGCGCGGGGCTGGTGGCGAAGGGGCTGAAGCGCCTGGGCGTGCCATCGGGCGACCGGCATTACTTCGACCTGCACGCGATCCTGGACGTGAAGCACGCCCTCGCCTGGAACGCCGAGGCGATCCACCCTCTCGTCGCCTCCGACCCCGGCCTCGCCCCGGCCATCGCGGAGGGCGCGCTGATGCGGCTGGAATGCGGCGCCGCCTGCTTCGAGCGCTACCGGCGCGAACTGGGCGTCTGAGCCGGCACGCTATTTTCGGCGCGCACGGGATCGTGCCCGGGCGCGTTAAGACTTGCGCAGCATCTCTCTCCCCATCCTGCGCCCACGGAACGCAGGGGTCTGGGCATGTCTCTCGAGAGCAGCGAGATGGAGCGGGTCGGCTTCGCCGGGGGGAGCGCCGCGGAGGAAAGCCGGCGGCCCGGCCGCAGGAAGGCCAGCCCGGAACTCCTCTCCCTTCTCCGCGGGAAGGCCAGGCCCGGCGCGGCCGAGGCGCCCGGCAAGTCCCGGTCCCTGGAGGAGCCGGACCACCTCGGCAGCCCGGCGCGCGGGATCATCATCGGCCTCGGGCTCTCCGTGCCGGTCTGGGCGGGCATCCTCTACGGTCTCGCGCGGCTGGTCCGGGGATGAGCTGACCCCACCCGGCCGAGCGCCACCGCCTTAGGCCGAGACGAGGCTCTCCGCGAGGCTCTGGAACAGGGGCAGCCCGTCCTCGCCGCCCATCAGGGGGTCCACGAGGTCCTCGGGATGCGGCATCAGCCCGCAGACCCGGAGGTTGGGGGATAGGATGCCGGCGATGTCCCGCGCGGCGCCGTTGCGGTTGCAGTCGGCGTAGCGGAAGGCGACGAGGCCCTCGCCCTCCAGCCGGTCCAGCGTCCCGTCATCGGCGAAGTAGTTGCCGTCGCCATGGGCCATGGGCGCGCGGAAGGTGGCGCCCTTCTGCCAGCGCGCGGTGAAAGGGGTGCCCGCCCGCTCGACACGCAGGGTGCAATCCATTGAGAGGAAGCGCAGGCCCGCATTCTGCAGCAGCGCGCCCGGCAGAAGCCCGGCCTCGCAGAGGATCTGGAAGCCGTTGCACACGCCAAGCACGTGGCCGCCCCGCGCCGCGAAGTCCCGCACCGCGCCCATGATGGGGGACTGGGCGGCCATGGCGCCGCAGCGGAGGTAGTCCCCGTGCGAGAAGCCGCCGGGCAGGACGACGAGGTCCGTCCCCGCGGGCAGCTCCGTCTCCCGGTGGAAGGTGATGGAGGGCTTGCGGCCCGTGGCGCGCTGCAGCGCGATCGCCATGTCGCGCTCGCGGTTCGTGCCGGGGAAGAGAAGGATGGTCGCGTTCATTGCTGGAACACCCTGAGCCAGTGGAGTCCGCCGAGCACGGCGATGGTGATGATGGCCGCGATGGCGGCGGCGGTCATCCAGCGGTCGATCCCCGCTTTGCCGCGGGCGATCAGCCCGGGCGCGCGCCGGCCGCGCGCGGTGGGCGCGGGGCGGGCCACCGCCATGCGGCGCTCCCGCCAGGAGAGGAGCATCGCGATCAGGACCGTCAGCACGGTCATGATGAGGAGGCTGGTCTTGATCATCGCCTCTGGATGCTCGTCCGCCCCGGGATCGCCCTCAGGCGATCTCGACCCGGAAAGACTCGATCACGGTGTTGGCCAGCAGCTTGCGGGCCATCGCCTCGGCGGCGGCCTTCGCCGCGGCGGGATCGGTCTCGGACAGTTCCAGCTCGATCACCTTGCCCGTGCGGACCTCGCCGATCCCCTCGAAGCCGAGGGTGCCGAGGGCGTGGCCGATCGCCTTGCCCTGGGGGTCGAGCACGCCGTTCTTGGGCATGACGAAGACGCGGGCCTTCAGCCCCTTCGTGGCGCTCACTGCATCAGCTCCGGGCCCTTCATGTCGCGCATCCCGGCCTCGGGCAGGATCCCGAGGCGCCGGGCCACCTCCTGGTAGCCCTCCTCGACCTTGCCGAGATCGCGGCGGAAGCGGTCCTTGTCCATCTTCTCGCCGGTCTTGGCGTCCCACAGGCGGCAGTTGTCCGGGGAAATCTCGTCGGCCAGCACGATCCGCATCTCGTCGTTCTCATAGAGGCGGCCGAACTCCAGCTTGAAGTCCACCAGGGAGATGCCGACGCCGAGGAAGAGGCCGGTGAGGAAGTCGTTCACCCGCAGCGCGAGCGCCACGATGTCGTCCAGGTCCTGCGTGCCGGCCCAGCCGAAGCAGGTGATGTGCTCCTCGGACACCATGGGGTCCTGGAGGCCGTCGTTCTTGTAGTAGTACTCGACGATCGAGCGGGGCAGGCGGGTGCCCTCCTGGATGCCCAGGCGCTTGGCGAGGCTGCCGGCGGCGATGTTGCGGATCACCACCTCCAGCGGGATGATTTCCACCTCGCGGATGAGCTGCTCGCGCATGTTCAGCCGGCGGATGAAGTGGGTGGGGACGCCGATCTCGCCGAGCTTCGTCATCAGGTACTCGCTGATGCGGTTGTTCAGCACGCCCTTGCCGGTGATGACGCCCTTCTTCGTGCCGTTCCCGGCCGTCGCGTCGTCCTTGAAGTACTGGACGAGGGTGCCGGGCTCGGGCCCCTCGAAGAGGACCTTCGCCTTGCCTTCGTAGAGCTGTCGCCTGCGGGCCATGGGGACTTCCCGAAACCTGTTCAGCCGCCCGCAGCGGGGCCTTCCGGCCCCGGCCACGGCGGCGATCAAGGGGGCCGTATAGCAGGGGGGGCGGCGCGGGGCCACAGCCTCCGGCGCGAGGGACCGTCTCCTCCGGCGCAGGGGGCAGGGCAGGGCGGGAAGGGGAGGCTCACGGCTGCGTGAGGGGCGCCGCCCTGCGGGCCGTTGCGGCGTTAACCCCATGCGAGGTGCGGAACGTCGCGCCTTCGATCCGAAAGTCCCGGGCAGGGCCAGCGAGGCGAGAGCCTCGAGGCCGGTCCCATGGGGCAGAACGTTTTGGGAGAAACCGCAATGCGCACGAGCGTCGCCGCCCTGACCCTCGCCGCGGCCCTGGCCACCCCGGCCCTGGCCCAGCAGGGCAACATCGCCAACCCCGGCTCTCAGGGCACTACCGGCGGGGCGCCCGCCATGACCATGGCGCCCGCTACCCAGGCCCCCGGCGGCACCGCCGCCCCGGGCACGACGACCGGCCCCGCCGCCTCCCAGTCCCGCGCGGGCACGGCCACCCAGGGCGCCGGCCTGGGCAGCACCTCCGGCAGCACCACCACGACGACGGGCGGCGGCATGACCGGCGGCCAGTCCGCGGTGCGGACCGAGAACCCCGGCAGCGCCCCCGCCACCACCACCACCCCCGCGGCCGGCGCCAACTCCTTCACCGAGGGCCAGGCGCGCAGCCGCATCGAGGCGGCCGGCTACACCGGCGTGCAGGAGCTGAAGAAGGACGAGTCCGGCGTGTGGCGCGGGCGCGCGATGCGCGGCGGCCAGACCGCCGAGGTCGGGCTCGACTTCCAGGGCAACGTCGTGACGGGCAGCGCGCCGGCGCGCTGAGGCGCGCTGCCGCCAGCCTGCCCCAGAACCCCCTCCGAGGAGAGATCCCATGGCGATGCGGACGATTGCCCGCCTTTACGATAACTACTCCGATGCCCAGGCCGCGGTGAACGCGCTGGAGGCCGCGGGCTTCATGCGCGACGACATCAGCATCGTGGCGCGCGACAGCAACAACACCGGCGGCACCGATGCCGACACGGTGGCGGATGGTGACGAGACGGCCACCGGCGCCGGCACAGGCGCGACCATCGGCACCGTGCTCGGCGGCGGCGCGGGCGTGCTCGCCGGCATCGGCGCGCTGGCCATCCCCGGCCTCGGCCCCATCGTCGCGGCGGGCTGGCTCGTGGCGGCGCTGACCGGCGCGGGCGCGGGCGCGGCGGCGGGTGGCCTGCTCGGCAGCCTGACCGGCGCGGGCGTGGAAGAGCGCGACGCGCATGTGTATTCCGAGGGCGTCTCGCGCGGCGGCAGCCTCGTGACGCTGCGGACCGACGATGCGCGCGCCGCCGAGGCCGAGAGCATCATGATGCGCCACAACCCCGTGGACGCGACCACCCGCGAGGCGGACTACCGGTCCTCCGGCTGGAACGGCTACCAAGAGAGCTCGGTCCTGCCGCATGCGGGCGACGCGCCCGAGGGCACCCCGGCCAACCCGCCGGGCACCATGCTCTCCCGCGGGGTGGACCAGGTGGCCGGCACCAACGTCTCCGGCGCGCATCCCGAGAACGAGACGAGCCGCGGCAGCAGCTCGGGCATGGGCACGGCGGCCGGAATGGGCGCGGGCATGGCCGGCATGGGCATGGGCGCGGGCATGACGGGCAGCTCGCGGGACGGCACGCCGGGCAATCCCCCGGGTACCATGGCCTCGCGCGGCGCTGACCAGGTGCTGGGCACCGACACCTCCGGCTCTTATCCCGGGAACGAAACGGGCATGGGCGGCGACGCCTCCCGCATGCGCTCGACTTCGGACATCGGCACGGGCAGCATGACGGGCAGCCCGCCGGACGGCACACCGGGCAACCCTCCGGGCACGAAGCTGTCCCGCGGCCTGGACGAGACGCTCGGCACCAACATCTCGGGCGCGCATCCCGAGAACGAGATTAGCCAAGCCGACAGCACGACCTATCCCAAGTCTACGGCGACCGGCAGCAACCCGCCGGGTACCGAGGCGAGCCGCACCTTCGACCGCGCGGCCGGGACGAACGTCTCGGGCGCCAACCCGACGCGCAAGACCGACGTCTGACCCGCGCGCCGGGACATCCCGGCGGGCCATGAGAGGCGGGGCGGTTCCTTCGGGAGCCGCCCCGTTCTTTCTTGGGTTCACCTCCCCACCCGCCGGGCCCGGGCCTCAGCGGCGGGCGGCCTCGCCGCAGCGGCGCAGCGTGGCCCCGGGCTGGACGCCGCGCGCGGCCAGGGCAGGCGGGATGGCGCCGGAGAGGCGGAGGCTGCCATCCGGCAGGCCCTCGATGACCCGCGCTGGGCCGCCCGGGGGCATGAGGTAAAAGCGCTGCGGGTCGGCGTAGATCTCATAACCCGTCTCCCCCGGCACGGGCCGCCCGCCCAGCCGCAGTCCGTTGCCGATCCAGGAGGCCGTGTTCGCCGCGCCGCAGCCGGAGAGGGCGTAGTGCTCGTTCAGCGCGGGCGGGAAATGTGGGAGCCAGACGGTGCCGGGCGGCGGGGCCGTGGCGGAGGGCGCGAGCGGCGCAGCTCCGCCGGATGGCCGGGCGGGCGCGGCGGGAAGAAGGGCGGCAGTGCGCCCGTCCAGGAAGCCCGTCGCGGGAAGGCCACTCCTCTCCTGGAGCGCGGCGATCGCCTCGCGCCGCGCCGCGGGGGCCGGAGGGATGCCCGCGGCGGCGAGGCGGGCTTCCAGCGCTTCGGCCTCATCCCCAGCGCGGTCGGCCTCCTCCAACGCGGGGCCGGTGAGCCAGCGGCGCAGATCCTCGCGCTTGGCCTCGTGGGTGCGGGCAAGGCAGGCCGGATCGGGCATGCCGGCCGGGGCGCAGTTGGCGGCGAGAAAGGCCTCGAAGCCCCGCGCATCGGCTTCCAGCCCCGGGCGCTGCACGGGCTGGAGAGCGTGGCGCAGGGCCTCGTAGGCGCGGGCGCGGCGACGGTCCGCCCCGCGGGCGGCGGGGTCGGCGCAGGTGATGGCGGAGAGTGCGTCGGGCGGCGCCTCGCAGGACACCGCGGCGCCGGGCCAGGCGGCAGGTGCCTGCGACAGGGCGGGCGGGGCGAGGAGGAGTGCCAGCGCGGCGGGGCTCAGGGGGCGCAGCATACGGGTGGTCACCCCCGGAGTCTCCGGGGGTGACCCTTCCCGGTCAAGCCGTCACCCCGTGCCCCCGCGCTAGTAGCGGAAGTAGAGGCCCACCCCCGGCGGCGGCGCGTAGTAGCGCGGCGGCGGCGGGGCATAGCCGTAGTAGCCCGGCGGCGGCGGCCGGCGCCAGTGGCGGCGGTAGTAGCCCGGCGGCGGGGGAGGGGCCGGGGCGTAGTAGCGCGGCGGGGCATAGTAGCGCGGCGGGCCGTAGTAGTACTGCACCTGCTGCACGCCGGCGCCGGGCAGGGTGGCCAGGGGCGCCGCTTCCGCCGAAGGCACGGCCATGGCGCCCGCCAGGGTGCCCACCAGTGCGGCCGCGGCCAGCCCGGCGCGGCGAATGCTGGGCGGGGACGGCATCATCCTCGTATCCTCCTCTCGCCTGAACGCCCGGAGGATGGGCGCCCATGAGGGCTTAACGAGGGCAGGGGGCGCCGCATTGCGGCGGCGCGGCCCCCAGAAGATCACGCCTTGGCGAGCACGTCTTGGCGATCACGCCTCCGCGAAGACCCGGGCGAGGGTGGCGCGGATATGGGTGAAGTCCCGCTGGGGGTCCATCACCCCGTCCAGAGCCTCCGGGGCGATAAGGGCGGTGACGGCGGGGTCGGCCAGCAGGTTGTCGCGGAAGCTGCGCCCGCCGGGGGTGCCGAGGTTCTCCCAGGTGGCCATGGCGTTGCGCTGGACCGTGGCATAGGCGTCCTCGCGGCTCATGCCGGCCTGGGTGAGGCCGAGCAGCACCTTCTGGCTGTGCACGACGCCGCCCAGGCTCTCCAAGTTCGCTAGCATCCGCTCGGGATAGACCGTCAGCTTCTCCATCATCCCCGCCGCGCGGGCGAGGGCGAAGTCGAGGGCGATGGTCGCGTCCGGCCCGATCACGCGCTCGACGGAGGAGTGGGAGATGTCGCGCTCGTGCCAGAGGGCGACGTTCTCCAGCGCGGGCATGGCGTAGCCACGCACGAGGCGGGCGAGGCCGGTCAGGTTCTCGCTCAGCACGGGGTTGCGCTTGTGCGGCATGGCCGAGGACCCCTTCTGCCCGGGGTGGAAATACTCCTCGGCCTCCCGCACCTCGCTCCGCTGGAGGTGCCGGACCTCGGTGGCCAGCCGCTCGATCGCGGAGGCGGCCACGGCGAGGGCGCAGAAATAGGCGGCGTGGCGGTCCCGTGGGATCACCTGGGTGGAGACAGGCTCGGGGCGCAGGCCGAGCCTCTCCGCGACAAAGGCCTCCACGTGTGGATCCACCGAGGCGAAGGTCCCGACGGGGCCGGAGATGGCGCAGGTCGCCACCTCCTCCCGCGCGGCCACCAGCCGGCGGCGGCAGCGCGCGAACTCGGCCCAGTGGCCGGCGAGCTTGATGCCGAAGGTGGTCGGCTCTGCATGGATGCCGTGGGAGCGGCCGATGGTGGGGGTGAGGGCGTTCTCCTCCGCCCGGCGGCGCAGCGCGGCCAGCAGCGCATCCATGTCCTCGATCAGCAGGTCGGCGGCGCGGACCAGCTGGAGGTTCAGCGCGGTGTCCAGCACGTCCGACGAGGTCATGCCCTGGTGCATGAAGCGGGCATGCTCGCCCATGCCCGACCCGTCCTCGCGCGTCTCGCCGAGCCACGTGAGAAAGGCGATGACGTCGTGGCGCGTCACGCGCTCGATCTCGTCGATCCGGTCGAGGTCGGCGGGGGAGATGGCGGCGATGCGCCGGTCGCCCTCGCGCCGGATGGCCTCGGCGGATTCGCGCGGGATGGTGCCGAGATCGGCCATGGCCTCGGCGGCCAGCGCCTCGATCTCGAACCAGATGCGGAAGCGGGCCTCGGGCGACCAGATCGCGGCCATCTGCGGGCGGGTGTAGCGCGGAACCATGCGGGCGGGCCTTCCTTGGCCGAGAGGGGGCGAGGGGGCGGTATCCGCGGGGCCGGGCGCCGTCAACCTCGCATCGGGGCTCACATCACGGGCAGGGGCGAAGCCCGGCCCGGATGAATGGTTGCTCATGGATTGCCGATTGTTTATGCGCCGTCCGGCCGCGACGTCGCGGCGGGCGCCTCCGCCCGGGCCCGCGGCCCGCGGCGGCGGTGCATTCATTGTGGGCCGGGGTCCCTGATCGGCGACCGGCAAGGGAGGCACATCGCCGATGGGAGCGGATTGGTTCATCGCCCTCGGGCAGGTCCTTTTGATCGACCTCGTGCTCGCGGGCGACAACGCCATCGTGGTGGGCATGGCCGCGGCGGGACTGCCGCCGGTCCAGCGTCGCCAGGCTATTCTCTGGGGCATCGGCGCCGCGACGGTGATGCGCATCGGCTTCGCCGCGATCACGACCCAGCTCCTCGCCATCGTCGGCCTCACCCTCTTCGGCGGACTGCTGCTGCTCTGGGTCTGCTGGAAGATGTATCGCGAGCTACGGCAGCCGCACGAGCAGCACGCGGGCGCCGAGGTGGTGAGCGGCGGGGACGCGGGCGCCGCGGATACCGGCGTGCCCACGAAGACGCTCGGCCAGGCGATCATCCAGATCCTCGTCGCCGACGTCTCCATGTCGCTCGACAACGTGCTGGCCGTGGCCGGCGCGGCGAAGGAGCACCTGGACGTGCTCGTCATCGGCCTCGCCATCTCGGTGGTGCTGATGGGCGTGGCGGCGACCTTCATCGCCCGCCTGCTGGAGAGGCATCGCTGGATCGCCTGGGTGGGCCTGCTCGTCATCCTCTACGTTGCGGTGGACATGATCTGGTCCGGCTCCGGCGAGGTGCAGGCCTGGTTCAGCGGCACGCCGCTGGCCCCGCGAACGGGCCACTGAGGCCCGCCGCCCCGCGATGATGGCGGGGCGGTTAAGGACAGGTCATCTGACGCTGGAGGCGCCGTCCGGGAGACCGGGCGGCGCTTTCGCGTCCGGGGGGGGCGTCGTTAGGTTCCGCGTGCGGGCGCTAAGGCCCGGCTCCCTTCAAGCAGGAAGGCCGCGCGGCGCCACCCGGCGCCGGCGCGGCCTGACCGGAGACGTTTATGGATTCGATCATCTCGGCGCTGCCACAGCTTCTCGAGATCATGTGGCTCAACATCATCCTGTCCGGCGACAACGCCGTGGTGATCGGCCTCGCCGCCGCGGGCCTGCCGGAGAGCCAGCGCAACAAGGCCGTGCTCTTCGGCATCGTCGCCGCGGCGGTGCTGCGCATCGTCTTCTCCCTCCTCGCGCAGCAGCTCCTCGCGCTCTGGTGGATTGACATCGTGGGCGGCCTCGCCCTGCTCTACATTGCTTTCAACTTCCTGATGGAACTCCGCCGCGCGCAGCACGAGGAAGCGGCGGAGGGCACGTCCCACCACGACAAGTCGCTGATGGCGGCGCTGTGGCAGATCATCGTGGCCGACATCTCGATGTCGCTCGACAACGTGCTGGCCGTAGCCGCCGTGGCGCGCGCCAACGTCACCCTGCTAATCGTGGGCCTGGCCGTCTCCATCGTGATGATGGGCCTACTGGGCGGCGTGCTCGCCCGCATCCTGGACCGCTACAAGTGGATTGCCTATCTCGGCGTGGCGCTCATCGCCTATATCGGCTTCGAGCTGCTGTGGGAGGGCGTGATCATGGCCAATGCGACGCTGAACCTCGGTCTTCCTGTGCCCGCGCCCCACGAGGCCGCGGCGCATTAGGGCCCGGGGCGTGATGGGGCGGATGACGAAGAGGGTGACGGTGGGCGCGGGGCCGCGCGGTGCCGCCCGCCGCGCCCTGGCCGCGGGGGGCGGGCTGCTCCTCGCGGGCCTCGGCCTCCTCGGGCTGGAGGGCTGCGCGCCGGTCGAGCCGCCGCCCCCGCCCGGGCCGCCGCCCCTGGAAGCCGTCCTCGCCCGCCTGCCCGCCGAGGTGGCGGGCTTCCAGCGCGGCGCCATGCAGGACGTGGCCCCCGGCGACCCGGGCGCGGGGAAGGTGGTGGAGTACATCACCCCCCGCCGCGTCGCGGTGGCCTATGTCTTTCTCTACGACCTCGGCCGGCCCGCCGTGACCGAGGCCGACCTGCCGCCGGAAGTGGAGCGGGCGGTCTCGGAAGCCACGGCGCTCCCCTCGGACCGGACGGGGCGCCAGCTCTCCGTCGCCTCGCGCTCCAGCCTGCCGGCCGGCGGCGGAAATCTCTCCTGCGCCGCGCTGGACGGTAGCTTCGGGCGGATGCGGGTGGAGCGGCAGGTCTGCATCGGCGTGGCCGCCGGCCGCTTCCTGCGCGTGCAGGTCACCATGCCCAACCGCCCCTCGGGGCCGGTGGCGGACCCGCTCGCCTTCTCCTCGGGCGTGGCCGCGGCCGTCCGCGGCGGCTGAACCCGGCCGCGCCGCCCGGGGCCTCGTGGCGCAGGCCGGCGCTCGGAGCTTGGCAGCGCTGGCCGGCGCGCGGGCCTCAGGGGCGGGCGGCCCAGACCGCCTCCTCCCGCCAGCCGAGTTCGGCGAACTCCCCCGCGCGCAGCGGGGCCTCCTCGGCGAAGAACTCGTCGAGTTGCAGCGCGCCACGGAGGTGCCGCTCAGCATCGCGTGCGCCTGCCCGCGGTGGTGGATCCCGTGCTGGAAGAGGTGCAGCAGCAGCCGGTCCATGCGCTCCCGCTGCACGCCGCTGCCGCGATGGACGGCCACAATCCGTCCCAGCTCCGCCTCGTCCAGCCCCTCCGTGACCGCGATCAGCCGACGGTCCTCCGCCGCCTGGCCCGGTGGAGCGCGGCGGGGGCGGCGCAGGGCTCCGCGTCGGCTCAGGCTGCCGGGCCGAGCGTGCCGCCCTCCATGGCGTCAATGTAGAAGCAGTCGATGACGAGGATGTGGTTCAGCGTCGCGCGCAGGCTCGGGAAGAACCCGTCCGCGGCGCCGTGAACACCGCCTGGGAGAGGCCGGTGCAGGCGGAGCGGCGGTGGTTCGCCTCGGCGTTGTTTCGCGCCAGGGTGCGGAAGGGGAGGGCGGCGTCCCCTGGCATCGGAGCCTCTCAGCCCACCGCGGCGAGGCTGCCGGCAGAGACCTCGCGCGAGTTGGGCGGCGGCACGTCGCGGGGATCGAGCGGCGGTGGCTTCCCGGCCGGCGTTCCGGAACGGGGCGTCGGCCCCTCTAGCGGCGGAGGCTTGCCGGCGGGCGGCACCGCGCCGCGCGGAACGGGGGCCGGGCCGGCCAACGGGGGCTTGCCCGGGATGGGCCGGCCGGGCGGGTGCGCGCCCTGGGCGGGGCTCTGGGCGAGGCCGGGCGATGCGGCGAGGAGCACTGTGGCGAGGATCGCGGCGTGAGAGGCGCGCATGCCGCCAGCCTGGGCCGCCCGGGGGCGCCCGGTCAATCCTTCCCCTCTGCCCGCGCCCGGGCGCGACGCGGCGCGGGCCCCTGATTGCCAGCCTGCAACGAGCGTGCTCCGATCCTGCCGTCCGGGAAGGAGAGAGGGTTGGAGGCAGGGGAGCTTCACGTCCTGGCAGGCCTCGCCTACGACGCGGCCATGGGCGAGTGCGGCTGGGACGCGGTCGGGCACGCCCTCCTGGCGCTGGTGGGCGGCCGCACGGCCACCTTCTGGGTCGGCGATCCCCGGCGGGGGGAGGTGGACATGCTCTTCGCATCCGCCCCGCCCGAGGCCCTCCAGCTCTACGCCGAGTACTACTGCGCGCGGGACATCTGGACCCAGGGCTATCTCGACCTCATGCGCGCGCGCGGCATGGGCGCCGACACCCCGGCCATGATAGGCACGGAGCTGGTCCCCGAGAGTGAGGTGCGGCGCAGCGAGATCTACAACGACTTCATGCGCGGCTTCGGGATGTTCGACCTCGTCGGCAACGTCGCGCCGCTGGGGGATGCGGGCTTCCTCACCCTCGGCATCCACCGGCCGGAGGATGCGGAGCGCTACGGGGTGCGGGAGCGGGACCTGCTCGGCCTCGCCCTGCCGCATCTGCGCCGGGCGCTGCGGCTGCGCCACCGGCTGAGGGCCGCGGAGGAAGCGCCGGCGGTGCTGGACCTTCTGCCCATGGCCGGGGCGGTGGTGGATGCAGGGATGCGGCTGCTGCAGGCGAACAGGGCCGCGCTGGCCCTCGCGACGCCGGGCGGCCCGCTGCGGATGGAGCGGTGCGGCAGCCCCGCTGGTTCGCCCCTCTTCTCGGCCGCTCGGGTGGCGGACCGGGCGGTGCTGCAGCGGCTGGTGCGCGCGGTGGCCCTCTGCGCCTCGCCCGGGGGTGGGATGCGGCTGAGCGCGGCGGATGGCGGCGCACTGGCCCTGATCGCCATTCCCTTGCCCGGGCGGCTGGGTGGAGGGCCGCGCCCCTCCGCGCCGCGCCACGTGCTGCTCCTTATCCGGCACTTGGCGGGCGCGCCGCCTCCCGTGCCGCTGCTGCGCGATGTTTTCGGGCTGGGCCACGGGGAGGCGGAGGTGGCGGCGGCCCTGGCGGGCGGCGTCTCGGCTGAGGCGGTGGCCGAGGCGCGGGGCGTGGCGGTCGCCACGGTGCGCGGACAGATCCGCTCCATCCTCGCCAAGACCGGCGCCTCGGGGCTGCGGGAGCTGGAGCGGATGATGGCTCTGCTGGCGGGCTAAGGCGCCCGGGGCGTCAGATCAGCCCCTCCCGCCGGGAGGGGAGGTGGCGGCCGTTGCCGATGACGAGATGGTCGTGCAGCGCGATGTCCATCACCTCCGCCGCCTTCGCGATCTCGGCCGTCATCTCGATATCGGCGCGCGACGGGGTGGGGTCGCCCGAGGGGTGGTTGTGGACGAGGATCAGCGCCGTCGCGTGCAGTTCCAGCGCGCGCTGGACGACCTCCCGGGGATAGACGGGCGTGTGGTTGACGGTGCCACGGCCCTGCACCTCGTCGGTGATCAGGCGGTTGCGGCTGTCGAGGAAGAGGACGCGGAACTGCTCCACCGGTTCCCGCGCGAGTGCGGCCGTGAGCTAGGCGGTCAGGCGCGCGGCATCGCCCAGAAGCGGCTGCTCGCGGGCCTCCCCGGCCAGGACCGCAGCGCCACGGCCTACACGGTGCGGAGCGCGGTGATGGCGGAATCGCCCATTCCCTCGACGGCGCAAAGCTCGGCCGCGGGCGCCGTGACGACGCGGGCAACGCTGCCGAAGCGCGCCATGAGGCGCTTCGCATGGGGCTTGGTGTCCACCCTCGGCAGGGCGAGGAAGAAAAGCATTTCCAGCAGCTCGTAGTCCGCGAGCGCCTCGGGCCCGGCGCGGAGGAGCTTCTCGCGAAGGCGCTTGCGATGGCCCTCGGGGCCGGGGGGCGCGGCTGCCGGGCTGGTGGCGGCGGGGGATTCGAGGAGGGCGGCGAAGAGGGGGCTCTCCTCCTCCATGCCGGGCTTGCGGGGCACGTCTCGCGGCAACTCCGCCTCTCGGATCCGTGCGCGGGGAGAATGATCGGGGCGGGCGGGTTTGTCCATCGCCGCGGGCCTGACGAGGCGAGGATGCGGCGCCCCTGCCCGGGGCGGCAATCGGCGGCCGAGTAGAGGAGAGGCTTGCGCCAGTAGCCCAGCGCGGGAAGGTGGGGCGGCAAGGACAGCCGGGATGACGGGACAAATCCCCGAACCCGCCTGGGCCGAATGCGCGCGTGCGACGAGCCGCCGATACCTCTTCGATACTAATGCATGGCCGCAAGTTAACGCGAATCCATCCCGCCTGTCTTTGAGGCTTCATCTCGGGACCTTAACCGCTCCCGGGCAGCGCCGCTCCTCTGCTGCACGAAAAAGGGATCCCTGACATGGCTGACGAGAAAGCCGCCGCGAAGAACGTCATCCTGCTTGTCTCGGATGGCGCCAGCCCCGGAACCTGGGATGCCGCCAGCTACTACCAGCACGGCAAGCTGGGCGAGCAGGCCTATGACGGCTTCTCGACCAAGGGCTACATGAGCACCTACCCGCTCAACACCTCCACGACGCCGACCAACACCGCCAAGGGCGAACTCGGCTACGACCCGACGAAGGTGTGGAACGCCGCGACGGCCGAGGGCGAGTTCGGCGACTACCCCGCCGCCTTCGCGGGCTACGAGTACCTGCGCAGCGGCATCACCGACAGCGCCGCCGCCGGCACCGCGCTCTCGACCGGTGAGAAGACCTACAACAACGCGATCAGCTACGACAATTTCGGCCAGCCGCTGATGAACATCGGCGACTACGCCGTGGAGAGCGGGCGCGCGCTCGGCGTCGTCACCAGCGTGCAGTGGTCGCACGCCACGCCCGCCTCCTTCGCGGCGCATAATGCGAGCCGCAACGACTACGAGGGCATCTCGAAGGAGATGATCGAGAGCGGCACGGCTTCTGTCATCATGGGCGGCGGCCATCCCTTCTACGACGCGAACGGCGAGTTCCGCATCCCGACGAGCGGCGAGGACTACGAGTATGTCGGCGGCGCGGAGACCTTCGCGGAGGTCCTCTCCGGCAACACCGACTACACCTTCATCGACAGCGAGGCGCAGTTCGAGGCGCTGGCCGATGGCAGCTACGAGCTCGCCGAGGGCGAGAGGATCCTCGGCACCTTCCGCAGCGGCACGACCCTGCAGCAGGGCCGCGACGGCGAGGGCATGACGCCCGGGCTGGAGAACGTGCCCGAGCTCTCCACCATGGCCGAGGGCGCGCTCAACGTCCTCAGCCAGGACGAGGACGGCTTCTTCCTCATGGTCGAGGGCGGCGCGGTGGACTGGGCCGCGCATGCCAACGACACCGGCCGCATCATCGAGGAGCAGGTCTCCTTCAACGAGACTGTGGCCTCGGTGGTCGACTGGGTCGAGGCGAACAGCAGCTGGGACGAGACGATGGTCATCGTCACGACCGACCACGGCAACGGCCTTCTGCTCGGGCCCGACGCCGCCACGGTGCCGTTCCAGCCCGTGCAGAACAACGGGGAGGGCGAGACCCCCGGCGTGAGCTGGCACACGGGCAATCACACGAACGAGCTCGTGCCGATCTGGGCCCAGGGGCCGGGTTCGGAGCTGCTGGCGGAGGCGGCGACGAAGGTCGATCCCGGGCTCGCGAACTACGACTTCCGGGGCCTGGGGCAGAACTATCTCGACAACACGGACGTCTTCCACGCAATGATGGGCGCGATGGGCCTCGACGCCGTCTCCGCCGAGGTGGCGGCCGCCGAGGGCGAGGTCGCGGCCCTGGCCGGGGCGCCCGCCTCGGCCGACCTCGTCCTCGCCTGAGCCTCGGCAGGGCAGGCGGCAGGGCGCCCGCTGGGGCGCCCTGTCCGTGCCGTGCGCGACGGCGGCGCTTCCCCGGGAGGCGGGGGAGTGGACTGCCCTCAGGTAATCGGCGCGTCGTCCAGGGCGCTGAACTCGCCGCTCGCCTCGTCCAGCACGCGCAGCGAACCGTCCGCCACGTCGAACCAGAGGCCGTGCAGGGCCAGCTCGCCGGCCCGCTCGCGCTCGGCCAGCCATGGGAAGGTGCGGAGATGGAGGAGGGACTGCCGGATGGCGGCCAGCTCCATCGCGTTCTGGTCCTGCAAGGGGTCCACGCCTTCGCAGGTCAGGGCCAGGCGGGTGGCGGGGGCAATCATGTCCATCCAGCGGGCCACGAAGTCGCCATGCGCCGCGTCCACCCCGTTCAGGGCGTTGTCGCGGAAGGCATTGATGCCGCCGCAGGAGGCGTGGCCGCAGACGACGATGTGCCGCACCTTCAGCTGGCGCACCGCGAACTCGATCGCCGCCGAGGTGCCGTGATAGCCCGCATCCGGCTGGTAGGGCGGTACGAGGTTGGCGACGTTGCGGACCACCAGCATCTCGCCGGGATCGGCGTCGAACACCACCTCGGGCGCTACGCGGCTGTCCACGCAGGCGATCATCAGGGTGGTGGGCTGCTGGCCGGCCTCGGCCAGGCGGGCATAGTGGTCGCGCTCGCGCCGGAAGCGGGTATGGCGGAAGCCGCGATACCCTTCGACCAGCCTTTCCGGCAGGTTCATGCGGCGTAGGGCGGCTTGTGCAGGCCAGCGGGGGAGAGGGTGAAGATCTCGCAGCCGGTCTCGGTCACGCCTACCATGTGCTCGAACTGCGCGGAGAGGGAGCGGTCCCGCGTCACGGCCGTCCAGCCGTCGTCCAGCACCTTCACCTCGGCGCGGCCGGCATTCACCATCGGCTCGATGGTGAAGAACATGCCGGGCTTGAGCACGGGGCCCTCGCCGGGGCGGCCGAAGTGCAGGATGTTCGGCGGCGCGTGGAACTTGCGGCCGACGCCGTGGCCGCAGAAGTCCCGCACCACGGAGAAGCGGTGCTTCTCGACATAGCTCTGGATGGCGTGGCCGATGTCGCCCAGTGTGTTGCCCGGCTTCACCACGGCGATGCCGCGCATGAGGCTCTCATAGGTCACGTCCATCAGCAGCCGCGCCTTGGTCGAGGGCGTGCCGGCGACATACATACGCGAGCTGTCCCCGTGCCAGCCGTCGAGCAGCGGCGTGACGTCGATGTTGAGGATATCGCCCTCAGCCAGCACGCGGTCGCCGGGGATGCCGTGGCAGACCACGTGGTTGATGCTGATGCAGGAGGACTTGGTGTAGCCGCGGTAGCCCAGCGTGGCCGGGGTTGCACCATGGGCCAGCATGAAGTCGTGGCAGAGCTGGTCCAGCGTGCCGGTCGTCGCGCCCGGGCGGACATGGGGCGTGATCATGTCCAGGCACTCGGCCGCAAGCCGCCCGGCGCGGCGCATGCCTTCGAAGTCTTCCGGTCCATGGAGGGGGATGCGGCGCGCTTCGCCGGCCGATTGATCCATGGCGCAAAAATGCGCGCGCGGGCGGGCGGTTGCAAGGCATGGCGGGGTTGCCCAGCGCGGGAAGCTGCCCATGCGGCGGGAGCGGCGCCCCTCTCAGGGCGAAGCTTCCCGATCCTTGCGAGACGGGGTGGGCAGCGGGAGGAGGGCGGCCGTGCCAGGGCTGGATCCGGGGAAGTGGGGCGGGGCTCCGGGCGGGCCGGTCCCGGCGATGCTGATGCGGCTTGCTAATTTCAGCGCCATCGCTCCACGCCAACTCAACCCGGAGCAACACCGGAAAGGCCGTTGGCGTGTCCCGAAAGGGCAGGGGGCCACCAAGGGCTGACCCACAGAAGCGGCCTGCCCTCCTAGGTGACCATTCTTCTCACAATGGTCCTCGCCAAGCGCGTGGCACTCATGCGGGTCACGGAGCGAGCATATCTCCCCGAGAACAGCTTGCGGGTGATCGCCTCTCGCTGCTCGGGCGAGGCCATGAACTCAAAATGGAGAAAGCGTCCGTTCGGCTCCCCAACGATCCGGGAGGGCACGAAGCCAACATCCTCGAGAAGAACCCAGGCTTCGCCTCCTCCGACCCCCTCCGCACCGCCAGGCACCTCGACCCGGCAGCCAAGGATGGACAGGTCGCGAAGGCGCCCATCGACTCGCCTGCCCTCCAGGGCGACTTGGGAGGGCTCATCCGCATCGAACCGCTCCTCCCTGCGGAACCGGGGCCGCTCCACGCAGATGAGGCAGGCAACCAGGAGGGTGCAGACGTTATAGACGCTCCAGAAGAGGTTCATGGCCTCGATCTGGGCGGGCGTGTTTCCCATCGGCCCTTCGAGAACGCTCAGGAGGATTCCGCCCAATGTCAGGGCAATCAGCCCGAGGTACCAGACGATGATGTTCCACTGAACGACTGTGGAGCCCCTGTTCGTGCCTTTGGCGGTGACCTTGAATTTCTGGTTCTTGGAGCCGAACAGGCCGATGATGCTGGCCTTGATCGCTTCCGTGCAGACCAGGAGAGACATGGCCTCGGCGATGACGGGAACATTCAGGCCGCGGCTGACCCATCCAAGGAAGGTTACGCACCACAGCCAATAAGGCCCGAGGTGGCTCAGGATGCTGGCTAGATCGGATTCGATCACAACCAGCCCGGTCCACCAATATAGGATCGGAATCACGAGGCTGAGTATCCGGATCAGTGATCCCACCGTCCAGAACAGCACCGTGTCCATGGTGTGAAGCCGCATGATGAGCGGCACCGGCCCCACCGAGAATGGCCCCCACTTGGTCCGGACGATCTGCATTGTCCCAAGGCACCAGCGGCCACGCTGGGTAAGGTATTCCTGCAGCCCCTCCGGCGCGAGGCCGACGCTCAGGGGCTCATTCAGGTAGTGGGTGACATAGCCGCAGGCGCTGGCTTTAACGGAAAGCAGGAGGTCCTCGGTCACGCTTTCGGTCGGAAAGCCGCCGATCTCCTTGAGGAAAGACGTGCGCACGAGGGCAGATGTGCCGCAACTGAACGCGGTCCCATGCGCGTCCTTCGATGCCAGGATCACGTCGAAGAAGAAGCGCTGCTCATCCGGCACGATGCGCGTGCCGCCTAGGTTCAGCTGGATCGGGTCAGGGTTGAAAAAGTGCTGGGGTGTCTGGACGACGACCACCTTCGGGTCGTGCATGAGCGCGCAGGCTCGCCATAGGAATTGTGGGGTGGGCACGAAGTCGGCATCCAGAACGGCGATGACGTCAGGCGGCTGATCGAGGCCAAACACATGCCGCAGCCCATTATTCATGTTGCCGGCCTTGCCGTGCGAATTCCCGTGGCGGGTCAGGTAATTTGCGCCGAGGCTCTCGGCCAGGGCTTTCATCGAGGGGCGGCGCTTGTCGTCCAGCACCCAGACACGGTAGCGCGGGTACTCTTGATTCATAGCGCCCACGATCGTGCGGTAGAGGATCTCCTCCTTTTCGTTATAGGTGGGGATGAAGATGTCGATGAGCGGCGCGCCATCCGGGAATGATGTCGGCGGGTGATCGGTCGCTTCCTGGCTGCGGTTGATGGTCTTGCTCAGGACATGGATCAGCAACAGCCCGGCGATCGAACTCATCATCTCGATCACGCAGAAGGCGTAGGCAATGACGTTGCCGATTGTCCCCTCCCAGGGCGGGAGGGAATCTGTGGTTCGCCACCACATGTAGCGCAGCAGAAGGGCGGCCGTGACGCCCGCCCCGATCAGCCTGGCATAGCGGTTGTCCGGGTTGACGCGCGGCAGAACCACCGCCGCGAGCCCACCGATGACGAAAAGAGGCACGAAGGCCCAGGCCAGGTCGTCCATATGTGCTGCCCCTGGTCAGACCCGCTCAGAAACTCACGCGTCCTGTCCGGCCTGTCTGGCACTCCGCCGAGAGCGTGGGGTCATTGACCTGCATCACCACACGATGCTGCCCGCTCTGGCCCGACTGGTTGGTGAGCGGTGCCTGGAGCTCAATGATTCCTCCCTCATACCCCTGTCCCCCACCGGCCGGGGTGAAGAAACCGGACATTCCCATCCGGAGAGAGCGGAAGACCCGATCGTTGACCTCCACAGTGACCAGCGGGCGGGCACAATCGATCACGCTCGCCACATCCTGCCCCTGCCGGACAAATTCGCCGTTCTGCGCATGAACGCGGATCAGGCGGCTACGCGACGGTGCCTCGATCTGCGCCGCAGTGCGGCGCGCGATCTGGACTCGCTCGTTCATCAGTAGTTCACGCAAGCTGTCCAGACGGGCCTGCCTTTCGGTGAACTGGGCGGATAGTTCCCGTTGCTGCTGGCGTAGCCGGTCGTATTGCTGCTGCGATGAGGAGCGATTGGTCCCCGCTTCACTTGTGAAGATCCCATGGCTCGCTGCATCCAGTTCAGAGCGGATGGCCTGTCGCTGGCGGATAGCGATATCGAGGTCGCCGCGGGCGACCTCCAGGCCCCGTCGAGCCTGCTCCACAGTCGCCACCGTGGCCACGCCCGAGCGGAGCAGATGTTCGTTCCTGCCCTGGATGCCTTCCGCCTCTCGCAACCGGGCCTGAGTGCTGCGGATGCGGGCCTCGCTCTCCTCCAGCCGGGCGGCGATCTGCTCGACCCGCGCCTTCTGGAAAGAGGTGGCCTGGGCAAGAGCTTCGGTGGCATCCTGTTCGGTGTTGACGATCCGCTGCCGGATCAGGTCGACCTCATGCTCAACCGCCAGCACCTGCGCCGTGAGTTCGTTAATACGGCCCGTGTCCAGGCGCGTGTTGCGGAGCGCTCCGATGACCGCTCTCTCGTCCAGAAGGGTGCCTGGCGCGATCGGGTTGAGGCGCACCTCGCCATCAATGGGCGCGCGCAGCATGACGGGCGTGGCACTGAGGACGGCATTCGTGCTGCCCAGGGCGAAGAAGCGGTCCCAGACGAAGTAGCCGGCAACGGCCAGAGCGGCGACACCAAGCGCGATCCGGGAGACTCGGCCGGAGATGCCACGCTTCTGCTCGGCCGTCTTGGCTACGGGCTGAGGGACGGGCGCAGGATCGGCCGTTCTGGCGATTGTCGGGTGCGAAGCACTTGCCAGTTCGGAGGGGCTGGGAACGACCCGGATCGGTGGCCCCGGACGCTCCGCAGGCCCGGTCCGGATGGGGGGCGAAGAAGCATCTCCGGGGAAATTAGAAGAAACACTGCTATCAGGGTGTGCCAATCTAGGAGCCCCCTCTCAGTTCCTGATTGAAGAAAGCGCTTACGAATATAGCGTTGGCTGAAACACCGTAAGTAGGGCACCCCGCCCTCGTAAGTTTCGACACACCCTGGCGACCATCCCGTTGATGCTCACATCAGCGGGAACCCTGGCATCGAGCCTTGCCACATCAGGCTGAAGGGCGAGGAGCGGCTCACCCTGCCGGTGCCTCAATCCAATCCCGCGAGGCGCGCGGGCGGTTGCGGGGCGTGGCGGGCTGCCCCTCAGGGGGAGGGCTTCGCGCACCCGCCCCCAGGGAGCATTCTCCCGATCACGCGAGGCGAGGGGCGGCAGGGGCGTGGCGGGATCGGGGCTGGATGCGGCCGAAGGGGTGGCGGGGGTGCCCGGCGGGCCGGCCCCGCCGCCGGAGAATGCGCGGCGGGTGGCGGTCATTGTGGCTAGCGCCTTGTTCATGCAGAACCTCGATTCCAGCGTGATCGCGACGGCGCTGCCCGCCATGGCGCGGGAACTGGGGACGGAGCCGCTGCACCTCTCGGCGGCCATCACCGCCTATCTCGTCGCGCTCACCGTCTTCATCCCCGTCTCGGGCTGGGTGGCGGACCGCTTCGGGGCGAAGCGGGTGTTCATGCTGGCCATCGCGGTCTTCGCCACCGCCTCCGCCCTCTGCGGCCTCTCGAGCGGGCTGGGGGAGCTGGTGGCGGCGCGGGTGCTCCAGGGAATGGGGGGCGCGATGATGGTGCCCGTCGCGCGGCTGCTGCTGCTGCGCCGCGTGCGGCCGGAGGAGGTGGTGCGGGCGACGACCTGGCTCTCAATGCCCGGGCTGCTCGGCCCCATCATCGGGCCGCCGCTGGGCGGGGTGTTGACCGACACCCTTTCCTGGCGGGCGGTGTTCTGGATCAACCTGCCCATCGCCGCCCTCGGCCTGCTGGCCATCTGGCGCTTCATCCCGGCGACGAGTGAGGAGCGGCCACCGCGGCTGGACCTGCCGGGCTTGGCGCTGACCGGCACCGCCCTCGCGCTGCTGATGTTCGGGGCGGAGACGGCGGGGCGCGGGGTGGTGCATCCCGTCCTGCCGCCGCTCGCGCTGCTCGCGGGGGCGGGGCTCGGCTGGCTGGCGATCCGCTGGTCGCGGCGGGCGCCGAACCCGGCGCTGGACCTGGGCCTCTTCTCCGTCGCCTCCTTCCGCATCGCGGTAGCGGCGGGCAGCCTGTTCCGCATCGGCGCGGGGGCCTCGCCCTTTCTCCTGCCGCTCTTCCTCCAGTTCGGCTTCGGCGCCTCGGCGACTCTGTCGGGCACGGTCACGCTCGCCACCGCCCTCGGCGCCTTCGCGATGAAGCCGATGACGAGCTTCGCGCTGCGCCGGTACGGCTTCCGCAACGTGCTCGTCAGGAACGGGGCGATCGTGGCCGTCACGCTGGCCGCCTGCGCCGCCTTCAATCCCGCTTGGCCGCTGCCGGCGGTGTTTGCCGTGCTCGCGCTGGGCGGGCTGGCGCGGAGCTTGCAGTTTTCCTCCTTCAACGCGCTCACCTATGTGGAGGTGCCGCCGGGCCGGCTCTCCTCGGCCACCGCCATCGCGGCCACCGCGCAGCAGCTCTTCATGGCGCTCGGCGTCACCTGGGGGGCGGGCTGGCTCGCGGCCTCGGCGGCGGCCGGGGGGCGGGCGGAGCCGGGGGTGCCGGACTTCGCCATCGCCTTCCTCGGCGCGGCGCTGCCCACGCTGCTGGCCTCGCCGCTCGCGGCGCGGCTGGCGCCGGATGCGGGGGCGGCGGCCTCCGGGCACGGGCGGCGGGGCTAGGGGGCAGCGGGGCAGGGACGGAATCCCGGCAACGGGGGCTTCAGCCAGGGCAGCGTCACCGGCGCGGGTGGCGCCCGGGGCGCGACAGGCCGCCGCTGGCACCCCGGAGCGGGAAGGGGGGCCTGCGTCCCCTGGGCCTCCACCCGATCCTTCGTGGGGCCCTCGGGACGGAAAACGGCGCCGGCCGGCGATCATTCCGCGTTTCCGCGCGTTCAGCCGCCAGGACGCCGCATCGGGGGGGACTCTTCCGGGTTCGGATCGAGGGCCAGGAGGCGGCAGCCGGGATGCCAAGGACGGAGATGATGCTACGGCGCCAGGAAGTGCTCGCCGACTTCGGGGACCTTGCGCTCCGCTCGAACGACCTGGACCAGGTACTGAACGAGGCTTGCCGCCTGGTCGGCGAGGCGTTCGGCACGGGCCGCGCCAAGATCCTGGAGATCGAGCGGGGCGGTGAGTGCCTCCTCGTCCGCGCCGGCGTCGGCTGGGATCCCAGCATCGTCGGTCGGATGCGGCTGCCCATGGGGGAGCACTCCTCCGAGACCTTCGCGATCAGGGCCGGGGAGCCCGTGATCTCGCAGGACATCAGAAAGGAGGAGCGCTTCGAGGTTCCCGGCTTCATGAGGGAGGAGGGCATCGTCGCGCTGGTCAACGCACCGATCTTCCTGCCGGGCGGGCGGGCCTTCGGCCTGCTGCAGGTGGACGCCGTCGAGCCGCGCGAATTCAACGAGGACGACGCGCGCTTCCTCCGGACCTATTCCGCGATCCTCGGCCCCGTCATCGACCGGCTCCGCATGCACCGCGAGCTGCGCTCGACCGAGGAGCGGTTCCGCCTCACGGTTGAGTCCGCGCTCGACTACGCGATCTTCCTCTCCGACCCCGAGGACCGGATCACCGACTGGCTGCCCGGCGCGCAGGCCGTCTTCGGCTGGACGGCGGAGGAGGCCGTCGGGCAGCCCGCCGCCATCACCTTCACCCCCGAGGACCGGGAGGCCCGGCAGGACCAGGAGGAGACCGAGACCGCCCGCAGGGAGGGCCACGCGCCGAATGTGCGCTGGCACATCCGCAAGGACGGCCGGCGCGTCTTCATCGAGGGCTCCACCCGCGCGCTGCGGGACCCCGACGGCACGCTGCGCGGCTTCCTCAAGATCGGCCAAGACGTAACCGAGCGCCGCCGGAAGGACGAGCTGCTGCGCGAGAGCGAGGAGCGGCTGCGCCAGTTCGGGGAGGCCTCCTCCGACCTTCTCTGGGTCAGGAACGCGGAGACGCTGGACTTCGAGTATCTCAGCCCGGCCTTCGAGGCGATCTACGGCGCGAACCGGGAGGATTTCCTCGGCGGCGGCGCGCAGGAGCGCTGGCTCGCCCTCATCCTCCCCGAGGACCGGGACCGTGCGCGCAACGACTTGGAGCGGCTGCGCGGCGGGAAGCGCTTGACGATCGAGTTCCGCATCATCCGCCCCTCGGACGGCGAGCTCCGCTGGATCGAGAACACGGACTTCCCGATACCGGACGGGGACGGCCGGGTGCGGCGCTTGGCCGGCATCGCCCAGGACGTGACGGAGGAGAAGGCGAGCGCCGCCCGCCTGGAGGTGCTGGTCGCGGAGCTGCAGCACCGCGGCCGCAACATCCTCGGCGTCATCGCCTCCGTCGCCTCCAGGACACTCGGCGATGGCGCGGCGGTGGACGCCTTCCAGGCGCGGCTCCAGGCGCTCAGCCGGGCGCAGGGCCTGCTCAGCCAGTCCGGCAGCGACACCGTGGAGGTCGGCGCCCTCGTGCGGGCCGAGCTCGCGGCCCATGTGGACGCGGATCCCCCGAGGGTGGAGATCTCCGGCCCCCCGGTGAAGCTCACCTCCGGCCAGGTGCAGAACTTCGCCCTCGCCCTGCACGAGCTGACGACGAATGCCGTGAAGTACGGGGCCCTGCGGGGCGGGGCGGGGCGGCTCACGGTGAGCTGGGCCACGGGCCGGGACGCGAAGGGGCACCGCCGCCTCTCCCTCACCTGGACCGAAACCGGCGTGGACATCCGCCCGGAGGCAGTGACGCGCCGCGGCTATGGCCGGGAGCTGATTGAGAAGGCGCTCGCTTACGCCCTCCGCGCGAGAACGGAATACGTCCTCGCGGCGGACGGCGTCCGCTGCCGCATCGACCTGCCGCTCACCTAGGGCCGGACATGGCGTTCATCGGGACGAGCCGCCGGTCGCAACACCTCTCCCTGGGGATTTAGGACAAGATGCCTCAAGCCGCAGGATTACTGGCGGGCCGGCGCATCCTCATGGTGGAGGACGAGTACCTGATCGCGGAGGCGATGGAGGGCTGGCTCCGCGGGGTCGGCGCCGAGATCCTCGGCCCCGTGCCGAGCGTGGACCAGGCGCTGGAGATCATCGAGGAGGACCCCGGGGCGCCCGACCTGGCGGTGCTGGACGTGAATCTCGGCCGTGGCGAGACGGTCTATCCCGTGGCCGACAGGCTGGACCAGCTCGGCGTGCCCTATCTTTTCGCTACGGGGGACGTGCGGATCAAGGATGCCGCCAACTACCGGCAGCACCCGAAGCTGGAGAAGCCGATCCTGCGGCTGGAGCTGATCCTCGCGCTTGAGGCGCTGCTGGCGGCCAGCCGCAACCGGGTGCCCTGAGGGGCCTTGCCGCCCTCGCGCGCGGCCACGCCGTGCCGCGCAGCGCGGTGTCAGCGCGCGGCGCGGGAACACCTTGCGGCGCGGTGCGACCGCGCGGCGCGGCGGGGCTCGGCGAGGTGACGGATGAAGTTCCGCAGCTCCACCTGGCGCAGGGCGGGGTCCGTCACCTCGGCGTCAAGCCCGAGTTGCCAGGCGAGGTCGCGCCGGCCGGGCTCGCGGACCAGGGCCTCGATGCGGTCGGCCTGCCCCTCCACCGCCGCGCGGTCCGCCGCCAGCCCGTCCTCGACAAGGTTCGCCGCCTGCCGGCGCAGCGCCTCCGCCACCTCGTGGAGGGAGAGCTCGGGGTGGTACTGAACGCCCCAGAAGACGCCCTCTCCCTGCCGGATCTCGGCGGCCTGGACGGGGGAGGCGGCGTTGCCCGCGAGCAGCGTGGCGCCGGGGGGTAGGCGCTTCACCTCGTCCGAGTGGATGGCGGGGGCGTCGTAGGCGGCGGGGCGGCCGGCGAGCAGCGGGTGGTCCCGCCCGGCCGCGCTGGGGGTGATCCGCCGGGCGAAGCCGGCCTCCTTCCCGCCCTCCCGCAGCCCGACCTCCCCGCCGGCCGCGGCGACGGCCACCTGGAGCCCAGCGCAGGAGCCGAAGGAGGGCGTGCCGGAGGCGAAGACGGCGCGCATGAAGTCCAGCACGCGCCGGGTCTGGGGCGTCTCCTCATAGACGTGCAGAGGGGAGCCGCAGAGGAAGACGGCGTCGTAGCGGGCCAGCGCCTCGGTCTCGGTGGGGGGCACGCCCTCCTCGGCGGGCTTCACCTGGTCGCAGACCGCGCTAGGGGCGAGGCGCTGGAGTGTCTCCACATAGGTCTCGCCGGAGGAGCGGCCGACGCTCGCGCGCCGGGCCTCGCGGTCCGCCGGCGCCTCGCTCTCGGCGACGAGGAAGCGGAAGGGCTCAGCCATGCGCCGCTTCCTCCCGCTCGGCGGCGGCGAGGCGTTCGACCTCGCGGACATAGCCGTTCGCGTCGAACTTCTTCAGCGTGGCGGCGCCGAGGGTGCGGACATTGCCAAAGACCGGGCGCGGCCCCCAGGGACGGTCGTGCAGGCCGAAGAGCCAGCCGATGTTAGTGAAGGAGTTCGCGTCCCGCCCGTCGATGAAGTACCGGTTGTTCAGGCGCAGCGCGGTTTCCCAGGCGGCCTCGGGGGTGGGGGACCACTCGACGATCTTCTTCCCCCAGTACATCCGCATGTGGTTGTGCATGTATCCCGTCTCGCGCATCTCGGTCATGGCCGCGTTCCAGTAGCGGTCATGGGTGAGGCCGAGTTCGAACTGCTCGGGCGTGTAGAGGAAGGGGCGGGGGTCGGCGCGGTGCGCGTCCAGCGTCCGGCGGGCCCAGGCGGGCACGGCGGAGAGGTCGTCGTAGTGCGGCTCGTAGTGGATGTGGTTCATCGCCAGCTCGCGCCGGACGACCAGCTCCTCGATATAGGCCGAGCGGTCCTCCTCCCTGCCGGCGGGGGATTCCATCACGGCGAGGGCGATGGCCACCGGCGAGACCTGCCCGAAATGGAGGTAGGGGCTCATATGGGAGGCCGCGCCCGCCTCCGGCCGCCCACGCTCGGCGGCGTAGTTCGCGAAGGGCTTCCCGAGATAGTGCCGCAGCCGCGCCTCGGCCTGGGAGGTGCCGCCGCGGAAGCGGCGCACGGGGCGCACGGAGTGGTCGCAGCGCAGCCCCGCCACGATGCTCGGGATGTCCGAGAGGTCGAGCGTGCTCTCCGGCCGCAGCCCGGCCGCGGCGGCGAGGACGCGCACCGGGCGCTCCTCCAGGGGGTGCAGGTATTCGGGCAGCAGGCGCCGCAGCTTCGGGCGCAGGGTGCGCGCCGCGATCTCGTGCTTGGGGGAGGCGGTCTCCACCGGCACCACCACCTCGCCCTCCACCTGCACCACGCGGCAGGGAGCGCGGGCGGCGAAGTCGGCGTAGAAGTCCCTGACGGGCTTGAGGTAGTGGCGGTCGAGCACCACCAGCGCCGCGCGCCCGGCAAAGTGCAGGGCCGTCTCCACGGGCGGCGTGCGGCGGGCGGCGAAGGCGATGCCGCGGCGCTCCAGCTCGGGTCCGACCTCGGCGATCCCCTCCAGCAGGAAGGTCCAGTGGCGGGAATTCACCTCGGGGAAGCCCTCGGCGATGCCGTAGCACACGAGGAGGGGGAGGTTCCGGGCATTCGCCTCCTCCACCGCAAACTCCAGGGCGGGGTTGAAGCGCGCCCGCTGGGCCAGGCCCATCCAGTAGAGGACGTATTCCGCCCCCTCGCGCTCCGGGGCTTCCAAGAGGGTGCGGATGCGGCTGGCCTGGATCATCGCCCGGCCATGTGGGGGGTGATCGCCGGGACGCTACCGGCCGCCCGACCCTTTTCCGGGCTTGAGATGAGCCCTCAGCCCTCCCCGCCGCCCCCGGCCCAGGTGACGAGGAAGGCGGTGCCGGGGCCGGGCAGGCGCTCGATCCGCGCGTCGATGCTGCGGAGAAGGCTGTCCACCACCGTCATGCCCAGGCCGCGTCGGGGCTGGTCGGGCATGCCGGCGCCGTTGTCCGTGACGAGCAGGGTGAAGCCCGCCTGTACCGCCCCGTCCGCGGGCGCGAGGGAGCGCAGGGCGATCCGCACCGTCCCCGGCGCCCGGCCGATGAAGGCGTATCTCAGGGCGTTCGTCACCAGCTCGTTCATGATCAGGGCGGTCCTCACCGCCACGTCGGCCCGGACCTCGATCGGCCGCAGGTCCATCTGGATCTGGGTCGCGTTGCCCTCCGTCAGGTCCCGCGCGGCGAGGGCGTGGGCGAAGCGGCCGAGCATCCCCTCCAGCGGGACGAGCTGCCCCGGCCCCTCCTCCAGCATCTCGTAGCTTGTGCCGATGGCGAGGATGCGCCCCTGCGCCGCGCGGAGTGCCTGGAGCGCCGCGTGGTCGGAGAGCTGGCGCTCCTGCAGGCGCAGGAAGGTGGCGACGAGGGCGAGGTGGTCCCTGATCCGGCCCTGCGCCTCGGCCAGCAGCGCGTCGCGGAGCGCGAACGCCTCGTCCCGGCCGGTGCGGGTGACGGCGAGCCGGCGGAGAAGGTCGGCCACCTCGCCCGGCGGGCCGCCATCCCCGGACGGCAGGAGAGGCTCCCCTGCCTCGAGCCGGCGCGTCGCGGCCTCGATCGGGGCGATGACGAAGCGCCGCACGGCCCAGAACAGCGCGCCCATGCCCAGCAGCAGGATGAGGGCGAGCAGCAGCGGCGGCAGCGCCACCTCCAGCGGCGCGCCCGCGCGCAGCAGGTGCTGGGGGATGGTGGCGACGAGGGTGAGGTCGTCGGTCACCCGGGCCTTGAGGAAGAAGGTCCCGCCATGGGCGGCGCGGCCGGCTCCCACCGGCTCGGGCGCGGCGAAGGAGGCGTGCAGCGCCTCGGGCAGCGCCGGGATCGGACCCTGCGGGCCGAGCAGGGAGAGGCTGCCCCCGGCCGCGTCGAGCAGCCAGGCGCGCAGCCCGGGGATCGCCGCCGGCTCCCCCGCCGCGGTGCTGCGCAGCTCCTCCACCGAGAGGGCGGCCGTCACCGCCCCCACGGGCTGGCCGTTGCGGCGAAGGGGATGGCCGACGCCGATCACGCCCTGGAGGCCGAGCCCCGCCTCCCCGATCAGCCCGTTGGCCGGGCGCCCGGTGCGCTGGATGGTGCGGAGGGTGGGGCTGTCGGCGAGCCGGCCGGCGGCGCCGGGCAGGGTGGCGCATAGCACGCGCCCGTCCGGCCCGGTGACGAACAGGTGCCGGACGTCGGCGTCCATCGTGAGATGGGCGGCGTTCAGCAGCGCGCCGCAGCCCTCGGCGCCCCGCGCCAGGGGCTCGGCAACGGCCAGGGTTGCAATGCCCTGCGCCGCGCGGGCCAGGGTGCTGCCTACCCGCTCGGCCAGGCGCCGCGTCTCGGCCACGGCCAGCTCCTCGCTCCGCGCCGTCAGGAGCGAGGCCTGCCTGGCAGAGAAGGCGGCGGCGCAGAGGATGATGAGGAGAGAGACGGCGCCGTAGACGAGCGCGAGCCGCTGGCCGAAGGACCAGCGCGGCGCCGCGTCCCTGGCATCGGACCGCGTCTCCGCAGGTCCGGCTTCCGGGGCGGCGGGCAGCCGCGCGTTCTGGGGGCCTTGCGGCATCGCGCTCCGTCCTCGACGGGTCTGCTTTGGCAGGCGGGGGGGCGCTTCGTCAAACCTTCGTGACGTCCCCGACGGGGCCGGTTGCCTCCCCTGCCGCGCCGCAGCGCGCGAAAGCCGCGGCCATGGCGGGCGGCACGGGGGCCGTTGCCGCCAGGGGAGGGTCCAGGGGAAGGGTGATCGAGCGGGCGAGGAGGTGCATCGCCGCCCCCTTGCCGGGCCAGCCAGGGGCCGGGGAAGGGTGGGCGTAGACGGGATCGCCGAGAATCGGGCAGCCCAGCAGCGCGCAATGGACGCGGAGCTGGTGCGTGCGCCCGGTCTCCGGCCGCAGCTCCAGCCAGGAGAGGGCGCCGTCCCCCGAGGCGCCGAGGAGGCGCCAGGCGGTGCGGGCGGGCTGGCCCGCGGGATGCGCTTCCATCCGCCAGCCCGCCGCGGCGGTGCTCACCTTGCGGAGCGGGGCGTCAAGCGTGCCGCCCGGGGCCCCGGGCCGGCCCAGGACGACCGCCCAGTAGGTCTTGCCCGCCCGCCGCTCCGCGAAGAGGGCGCCGAGGGCGGCCAGGGCCGGCTTCGTGCGCCCGAGGACGAGGCAGCCCGCCGTGTCCGTGTCCAGCCGGTGGGCCGGCTGCGGCAGGTGGCGCTTGCCGAGCTGGAGAAGGGGAAGCCAATCCGCGAGGGAGGCGTTGCCGCCACGGCCGGGGTCGAGCGGCAGGCCGGGGGGCTTGTCCACAACCATGACGTCGGGCCGGATGACGAGGATTCGCGCGGCGAGCCAGCCGGGCAGGGATGAGGGGTCGCGCATGGGTTCCGGTGAGCGGGGGAGGGGGGCGCTGGTGGTCTGCCTCGGGCAGGTCGTCACCGACCATACCTTTCGCGTGGACGAGGTGGAGCTGGCCCCGTCCAAGGTCACGGCGCGGGGCTACTCGATGAGCGTTGGCGGGATGGCGGCCAACGCGGCTATCGCGGTCGCGCGCCTCGGCGGGCGGGCCGTGTTCTGGGGGCGCGTGGGGCGCGACGAGGCGGGGGAGGAGTTGCGCCGCGCGCTGGAGGAGGAGGCGGTGGACACCACCGGCCTCGTCATGGCCGAGGGGGCGCGCACCCCGCTCTCGGCCGTGATCGTGGATAAGCGGGGCGAGCGCAGCATCGTCACCTATCGCGGGGAGCGGCTGCCGGCCGACCCCTCCGCCCTGCCGCTGGACCGGCTGGCGGAGGCGGGCTCCCTCCTCTGCGATCCTCGCTGGCCGGAAGCCGCCGAAGCCGCCTTCGCTGCGGCCCGCGCCCGCGGCCTGCCCGGCGTGCTGGACGCGGAGAAGAGCGAGGAGCGCGTACTGCGCGCCCTTGTGCCGCTCGCCGACCACGCGATCTTCGCCAAAACGGGCCTCACCATCTTCGCCCCCGGCGTGCCCCCCGCCGAGGGCCTGGCCCGCGCGCTGGAGGCCGGCCCGCTGCGGATGGCCGCGGTGACGCTCGGCGAGCGGGGGGTGCTGTGGCGCGCGCCGGGAATGAAGGGTATCTCCACCCGCCCTGCCTTCCCCGTGGAGGCGACGAACACGACGGGGGCGGGGGACGTGTTCCACGGCGCTTATGCCCTGGCCGTGGCGGAGGGGCAGGAGGTGGAGGGCGCCCTGCGTTTCGCCTCGGCGGCGGGCGCGCTCCGGGCGAGGGACGGGCGCACCCCGGACCGGGCGGAGCTGGAGGCGCTCCTGGCGGGTGACAAGGACCGCCCGCTCGTGCGGGCGCGACGAAAGGACTGAGCGGACCGGACGGGGATGGATTCCGAGAGGATCGAGGAACTCAGGCGGCGCGTCGAGGCGCTGGAGGCCGAGGCGGCCGACCTGCGCGCGCGGCTCGGTACTGCCGGGGATGCCGGGTCCGTGCCCTGGGCGAGTGCCGGCGGCGGGCGGGAGATGCTGGCCGCGATCAACGAGCGCTACCGCCTGGCCGCGCGCGCGACGAACGACGCGGTCTGGGATTGGGATCTCCGCGCCAACACGGTGGAGTGGAACGAGGCGCTGGAGGCCGCCTAAGGCCACGCCCCCGCCGCGGAGCAGACGGGGAACTGGTGGAGCGCCCACATCCACCCCGACGACCGCGCCCGCGTGCATGACAGCATCCACGCCGTTATCGACGGCGCGGGCAGCAACTGGACCGGGGAGTACCGCTTCCGCCGCGCCGATGGCAGCTACGCCTCCGTGCTCGACCGCGGCTTCGTCATCCGGGACGCCTCGGGCGCGGCCATCCGCATGGTCGGGGCGATGCTGGACCTCAGCGCGAGCAAGCGGGCCGAGGCGGCGCTGCGCGAGAGCGAGGATCGCCTGCGCCTGGCCACCGCCGCCGCGCGGACCGGCACTTTTGACTTTCTCGTACGCACGGGCGCGCTGACCTAGGACGACCGCTGCCGCGAGCTGTTCGGCGTGCAGCTGGGCGCCCCGGTGAGCTACGAGGGCACCTTCCTCGCCGGGCTGCACCCGGAGGACCGCGCGCGGGCGGACGCGGCCGTCTCGGCCGCGCTGGACCCCGCGGGTACGGCCAGCTTTGACACGGAGTACCGCACCATCGGCCTGTCGGACGGGGTGGAGCGCTGGGTGGCCGCCAAGGGAGAGGCCTTCTTTGAGGAGGGCCGGGCCACCCGGCTGATCGGCACCGTGCTCGACATCGGCGAGCGCAAGCTGGCCGAGATGCGCCAGCGCGAGATGAACGAGCGGCTGGAGGAGCTGGTCGAGGCGCGCACGGCGGCGCTACGGAAGTCCGAGGAGCAGCTTCGCCAGAGCCAAAAGATGGAGGCGGTCGGCCAACTCACGGGCGGGATCGCGCACGACTTCAACAACCTGCTGACGGGCATCACCGGCTCGCTGGAGCTGCTGAGCGCGCGCATCGCCCAGGGGCGGGTGCGGGAGGTGGACCGCTACGTTGTCGCGGCGCAGGGGGCGGCGGCGCGCGCCGCCTCCCTCACGCACCGGCTGCTGGCCCTCTCCCGCCGGCAGACGCTGGACCCCCGGCCGACCGACGTGAATCGCCTCGGCGGCATGGAGGAACTGATCCGCCGCACGATGGGCCCGGGGATTGTGGTGGAGGTGGTGGCCGCCGCCGGGCTCTGGACGACGCTGGTGGACCCGAACCAGCTCGAGAAGGCGCTGCTCAACCTCTGAATCAACGCGTGATCTACGGCTTCGCGCGTCAGTCCGGCGGGCAGGTGCGGATCTACTCGGAGGCGGGCGAGAGCACGATGGTCTGCCTCTACCTCCCCCGCCACCACAGCAAGGCAGAGGAGGCCTCGCCCCTGCCCGAGCCGCCGCCGCCGCCGCGGGCAACCGACGGCGAGACGGTGCTGGTGGTGGACGACGAGCCCACCGTGCGGATGCTGGTGGCGGAAGTGCTGGAGGAGCTGGGCTATGCCGCGCTGGAGGCCGCCGACGCCGCCTCCGGGCTGAAGCTGCTGCGGTCGGATACGCGCATCGACCTGCTGGTGACGGATGTGGGCCTGCCCGGCGGCATGAACGGGCGGCAGATGGCCGATGCGGCGCGGCCGGGGTTGAAGGTGCTGTTCATCACCGGCTATGCCGAGAACGCGGCCCTGGGGAGCGGCCATTTCGATCCCGGCATGCATGTGATGACCAAGCCCTTCGCGATGGACGCGCTCGCCACCCGTATACGGGAGCTGATCGAGGAGCGCTGAGCGCCGGCCCGGGGGCCGGAGCGCGGCTCCCGTCCCGGCGGGCCCCGCCCTTCAGGCGGCGCGGGGGATGATGCGCGCGGTCTCGGCGAAGTCGAAGTAGAGGCGCCGGGCCTCGGCGGCGACGGGGCCGGGCTGCATGTGGTGGTCGGCGTAGCGGGTGCAGGGCTGGACCTTGCCGAAGTTGCCGGTGGCGAAGATCTCGTCCGCCGTCTCCAGCATGCCGGTGGTCACGATGCACTCGCGCACCTCGCGGCCCGCATCGCGCAGGAGCTGGATGACGCGGGAGCGCGTGATGCCGGCGAGGAAGGTGCCGTTGGCGGCGGGCGTCATCACCACCCCGTCCTTGACCATCATGAGGTTGGCGGCGGCGAACTCGGCGACGTTGCCGGCCTCGTCCAGCACCACCGCCATGTCGTAGCCCCGCGCCTTGGCCCAGGCCGTCGCGCGGGCGGAGTTGGGGTAGAGGGCGCTCGCCTTCGAATCCGTCGGCGCCATGTCGGCGGCCGGGCGGCGGAAGGGGGCGGTGACCGCGGAGAAGCCGTTCGCGGGCGGCATGGGCGAATCGTAGATGGAGAGGATGAACTCCGTGCTCGCCGGGTCCGGCTGGGCGGCGCCGAGGCCGTTGCGGACGAAGAACATCGGGCGGATGTAGAGCTCGGCCTCCGGCCCCATGCGGCGCACGCCCTTGCGGCACAACTCCTCGATTTCCTCCGGCGTCATGGTGGGCTCCATGAGCATGTTGCGCGCGGACTGCACGCAGCGCCGGCAGTGGAGGTCGAGGTCGGGCACGGTGCCGCGGATGGCGCGCGCACCGTCGAAGATGACCGAGCCCAGCCAGAAGGCGTGGTCCATGGGGCCGAGCACCTTCGGCTCCTCGGTCATCCACTCGCCCTTGTGCCAGAACACCCCGGCCATCGGCCCTCTCCCTCGTCCCGTGTGAGAGGGGGAAGCTGGCACGGGCGCGGGGGTGGGGAAAGGGCCCAGCCGGGGGTCGCGCGGCGCGGGGAATGTCGTATCGTTTCCCAATTCGGGGGAAACGGGCCGTGCTGATCGCGCTGCTGGCGGATGTTCATGCGAACCGGGAGGCGCTGGAGGCCTGCCTGGAGCACGCGCGGGATTCCGGGGCGGAGCGGCTGGTCTTCCTCGGCGACCTCGTCGGCTACGGGGCCGATCCGGAATGGGTCGTGGAGACCGTCATGGCCGAGGTGGCGCGGGGCGCCGTGGCCGTGCGGGGCAACCACGACGACGCCGTGCGCAAGGGGCATGGCGGCATGAACGAGATGGCCGCCGCCGCGATCGACTGGACGCGGGAGCGGCTCTCGCCGGAGGCGGCGGGGTTCCTCGCGCGGCTGCCCTTCGAGTGGGAGGAGGAGGGGCGCCTCTACGTGCATGCCGACGCCTCCGACCCCGAGGCCTGGCACTACGTGACGGATGCGGACGCGGCACTCGCCTCACTGAACGCGACGGATGCCTGGGCGACCTTCTGCGGGCACACCCATGTGCCCAGGCTGTTTGGAATCACGGCGGCGGTGAAGCTCACGGCCTTCCTGCCGGTGCCGGGCGTCGCGGTGCCGCTGCTGCGGGCGCGGAAGTGGGTGGCGGTGCTGGGCGCCGTGGGGCAGCCGCGGGACGGCGATCCCTCGGCCTGCTACGGCATGCTGGACACCGAGCGGTCCGAGCTGACCTGGCTGCGCGTGCCCTATGACGCGGCGGCGGTGGCGGAGAAGATCCGCGAGGCCGGGCTGCCGGAGGTGCTGGCGCTGCGGCTGCTGCGCGGGGCCTGAGGTGGCGCGGCCCCGCCTGACCACCGGCGACAGGCTGGACGGCTTCCTGATCGGGGAGCGGGTCCATGCCGGCGGCATGGCGCTGCTCTATTCCGTGACGCATCCGGCGCACGACCTGCCGATGCTGATGAAGGTGCCCCGCCTGTTCGAGGGGGAGGACCCCGCCGCCATCGTCTCCTTCGAGATGGAGGGGATAATCCTGCCCCGCCTCTCCGGGCCGCATGTGCCGCGCTTCGTGGCGGGGGCGGGGTTCGAGCGCCAGCCCTACATCGTGATGGAGCGGGTGGCGGCGCCCTCGCTGGAGGGGCGGATGCGGGAGGCGCCCTGGCCGGTGGAGGAGGTGGCCCTCGTGGGCGCGCGGATCGCGGCCGCGCTGGACGCGCTGCACCGGCAGCACGTGATCCATCTCGACATCAAGCCGGGCAACATCCTGCTGCGGGAGGACGGTACGGCCGTGCTGGTGGATTTCGGCCTGTCCCGCCACGACCAGCTCCCCGACCTCATGGAGGAGGAGTTCCGCCTGCCCTACGGCTCCGCACCCTACATGGCGCCGGAGCAGGTGATGGGTGTCCGCAGCGATCCCCGGAGCGACCTCTTCGCCCTGGGGGCGCTGATGTACCACATGGCCACCGGCGCGCTGCCCTTCGGGAGTCCTGCGCGGATGAAGGGGCTGAAGCGGCGCCTGTGGCGGGACCCCGTGCCGCCGCGCCGGCTGCGCCCGGAGGTGCCGCCCGCCTTGCAGGAGGTGATCCTGCGATGCCTGGAGGTGGAGCCGGAACGGCGGCACCCGACGGCGGCGCAGCTGATCCTGGACCTCCGGAATCCCGAGGGGGTGGCGCTGACGCAGCGCGCTGGGAAGCTCCGCCGGGACGGGTTCGGGGCCGTGCTGCGGCGGCGCTTCAACCCGGAGGCGCAGCCGCGCTTCCGGCGGCCCGTGGCGCAGGGAATCGCGGCGGCGCCGATCCTGGCAGTGGCGGTGGCGCTCAGCCGGGAAGGGGGCGAGGAAGGGGCGGGGCTCTCGGAGGAGCTGCGCCGGGCCGTGGTGCGGATGCTGCCGACCCTGCCGGGGGCGCGGCTGGCCTGCCTCAACGTGCTCAGGCTGAACCGCATCCAGCTCGACACGACGCTGGATGCGGAGGGGCGAAGCAAGCACGCGCGGCGGCTGGCCGAGCTGCGGCACTGGGCGGCGCCGCTGGGCCTGCCGGAAGGGCGCGTGACCTTCCACGTACTGGAGGCGGTGGACCCGGCGGAGGCGCTGCTGGAATTCGTCACGGTGAACCCGGTGGACCACGTCGTGCTGGGCGCGCGGGGAAGCTCGGCGCTGCGCCAGCATGTGGGCAGCGTCTCGGCGGCGGTGTCCGCGCGCGCGCCCTGCACCGTGACGGTGGTGCGGCCCCGCACGCGGGAGGATTAGGGGTTCCCGTCCCCTACTGCGCGGCCCCCCCGTGCCGGACCTCCCGTCCGCGCCCGAACAGCGCCTTCGCCCCGCGGATCAGTGGCGCGCCGACAAGGCCCACCAGCGGGATCAGCACCGCTCCGAGGGCGAGCCCCGTGAGGCCGGAAAGGGCGGCGCCGACGAGCCATTCCACCGCGCCCGCGAGTGCCGGGACGAGCGCGGCGGCCTCCGCGGCGAGGTGGTGGATGAGATGCCCGGGCGCGGCCAGGCCGAAGCCCTCCAGCCCGTGCAGCACGATGCCGCCGCCCACCCAGAGCATCGCCGCCGTGCCGACGACGCTCAGCACGCGCAGCAGCACCGGCATCCCCGTGACGAGGCCGCGGCCGAGGAGGCGGGTGAGGGGAAACAGTGCCCGGTCAGCCCCCGCTTCCGGGCCCGGCGGGGCGGCGCGCAGCCCGAGCAGGGTGGAGGCGGGGCGGCGGTTGGAGGCGAGGGAGACGCCGGCATCGTCCGCCTTCACGATCAGCGCGACGCCGCCATAGACGAGGGCGGTGAGGGCCAGCCCGACGAGGGCGAGGATCACCGCCTGCGCCGGAAGTGAGGAATCGGGCAGGGTGGCGAGGGTGAGCGCCATGATCTCGGCGGAGAGGATGAAGTCCGTCTTGATCGCGCCGTGGACCCGCTCCTCCTCCAGCCGGCAGGGATCGCGGAAGGCGGCGCCCGGCGCGGCGCCGGTGGCGGCCTCATGCGCCTCGGCGGCATGGGGGTGGAGGCCGTGCCAGACCTTCTCCGCCCCCTCGTAGCAGAGGAAGGCGCCGCCGAGCATGAGCAGCGGCGTGATCGCCCCGGGCGCGAGGACGCTGAGCAGCAGCGCGATCGGCAGGAGGAAGACGAGCTTGTTGCGAACGGAGCCGAGCGCGATCTTCCACACGATCGGCAGCTCGCGCGAGGCGGCGAAGCCGACGACGTAGTTGGGCGTCACCGCCGCGTCGTCGATCACCACGCCCACCGCCTTCGTGCCCGCCCGCGCGGCCTGGGCCGCCACGTCGTCCAGCGAGGCGGCCGAGACCTTCGCGATGGCCGCCACGTCGTCCAGCAGCGCCAGCAAACCTGTGCTCAAGCTGCAACCTCCCCCTCGCGGCCGGCGCGGCCGAGGACGGGGTGGCAACGCGGGCCGGGCCGCCGGGTTCGGCGCCGCGCCCTGAAGCCTGAACCGGATGCTCGACGGGCTTCGCTTGACGGGGGCCGGAGCCGGGTGTGGATGCGGGCCATGGATCGCCCCCAACCCCCGAGGCCGCCCCGCCCGCCCGAGCCGGACCGGATTTGCGGCCCCGCCGCCGTCGCGGCCGTCTTCGCCCGGCGCCCGCGGGACGTGCTGCGCCTCTTCCACCTCCCCTCCCGCCGGCGGGAGGCGAACCCTTTCTGTTCGGCGCTCGCCGCCCTGCGCCGCCCCTATCGCGAGGTGGGGGAGGAGGAGCTGGCGCGGGTTGCCGGCACCGTCCACCACGGGGGCATCGTGGCCGTGGTGGCGCGGCGGCGCGTGCCCCCGCTCGCCCTGCCGCTGCCGCCCGCGTTGCGGACCGCGCCCGTGCTGCCGCTGCTGGACGGGGTGTCGAACCCCCACAACCTCGGCGCCATCGCGCGCTCGGCGGCCTTCTTCGGCTGTATCGGCATGGTGCTCTCGGGCGATCCGCGGCAGGCCGGGCTCTCGGATGCCGCTTGGCGGACGAGCGAAGGGGGGCTCGAGGTGCTGAGCCTCTGGTCCGTGCCGGATCTGCCCGCCGCCCTGCCGCGGCTGGGAGTGCTGACGGTGGCCGCCGTCGCCTCGGGCGGGGTGGCGCCGGAAGCCCTGCCGCCTGCCGATTGCGTGGCCCTCGTCCTCGGCAACGAGGAGCAGGGCGTGAGCGAGCGCACGGCCACGGCCTGCGACGCGCGCGTGACCCTGCCGGGCTCCGGGCGGGTGGAGAGCCTCAACGTCTCGGTGGCGGCGGCGGTGCTGATCCACGCCCTCTCGGCCCGGCGCCCGGCGCGGGGGAGCTGAGCCGGATCAGTCCTGCCCCTTGCGCCCGGCCTCCGGCCCGGTGACGTGCCCCTCGGCCGCCAGCGCCTCCATCCGCATGGCGAGGGCGATCAGGATGGCCGGGCGATAGGCGGGAACCTTCTTCCAGGCCTTCTTCTCCGGCTTCGTCATGCCGCAGCCGAGGCACCAGCCCGTACGGTCCTCGTAGTCGCAGATCCCGATGCAGGGACGGCCGCCGCGCTCGCTCACCGGGCGCCCCCGTCTCCGGCCTGGCGGGATTCGATCTCGTCCAGCACGGCCTCGGGCGCGACGCTCTTCTGCACCTCCGCCAGCTCCGGATCGCCCGCGGCGCGGATGCCCTGCTTCTCCGCCATCGCGACCACCAGCTCGGAGAGCTTCGTCAGCTCGTGCTCCGTCAGCAGGCTGATCTGGAGGTCGAGATCGGCGCGCTTGTCGGCGGCTGCCGCCATGCGGTTCTGGCTGATAAGGACGAAGGTGGAGAGGAAGATCGCCTCCACCGAGGCGATCATGGCCAGGGTGACGAAGGAGGGATCGAACTTCGGCACGCCGGGGATCAGCCCGAGATTCACGATGATCCAGCCGCCGTAGAGGGCGAGGTGGATGTAGACGAAGAGCATGCTGCCGGTGAAGGCCGTGATGGCCTCGGCCACCTTCTCCTCCCGCGTCGCGCGCGCGGCCTCCTCCCGGCGGCGGTCGTCCAGCGCCTGGATGTTGCGCCGGAGCGACTGGGTCAGCCCGGCCGGGCCGGGCGGCGGGACGGTGGGGGGCTTGTCGAGCATGGCGGTTCCTCGGCGGACCGGGCAGGCGGGCAGGGCTGAGGTAAGTCGCGGCGAAGGCGCCGGTTGCCGGAAACCTGCCAGGCGCCCAGGCGGGAAGCCTCGCCGGGGCGAGAGGTATCCCGCCGGTGCGGAAGGTATCTCGCCGAGTGAGTTACGGGCCCTCGCCCCGCAGCTGCTCGCCCCGCAACCGGGCGGCGGTCTCCAGCGCGCGGCGGGCGCGAGGCTGGTCCTCACGCGTGCGGGCGATGCGGGCCTCCAGCAGCGCCATCTGCAGCTCGTTGCTCCCCATGGCCTTGCCGTCAGCCAGGATCTGCTCGGCGCGGGAGAGGTTGCCGCGCACCACCGCAATCTCCCCGGCCACCGAGCGCGCCTCCACGTTGCGGGGATCGCGGGAGAGGACGCCCTCGGCCAGCTCCGTCGCCTCCCGCGCGCGGTCGGTGCGGGCGAGGACGCGGGCGAGGGAGAGCTGGGCCCGCCAGCTGTCGGGCACCGTGCCGGCACCCGCCGGCCCGGCGCCGGCGCCCGAGACGGCGGGAAGGCCGGCGGCGGTCCGCTGCACGGCGGTGCCCAGGCGCGGGTCGCTCTCGGCGCGGCGGGCGAGGTTCTCGGCGGCGGTGGCCCGCCCGGCATCGAGCAGGGCGGCGGCCATCAGCGCCTTCGCCTCCGCCGAATTGGCGGGGGCGGCGGGGTTGGCCGCGCGGGTCGCGGCCTCCAGGTTCTCGGGCTGGCGGAGGCGGCCGAAGGCGCGAAGGATGGCCGCGCGCGTGTCGCCGCCCGGATCGGGCTCGGCAGCCATGGCGATCAGGCGCTGGGCCGCGGCCGAGCGCGGGCTGCCGCGCGCCGCCACCTCCAGCCGCTGCACCTCCAGCACGCGGCGGTTCCGCGCCAGCAGGGCGTTGGCATCGGCGTTGCGCCCCCGGATGGCCTCGGCCCGCGCCGCGGCATCGGCGGGGCGGCCGTCATACTCGGCGAGCAGCCCGGCGGCGTAGAGGGAGTCCGGCGTGCCCCGGCGGACGAGGTCGCGCTCGATCCGGCGCGCCTCCTCCTGCTCGCCGCGTGTCTTCAGCAGGCGGGCGAGGTCGTGGGCGGTCCAGACATTGTTCGGCTCGGCCGCGAGGGCACGGCGGTGGAGGGCGATCCGGGCGTCCACGTCCGGGGTGCGCGCGGCCTCGACACGGAGGGCACCCGCGCGGAAGCTCGCGGTGTTGGTGGCGGGGCTGTAGCCCGCCTCAGTGGCGAAGCGGTCGGCCTCGGCGAAGCGGCCGCGCTGGACGAGGCTGTCATGCAGCGCCGCCTGCACGTCCCGCTGGCCTGGGCGGCGGGCGAGGGATTCGCGGAAGCGCAGCTCGGCCGTGTCGTAGTCCCGCCGGCGCGCGGCGATGAGGCCGAGGAGCTTCGCCATCTCCGCCCCCTCGGCAGCGGTGCCCTGCGGCATCCGGTGGGCGAGCTCCTCCGCCTCGTCGAGCCTCCCGCCCTCCAGCGCGCGCCAGGCCTGGAGGGCGGGGCCGGCCGCGGGGCGGGTGCCGCGGGCATTGCCGCCAGCGCCATAGGCCACCCCTTGCGCGTTCACGTAGCCCATGCTGCGGAGGAACTCGTCCCGCCGGTCCGGGGCGAGCTCCACGGCGCGCTCGAAGAGCCGGCGCGCATCGGCCTCCCGGCGCTGGGCGCGGCGGAGCATGCCGAGGCCGAGGATGGAATCGACGTCCTGCGGGTTGGCCGCGAGCGCCTGCTCGAAGAGCCGCTCGGCCTCGGCGGGCCGGGTCTTCATCAGGTCGAAGGCGCGGATGCGAAGCCGGCCGATCTGGTCGGCGGCCGAGGGGCGCGAATCCTCCAGCTTCTTTGAGATCTCGGGGTCCGTCGGGAAGTGGCGGAGATAGTCGCCGATCGCCGCGATGGTGGCCTCGCCCGGCCCTTGCCAGAGCAGCGCCTGCCGCCAGGCGGCGCGGGCGGCGTTCGCCGTGTCCGGCAGCTCCGAGAGGGCGCGGAGCCGCTCGATCCCCAGGGGCCGTGTGGGCTCCTGGAAGGTAAGCATCTGGGCGAAGGCGAGCTGGAGCGCCCGGTCCTCCGGGTTGCGGGCGAGCACGCCCTCCATAGCCGCCCGCGCCTCGGCGAAGGCCTGGGGGGAGATGGCCGAGAGGGTCTGGTAATATTCCGTGGCGAAGGCGTCCGGCACCACGCCGTCGGGGAAGATATCGCGGTAGTGGCGGATCGCGGCGGCGGCCTGTCCGGTCTGGGCCAGGCGCCTCGCCTCGGTCAGCGACGCCTCGTCGATCGAGGCCATGCGGAGGGCGGAGGCGGCGCGTACCGCCTGGGGCGAGCCGCGCGCGATGGCGTTCAGCCGGGTGACATAGGCCTGCACCGCCGCGCGGTCCCGGTTGAGAGCCGCGACCTCGGCGGCGGTGGCGAGGACGTTCGGGTTGTTCGACTCGATCGTGAGCAGGCGGTCGAGCGATCCCTGGGCGAGGTCGAGCCGGCCCTGGGAGCGCCAGTAGTTCGCCTGCTCCAGCAGGACCGCGCCGCCGCGGCTGGTGGTCACCGGCGGGCCGGGCTGCTCCGCGGCGGGGGCGGTTCCGCCTGCCGGCAGGGCGGCCCCGGCCCCGTTGCCGCCCGTGAGGCCCGAAGGGGTGAGGGGCGGGGCGCCCCCGAACGGCGCCTGGGCCAGGGCGGGGCCGGCGAGCACGGCCGCGAGCAGGGCGGTGGGCCAGCCAGGGAACGGCCAGGCCGGGGCGGGACAGGGCAGGGATATGCGCCGGGGCGCCGGGACCGGGTTCTGGGCGTTCGACCGCATGACACGATCCTACTACAAAACGTGATCAGCTTCGCACCCCATCGTGAAAATTTCGCTCCGCTGCGGGAGGACGGATGCCGCACCGGGTGGCCTTGTGCCCGCGCGCCCGGGAGGCGACATGACGGGCGCCTCACGAATCGGGAGATCCCGCATGACTCTGCGACGCCGCGTCCTCCTGGGCGCCGCCGCCTCATCGCCCCTGCTGGGCTCCCTCGCCACGCCGGCACTGGCCCAGGCCCCCTGGCCCACGCGCCCGCTCCGCATCGTGGTGCCCTTCGCCCCCGGCGGCGCGGTGGACCTGACCGGGCGGTTGCTGGCCGAGAAGCTCCAGCCGGTCCTCGGGCAGAATGTGGTGGTGGAGAACCGCGGCGGCGCGGGCGGCAACATCGGGGCGGACGCCGTCGCGAAGGCTGAGAAGGACGGCTACACGCTCCTGCTCGGCTCGGTCTCGATCATGGCGGCGAACAAGTATCTCTTCCGCCGCTCCATGCCGCTGGATCCGCTCCGCGACCTCGCCCCCGTCACGCGCGTGACGACGGGGACGGTGCTGCTGATCGTGAACTCCAACCGCCCCTGGAACACCTTCGGGGATCTGATCGCGGCGGCGAAGAGGGACCCGGGCAAGCTGACCATGGGGTCTTCCGGCACCGGCACGGTGAGCCACATCACCATCTCCACTGTCTCCAAGGCGGCGGGCGTGGACATCACCCACGTGCCCTATCGCGGCGGCGGGCCGGCCTTCGCGGACCTGCTGGCGGGCAACATCGACATGATGTTCGACGTGATCCCGGCGGCGATGCCGCATGTGCGCGAGGGGCGGTTCCGGCCGCTCGCCGTGGGCAGCGCGGAGCGTATCACCTATGTGCCGGAACTGCGCGACGTGCCCAGCATGAAGGAGCTGCTGCCGAACTCGGGCATCGACATGCAGAGCTGGTACGCGGTCAACGCCCCCGCCGGCACGCCGCAGCCGGTGATCGACCGGCTGCACGGCTCGCTGCTCCAGGTCGCGCGCAGCGCCGAGTTCAAGGAGCGGATGGAGCCGCTGGGCTTCACCCCCGTCTGGGACGAGACGCCGGCCGCCTATGGCGAGTACCTCCGCCAGCAGGACGGGCTGTGGAAGCGCCTCGTCGAGGAATCCGGCGCGACGCTCGACTGAACCGCGCGGCTGGGGGGCTCAGCCCCCCAGCAACTGCCCGCCATCCACCACAAGGCTCTGCCCCGTGATCCAGCCCGCGCGCGAGGAGGCGAGGAAGAGGACGGCCTCGGCCACCTCCTCCGGCCTCCCCATGCGGCCGAAGGGGATCGAGGCCAGGGTGGCGTCGTAGAGGGCGGGGTCCTCCGTGCGGCGCCGCTCCCAGGTGCCGCCAGGGAACTCGATCGAGCCGGGGGAGACGCAGTTGGCGCGGATGCCCTGCGGCGCCAGGATTCGCGCCTGGCTCGATGTGTACTGCACCACCGCCGCCTTCACCGCCGCATAGGGCGGGTTGCGCTTCGTCGGGCGCAGGGCGGCGATGGAGGCGATGTTCACGATGTTGGCGCCGGGCCCGGAGCGCTCCAGCCAGGGGCGCGCCGCGTGGCTCGCCCGCACCACCGCCATGAGATCGACCGAGAGGGAGGCGGCCCAGCTCTCCTCGTCGTCGGCGCGGCCGAAGCCGGAGGCGTTGTTGATGAGGATGTCGATGCCGCCCAGCGCCTCCGCCGCCGCGGGGAGGAAGCGCGCGATGGCATCGGCGTCCGACAGGTCGCAGGGCGCGGCATGGGCGCGGGCGCCGAGGGCCTCGATCTCCGCGCGGGTCCGCTCCAGCGCCTCCGCGCCGCGCGCGCAGATGGCAACCGAGGCCCCCTGCTGCGCGAAGGCGAGGGCGATGGAGCGCCCGATGCCCCGGCTGCCGCCCATCACCACCGCGCGCCTGCCACTGAATCCCATTCCCCAGCCCTTTCCGGATGTGCGGCGATGATGCGCCGCCCGGGCGCTGCCGCAAACCTTAGCGGAAAGGCGGGGACCAGATGAGCCCGCCGTCGCGCGCCAGCCGGTTCGCCCCGCGCTGCACGCCGAGCGGCGCTTGGTTGCGCTCCCACATCTCGCCGAGGTTGCCGGTGGCGCGGATGGCGCGCAGCGCCCAGTCCCGCTCCAGCCCGATCTGCCGCCCGAACTCGCCTGACGTGCCGAGCAGGCGCTGCGTCTCCGGGTTGGGATCGTTGCGCCGCGCCTCGGCATTGGCGGCGGTGATTCCCTGTTCCTCCGCGGCGACGAGGGCGTTCAGCGTCCACTTCACCACATCGAACCAGCGCCAGTCGCCCTTGCGGACCATGGGGCCGAGCGGCTCGCGGGAGATGACGTCGGGGAGGATGACGAACTCGTCCCGCCGCGCGCCCTGTCCCGCGCGGATGGACGTGAGGCCGGAGAGGTCGGTAGTGTAGCTGTCGCAGCGGCCGGAGAAGAAGGCCTGCTGCACCTGTTGGTAGTCCTCGATCAGCACGGGGTTGAAGCGGAAGTTGTTCGCCCGCGCCCAGTCCGCGAGGTTCAGCTCCGTCGTGCTGCCGGGCTGGATGCAGATGGTCGCGCCGTCCATCTCCTTCAGCGAGGAGACGCCCAGCGCGCGCTTCACGATGAAGCCCTGCCCGTCATGCAGCAGCACGCCCGCGAAGGCGAGGCCGATGCCGGCGTCCCGCGCGAAGCTCCAGGTCGTATTGCGGGAGAGGACGTCCACCTCGCCCGATTGCAGGGCGGTGAAGCGGGTCTGGGGCGTAGTGGGCACGAAGCGCACCCTCTCCGGGTCGCCCAGCACGGCGGCGGCGACGGCGCGGCAGAAATCCGCGTCCAGCCCGCTCCAGCGCCCCTGGCTGTCGGCGAGGGAGAGGCCAGCGACGCCGGTGGAGACGCCGCAGGAAAGGCTGCCGCGCGCGCGCACGGCGGCCAGCGTGTCGGGCGCGGGCTGGGCCCGGGCTGCGGCGGCGCCCAGTGCGAGGCTGGCGAGAATGGCGGCGAGGAGGCGGCGAGGGGGCATGACGGGCGTTCCGTTGCTGCGGCGTCTGCCCGCGAACGCGGCTGGGGGCAGGGGGTTCCGCCCGCTCGCCCCGCCGCCCGCGCCTCAGGCCGCGAGGGCCAGGTCGCGGCCGAGCCGGTGCCATTCCCGGAGTTCGAGGGCCGGGCGGGCAATGCCATCGAGGATGCCGGCGAAGACCTCGGGCGGGGCGCCCTGGCGGATGGCGCCAAGCAGGGCGGCCCGGCCCTCCGGCGTCGCGGCCGGGATCATCAAGCGGAGATACTCGCCCATGCGCTCCGGCGGGATGGTCCGCACGATGCGGTCGTCCATCGCCATCAGCGCCTCGTCGGAGAAATGGGTGTGGAGCAGGGGCATGGCCTCCCCTTCCTCATGCGCCATGTGCAGCAGGTCCCCGGCGAAGTGGACGGAGAAGGCGAGGTAGAGGGCATGGCCGGCGCGGGCGCGGGCGGCATCGTCGGCCCTCTCCACAGCGCGGATGAGGGCTTCCAGCCGCTCGAAGGCCCGGAGGTGCTCCTCGTGCTCGTGCCCCAACGCCTCGCTGAGGGCAGGGTCCTGGTCGCGCACGGCGCGGTGCAGCTCGGCCTCCTCGTGCTCGATATGCTCGCGGCCGAGGGTGATCCCGGCGCGGAGGTCGGCGAGCAGGGCGGCGCGGGTCTCCGCGTCGGCCCAGTCGGCGCGGCCCAGCCGTTCGAGCATCCGGGCGGAGCCGAGGCGGAGGCCCTTGTGGATGGGGGCGTAGATGTCGAAGCGTTCGGACATGGGGCTCCTTTGCCGGATGCGGGGCATCCGGGCGTTGCCGTGATCGGGAGGGAAGGGGGACTCTAGGCCGCGAGCGGGCCCTGGGCGCGGATGGCCGCGTGCCAGCCGTAGAAGCCGGCATGGACCTCGTCCCAGGCCGGGCGGGCCTTCATGACGGCGATCCAGCGCCGCACGTCCGGCCAGGGCGAGAGGTCGAACTCCACCAGCTCGCCGAGAGTGACGAAGCAGGCGCCGAGATAGTCGGCGAGGGTGATCTCCGCGCCGAGGATGAAGGGGCCGCCCGAGGCGATCTGCGCGTCCAGGATCGTCAGGCGCCGCGCGGCGCTCGCCATGTGCCAGGCCCGGCGCTCGGCCTCCGCTGCTTCCGACAGGCGGTAGGGCGGCAGGAGGCGGGGATAGATGCAGCCGTAGTTGTAGTCCTTGGAGAAGAGGCCGAGGAACCAGTCCATCCATTGGTTCACCGCCGCCCGCGCCTTCAGCTCGGTGGGATAGGCGGCGGAGCCGTGCAGTTCCGCGAGGTACTTCAGGATGGCGGAGCATTCGGAGAGGCGGAAGCCGTCATGCTCCAGCACGGGGACGAAGCGGTTGGGCGTGACCTTCTCGAAGCCGGGGGCGAGGTGGTCCCCAGCGGAGATGTCGAGGGGGACGAGGTCCAGCGCGATCCGCTCTTCCGTCACGAAGAGCATGACCGGGCGGGAGGTGGTGGTGACGGGATCGTAGTAGAGCTTGAGCATCGGGGTTGATCCTTCGCTGCCGTGCCCTCTCCCTAGCGCCCGCCCGCCCCGTTGCGGGAGAGGAATGCTTGCAGATAGGTTCTGCGTTTCCGCAGAATGGCCTCATGGATGACCGGGGCTATGACTGGGGCGACCTGCGCTTCCTGCTGGCTGTGGTGAGGGAGGGAAGCACCCTCTCCGCCGCGAAGCATCTCGGCGTCAACCAGACCACGGTGGCCCGCCGCGTCGCGGCGCTGGAGGCGGCGCTGGGGGTGACGCTCTTCGACCGGCGCCAGGACGGCTACCGGCCGAGCGAGGCCGGGCAGGTGTTGCTGGGCCAGGCCGCGCGGGTGGGGGAGGAGGCGGAGACCCTTGCCCGGCTCGCCGCGCGCCACCGCCGCGCCCTGGCCGGGGTAATCCGCGTGACTACCACCGAGGGGCTGGCGAACAGCGTTTTCACCCCCTGGCTCGCTGACTTCACCGAGGCCTATCCCGACATCCGCGTGGAGATGATTGCCGACGAGCGCCGGCTGGACCTGGCGCGGGGCGAGGCGGACATCGCGATCCGCGCGACCAAGGCGCCGGACGGGGCGGGCATCGTCGCGCGCCGCATCGCCGACGCGCCCTGGGGCGTCTATTGCAGCCGGGGCTACGCGGCGCGGCGCGGGATGCCGGCCGAGCCATCAGCGCTGGAGGGCCACCTGCTGATCGGCGCGGACGGGGCGCTGGCCACCGTGGACCCCTTCGCCTGGCTCGCCCGCGCGGCGCCCGGCGCGACGGTCCGCACGGTGTGCAGCAGCATCGTGAACATGGTCTTCGCGATCCGCGCCGGGAGCGGCGTGGGCCCCTTGCCCTGCGCCATGGCGGCCGCCGAGCCGGAGCTGGTGGAGTGCTTCCCCATGCCGCATTTCGGCTACCGCCTATTCCTGCTGACGCGGGCCGAGCTGAAGGACCTGCCGCGCATCCGGGCCTTCAACGACTTCATCGTCGCCCGCGCCGCCTCGATGCGGCATGTGATCGAGGGGCGTCCGTCGCGCGCGTGAGGCCGGGTGCACCCACCCCTGGAAACGCGTGGTGGACGTGGGGCACCCTTCTTCACGATGCTGCCGCGGAACGCGATGGAGACCACGATGCCGCGACGCCGATCCCTTCTGGGGGCTCCCCTCCTGGCGGCTCCCTTCCTCGGCGCGCTGCCCGCCGCCGCCCAGCCCATCGCGGGCGGCCGGCCCGTGCGCGTGGTCGTGCCCTTCCCGCCGGGGGGGGCGATCGACCTCCTCGGGCGGCTTGTGGCTGAGCGGCTGGGGCCCGCGCTCGGGCAGGACGTGGTGGTGGAGAACCGCGGCGGCGCGGGCGGCATCCTCGGCACGGACGCTGTGGCCAAGGGGGCGAAGGACGGGAGCGTGATCGGGGTGATCGGCGGGGTGACGCTGATGGCCTATCCCACGCTCTACCCGAAGCTCCCCTTCGACCCCGCGAGGGAGCTCGCGCCGCTCACGCTCATCACCACCGGAGCGCTGATCTGCGTGGTGAACGCCGAGGCTGCGGCGCGGCGGGGATGGACGGATTTCCGCGCCCTCGTCGCCTGGTCCCGCGCGAATCCGGACATGGTGAAGATGGGTTCCTCCGGGCCGGGCACCTCGTCGCATCTCTGCATCGAGGCGGTGAATGCCATGGCCGGGGCGCGCATCCTGCACGTGCCCTATCGCGGCGGCGGGCCCGCCATCACCGACCTTCTCGGCGGCACGATCGACATGATGTTCGACGTGACGCCCGCGCTGATGCCGCACGTGGCGAGCGGGAAGTTCCGCGCCCTCGTCCTCTCCTCGAGGGAGCGGATGGCCTTCGCGCCGGAGGTGCCGGGAATGGGGGAGTTCGCCGATCTCGGCCTTGGCGAGCTCGACATCCAGCCCTGGAACGCGCTGATGGTCCCGGGGGGCACGCCCGCGCCGGTGGTGGACCGCCTCTTCGCCGCCGTTCGGCAGGTGGCTGCGGATCCCGTGCTGCGCGAGCGGCTCCGGCCTCTCGGCTACGAGGTGGAGCTGAGCGAAAGCCCCGCCGCCCTCAGCGCGCAGGTGGAGCGGGAGACGCCGCTGTGGCGGCGGCTGGCCGAGATGTCGGGGGTGAGGATGGAATAGCCCCGGGCAGGCCGCGGCGCGCCGTCGATCTCCCGCTGCAGGAAGAAGTTGAGCGCCGTTCGCACCGCCGCGATCGCGGCGAGCTGCCCGATTTCGGACCAGGTGGGCGCGATGGCGGTGCGGAGGATGTCCGCCCCCAGCTCGAATTCCAGGGCCAGCGCCAGCCACCGGCCGAGGCGGAGCCACACCTCCTCCTTCTCCTCTGCGACTCGTCGGGGTTGCCGCGCCTGCCCGCGCGCAGCAAGACGCCGGCGATGCGGAAGGCCGCCTCGAGGATGGCGATGGCGATCAGCACCCCCGCGATCGCCTCGGTGGCCGTGGCCAGGAGGAGGGTGGCCTCCTTGATCGTCTCGGTCACTTCAGTACCGTGATCTTGCCGCTGGGCTCGAGCATCACGAGCCGGGTCCGCGCCAGGTCCTCGACGCCGGCGCCGCGCAGCGCCTCGTCCATATCCGCGCGGCTGATGGACTCTCGCACCATCGCCCCCGGCCGCGCCGTGCCGTCCCGCGCCAGCTCGACCGCGCTCCCCTCCAGGAGCGTGGAGAGGGGGCGGAAGCGGGCCGCCCCCTGGGCGAGCAGCCAGTGGAGCGCGAGGAGGAGAGTGGTGGCCAGCAGCGTGCCGCCGAGCGGCGCGCTCCCCGTCAGCGCGCGGCTGAGATTCGAGCCGATGATGAGGGAGACGATGATGTCCAGCGCCGACCACTTCCCAAAGACGCGCCGCCCGGCGAGCCGGACGAGGAGGAGGCCGTAGGCGAAGACGACGACGGCGCGCAGGCATTCCTGCCAGGGGCCGACATGGCCGGTCTCGCCGAAGGGGGCGGCGGCACTCATGGCGGCCCGAGGGTCATGGGAGGTTTCCGGGGCGCGGCGCGGGGTTCCCCAGAACCGGCGAGCGGGGAGGGGGATGCCGGGCCGGAGATCACGACCTGGCGCGCCCCTTTCCCGCGTCTGCCCGCGCCGCGCGGAGCCGCCCTGCGGAACGGGGGGCTGGCGCCCGGGGGAGGAGCGGTGGAAACCCTGTCCCGATTGGGCCGCTCTGGTCGAGATGATGTCGCGGGATTGCGATCTGCTGGTGGTGGGCGCGGGGGCCGCGGGGATCGCGGCGGCGCGCGAGGCGCTGTCGCTCGGGCTCTCGGTGCGGGTGCTGGAGGCGCGCGGGCGCGTGGGCGGGCGCGCTCTGACGGACGCCTCCCTCGGCGCGCCGATGGATCTCGGCGCTACCTGGCTGCACGCCGCCCAGTCCAACCCGCTGGCGCCGCTCGCCGAGGCCGCTGGCCTCTCCCTCTTCGACCACGACTCCGTGCGGGACTCGCGCGTATGGATGGGGGATCGCTGGGCGGGCGCGGCCGAGATGGCGGAGTACGAGGCGGCGGAGCGCGCATGGCACGAGGCGGTGCGGCTGGCCGATGCGCTGCCCGCCGGCGAGCGGCCCTTGAGCCTTGCCGGTGCCGCGCCGCGTGACGGGCCCTGGGACGCGACGATGACCCATTGGGAAGGGCCGGTCATCGCGGCGGCCGAGGCGGCGGAGATCGACCTCGGCGACTATCTCTCGACCCTGCTGAGCGGGACGAACCTCCTGCCGCGGGAGGGTTGCGGCCACCTCCTCGGCCTGCTCGCGCGCGGGCTGCCGGTGATGCTCGGCGCGCCCGTCGAGCGCCTTTCCTGGGGCGGCCTTGGCCTGCGCGCCGAGGGACCGTTCGGCGTGCTCACCGCCGGTGCGGCGGTGGTGACGGTCTCGACCGGCGTGCTCGCCTCCGGCGCCATCCGCTTCGACCCCGCCCTGCCCCAGGCTACCGCCCAGGCGGTGCACGACCTGCCCATGGGGCTGCTGAACAAGATCGGCCTCCGCGCCGCCGGGGAGGACCGGCTGGACCTTCCCTCCTTCGGCGGGCTGGAGCGGCGGCTCGGGGAGGGGGAGCGGGCGATGACCTTCGTCGCCTGGCCCTTCGGGCGCGACCACCTCCAGGGCTTCGTGGGCGGCGCCCTTGCCTGGGAGACCTCCCGGGCCGGAAAGGGGGCGCTGGCCGAACTCGCCTTCGCGGAGCTGGGCCGCATCTATGGCGCCCGCGCCGGGCGGGCCCTGCGGCGGGACATCCGGGCGGAATGGGACTGGGGGCGCGATCCCAACGCGCTCGGCGCCTATGCCGCGCTGCGCCCGGGGCGTGGCGGGGCACGGGTGGCGCTCTCGGCCCCGCTCGCAGGCGGGCGGCTGATGCTGGCGGGCGAAGCCTGCCACGCGACCCTCGCCGGCACCCTCGCCGGGGCCTGGTTGACCGGGGCGGGCGCCGCGCGGGAGGCCGCGGCCGCGCTGCTACCCCACGGCATCTCCGGAAGATTGCCGGCGTGAGTGGGCGCGAACCGGCCGTGCCCGGCGGGGAGGGCCGCGAGGCGATCGGCCAGGGGGCGGGCGACCGCCGCCCGGGGCCGGCGGCGGAGCGCGTCTCCACCCCCGGCAGCCCCGCCCTGCCGCCGGCCGAGGACATGGGCGCAGGCCCCGCACCGGACGCCGCCCCAGCGCCCGGCGCCGCGATGGAAACCCCTGCCCCGGCCAGGGGCGAGAAGGGCGGTGCCGAGGTGTGGCGGGAGGGCGACGCGCTCCGCCTCTCCGGCTGCCTGACGAGCCTCACCGCCGGCGCGGCCTGGCGCCAGGCGATGAAGGGCGCGCGCGGGGCGCGGCGGATCGACCTCTCCGGGCTGGAGACGCTGGATACGAGCGGCGCGGCACTGGTGCTCGCGGCGGCTGGGGCGGCCGGGCGCGACGTGCCGGTCGAGGGCGCCTCGCGCCCCGTGGCGGCGGTGCTGGAGCGGTCCCGCGGCGCTTCCGGGCGCCCGGCCGCCGCGCAGCCCGGCCCGCGAATGGGCCCGGTGCGGGGGGTCGGCGCCTGGGGGGTCGGACTGTGGAACGCGACGCTGGACGGCATAACCTTTCTCGGCGAGGCGGCGGCAACCGTGGTGAACGCCGCCCGCCGCCCGCGAGACCTGCGCGTGGCCGACCTGCTGCGCCACTTGGACGAGGTGGGCACGCGCGCGTTCGGGCTGGTCGCGCTGCTCGGCGTGCTGATCGGCGTGATCCTCGCCTTCCAGTCGGCTATCCCGATGCAGCAGTACGGGGCGGACATCTTCGTGCCGCGCCTCGTCGGCATCTCGCTGCTGCGCGAGCTCGGGCCGCTGCTGGCGGCCGTGATCCTGGCCGGGCGCACCGGCTCGGCCTTCGCCGCCGAGTTGGGCACGATGACGGTGAACGAGGAGGTGAGCGCGCTGCGGATCATGGGGATCGACCCCATGGTGCTGCTCGTGCTGCCGCGCATGGTGGCGGCCACCATCGCCATGCCGGTGCTGGCGCTGCTGATGGACCTCGCCGGGCTGGTTGGCATGTCGATCGTCATGATCGGGCGCGGCTTCCCGCTGCAGCTCGTGCTCAACCAGCTCCATATCGGCGTCACCCTCGGCGACCTGCTGGGGGGGCTGGGCAAGGCGGCGGTGTTCGGGCTGGTGATCGCGGGCATCGGCTGCCGCGCGGGGCTCGCGGCGGGCAGCGGCCCGCGCGCGGTGGGCGATGCGGCCACCGCGGCCGTGGTGGGCGGGATCGTCGCCCTCGTCCTGCTGGACGGGATCTTCGCCGTGCTCTTTTACCGGCTGGGCTGGTGATAGACGGGATGGCGGAGCGGGCGGGGGTCGGGGACGGCATCGCGGACCGGCCGGCGGACCGCCCCGCGGTGATCGAGGCGCGCGGAATCTCCATGGGCTTCGGCAGCCGCGTGCTGTTCCGGGACGTGAACTTCAATGTCGGGCACGGCGAGGTCTTCGTCATCCTCGGCGGCTCGGGCTGTGGCAAGTCCACCCTACTGAAGCTGATGATCGGGCTGTACCAGCCCACCGCCGGGCGGGTGACCATCCTCGGCGGGGACCTCGCCCGGGCGGATGGGGAGGCCCGCCGCAACCTGCTGCGCCAGCTCGGCGTCATGTGGCAGTCAGGCGCGCTCTTCGGCTCGATGACGCTGCTGGAGAATGTGATGCTGCCGCTCGAGGCCCATACCGACCTGCCGCGCGAGGCGCGCGAGGATGTCGCGCGGGTGAAGCTCGGCCTGGTGGGGCTGGGGGACGCGGCGGGGCGGCTGCCGGCGGAGATCTCGGGCGGCATGGCTAAGCGCGCTGGGATCGCGCGCGCCATGGCGCTTGACCCGCCGATCCTCTTCCTCGACGAGCCGAGCGCGGGGCTGGACCCCGTGACCTCGGCGGGGCTGGACGAGTTGATCAAGGACCTCGCGCGCGACCTCGGCACCACCTTCGTCGTGGTCACGCACGAGCTGCAATCGATCCTGGCGATCGGGGATCGCTGCATCATGCTGGACAAGGAAGCGCAGGGAATGATCGCCGAGGGTGATCCGCGCCATCTCAGGGACGAGCCGCCCAACGACACTGTGCGCCGCTTCTTCCGGCGGGAGACGCGCTGATGCCGGCCGCAACCCGCAAGCTCTACATGCGCGTGGGTGTGCTCATCCTCGCCGGCATCGTGCTGGCGGTGGGCTTCGTGCTGTTCTTCACCGCGGGCAAGCTCGGCCGCAACACCCAGACCTACGAGACCTATCTCCGCGAGAGCGTGCAGGGGCTGGACGTGGGCGCGGCCGTGCGCTTCCGCGGCGTGCAGCTCGGCCAGGTGACGGATATCGGCCTCGTCGCCACGGAGTACTCGCCGCCCGAGAACAGTCCCTTCAGCGTGGCCTACCAGCGCGTGATCGTGCGCTTCGCGATCGACCTCGCGCGACTGCGCGACGCGCCGGACACGGAGAAGGCCGTGCAGATCGGGCTTCGCGCCCGCCTGGCGAGCACGGGCATCACCGGCGTAGGCTATCTCGAGCTGGACTTCGTCGATCCCGAGCGCTTCCCGCCGGAGAACCTGCCCTGGAAGCCGGACAATCCCGTGATCCCCGCCATCCCGAGCACGGTGGCGCAGGTGACCTCGGTGGCCGAGCAGCTCGCGCTGCGGATCAGCAACCTGCCGATCGAGCAGATCCTGGGCGAAATCTCCGGCCTGCTCACCGATCTCCGGCGGCAGGTGAACGAGGGCGAGATCGCCCAGGCCTCCCGCTCCGCCTCCGATACACTGGCCATCCTGCGCCAGACTGTGCAGGACCTGAACCTGCCCGCGCTCTCGAACGACCTCCGCGGCACGATCGCCGAGGCGCGCGATCTGATCGGCGGGCCGGAGGTGCGAGGGACGCTGCGCAACGCGAATGCGGCGATGGAGCGGCTCCAGGCCGGGATGCAGCGCCTGCCCGCCGCCATCGCGCAGGTGGAAGGGGCGGCGCGCTCGGTGAACAACACGGTGGGCGACATCAACGCGGACCTGACGCCGACCCTGCGGGACCTGCGGGCGGCCTCGGGCAACCTGCGCGACACGACGGAGCTGCTGCGGCGCTCGCCGGGGGCGACCCTGCTCTCGCCCACGCCGCCCGCGCCGGATTACACGAGGAGGCGGTGATGCGCAGACGGGCTCTGCTGGCGGGCGCCCTGCCCTTGGCCTTGTCCTTGCCCCTGGGGGCGTGCTCGGTCTTCAACCAGGCCTATGTGGAGCCGCGGCGCTACCCGCTCGCGCCCCGGCGGCCGCCCGGCCCCGCGGCGCGCCGGGCCCCGAGGGGGACGGTACTGATGCGGCTCACCCGCGCCGCGCCGGGGCTGGACGCGAAGCTGCTCCGCTCCATCCGCGCGGACGGGACGGAGGCGATCGAATACTACGCCGAGTGGTCCGCCCCGCCGGCCGAGGCGGCGGAGGAGGCGCTGCGGCGCTGGATCGTCGATGCCGGGATCTTCGCCGCCGTGCTGGCGCCCGGCACCCGGGGCGATGCCGACCTGCTGCTGGAGAGCGAGCTGGTGGCGCTGCACGTCGATCTCGGCGCGGGCGTCGCCGTGGCCTCGATGACGGCGGTTCTGCTGCGGAACACGAGCCAGTTCGGCACCCGGGTGGTGGCGCAGATCTCCGAGACCGCCTCCGTGCCCGTACCCCCCGAGCGGCCCCTCGGCCCCGACGCCCAGGCCGCTGGGATGGTCGGGGCCCTGGCCGGGGTGCTTGCCAGGATGGAGAGGGAGCTGGCCCGCCGCGCGTGATGCTCCGCCTCATGTGATGAGACGTTAAGCTTTTGGTCAGATCTGTCGCGTCAGTCTCGGAAATTGAGACATGGCGCCAGGATAGCGCCGTTCCTGAGACAAGCGGGACGGTGCAATGCATACCCACAATCGTGCGGACATCTGGGATGAGGTTTGGGCGGAGTACGATGCCCGACAGGCTGCCCGAGCCGAAGCAGAGGCTGCGGCACAGGTGATGGCCGCACGCGGCCAACTCGAAGCGTCGCCGTTCCGGCCGCTTTCCCAAGTGGTGCCCGCCGTGCTCGCCGGCTTCCTTCTCGTCGCCGCCTGGATGGCGCTGCCCTGGCTGCTCGGGGCCCGGCTGGCCGCGCCTATCGCCGCCCGCGACGCGGCCGCCCTGCTCCAGCACTTCGACCGGCCCGCGGCCATGGCCAGCCTGCGCGCCGGCCTGGCCGCGGAGGTGCCGCAGAGCGAGGGGGAGGGGGCCCGCCGCTTCTTCGACCGCATGGCGGGCCGCATGGCCGCCGCCTGGGAGGAACCGGAGCGGGTCGCCGCCTGGCTCTCCCTCCGCGCAGCGGGCGGGGAGGGGGCTGTCGCGGCCCTCTCCCCCCTGCGCTCGGCCCGCCCGCTCGGGCTGACCTCCTTCCGGGTGGAGTATGGCCCGGCCGGGGAGGCCTCGGGCGTGGCCTTCGACATCGCCTGGCGGGGCGACGGCTTCCGGGTGACCGGGCTGCGCTTCCTCGACACCCCCTCCACCCCGGCCGGCGCCTCCGGCCCGGCCCTGGCGATGCGGTGATGGGGGCGGGACGCGCTCTCTCGTAGAGGCTCCAGGCACACGCAAGGCGCGATCAGGTGGGGACACCTGATCGGGCCGACTGCTTCCCGGAGGGGGCCGAAGCGGACCGGCGCCGCGCTTAGGCGGCTCGGGCCAGCTCGAGCGCCTTCCAGACGGTTTCGGGCGTGGCCGGCATATCGAGATGGGTCACGCCGTCCTCCGAGAGGGCATCTACCAGCGCGTTCATCAGCGCGGGCGGGGAGCCCACCGCCCCGGCCTCACCCGCGCCCTTCACTCCGAGCGGGTTCGTCAGGCAGGGGATGGAGAGGAGCGAGACCTCGATCTCCGGCAGGTCCACCGCCCGGGGCAGGGCATAGTCCATAAAGGAGGCCGAGAGGAGCTGGCCGCTGTCGGGGTCGTAGGCCGTGCGCTCCAGGATCGCTTGGCCGAGGCCCTGGGCGACGCCGCCATGCACCTGCCCCCGCACGATCAGCGGGTTGAGCGCGTGGCCCACATCGTCCGCCACGATGTAGCGGAGCACGGAGACGGTGCCCGTGTCCGGGTCCACCTCCAGCTCGGCGACGTGGCAGCCATTGGGGAAGGTGTGGCGGGGGATGGCCGCGATCTCCGCCGCGTCCAGCAGGGTGACAGATTCGCCCCGCGCCGCGCGCTCCCGCTGCGCCGCCGCGAGGTCGAGGATGCCGATCGCGCGGTCCGTGCCGGCGATGGCGAAGCGGCCGCCCTCGAACTCGATGTCCCCGAGCGATGCCTCCAGCGCCTCGGAGGCCGCCTGCCTGCCCTTCTCGATCACTGTCGCGGTAGTGGCGAGCAGCGCCGTGCCCTCGGAATAGAGGGAGCGGGCGCCGCCCGTGCCGCCGCCGGTCGGGATCTCGTCCGAGTCGCCCTGGATGATCCGGATCCTCTCGACCGGGATGCCCAGTTCGCTGGCCGTGATCATCGCATAGGCGGTTTCGTGGCCCTGGCCGGTGGACTGGGTGCCGACGAGCACCTCCACCATCCCGTCGGGGGCGAAGCGCACCTCGGCCCGCTCGCTGTCCGATCCGCCCGTCGCCTCGAGATAGTAGGCGAGGCCGATACCGCGCCGCTTGCCCCGGGCCGCCGCCGCGCGGCGCGCGGGGAAGCCGGCCCAGTCGATGAGGGAGAGGGCGTGGTCCATCACTCGCTCGAACTCGCCGGAGTCGTAGGTTTGGCCGACGGGCGTCGTGTGCGGCATGGCCGAGGGCGGGACCATGTTGCGGCGGCGGATCTCGATGCGGTCGATCCCCGTCTCGCGCGCCGCGGCGTCGATCAGCCGCTCGACGAGGTAGTTCGCCTCCGGCCGCCCGGCGCCGCGATAGGCGTCCACGGGCACGGTGTTTGTCACCACGCCGACGACGTTCGCGTAGATGGCGCGGAAGCCGTAGACGCTGGCCAGCACCTTCGTGCCGGCGGCAGTGGGGATGAAGGGGCCGTAGGTGGAGAGGTAGGCGCCCATATTGGCGATGTTCCGCGTGCGCATCGCGAGGAACTTGCCGTCGCTGTCCAGCGCCAACTCGCCGGTGGTGATGTTGTCCCGCCCGTGGGTGTCGGAGAGGAAGGCCTCGGTGCGCTCGCTCGTCCAGCGCACGGGGCGGCCGAGGCGGCGCGCGGCCATCATGCAGAGGCCGTATTCTGGATAGGTGAAGATCTTCATCCCGAAGCCGCCGCCGACATCGTGGGTGACGACGCGCAGCCTCTCCTTCGAGACGCCGAAGACCTTGGCCAGCGTGTCCTTCAGCGGCCAGCTTCCCTGGGTGCCGGCATGGAGGGTGAAGCGCTCCGTCGCCGGGTCGTACTCGGCCAGCGCCGCGCGCCCCTCCATGGAGGCGACGACGACGCGGTTGTTCACCACCGTCACGCGGGTGACATGCGCCGCCCCGGCGAAGAGGCGGTCGGTCTCCTCGCGGTTCCCGGTCTCCCAGTCGAAGACGACGTTGTCCCGGATCCCCGGCCAGACCTGGGGCTGCCCCGGCTCCGTCGCCGTGGCGAGGTCGGTGGCGGAGGGGAGCATCTCGTAATCCACCTCCACCGCCTCGGCGGCGTCGCGCGCCGCGCCATGCGTCTCGGCCACGATGAAGGCGACAGGGTCGCCAACATGGCGGACGACGCCGTCGGCCAGCCCGCCCCGGGGCGTGTCACCGCGCGGCGAGCCGTCCCGGTTTTTCATCGGGATGGCGCAGGGGATTTCGCCCAGCCCCTCGGCCTTCCAGTCCTCCGCGGTCAGCACGGCGAGCACGCCCGGCATGTCGGCCGCCACACCTGTGTCGATGGAGAGGATGCGCGCATGGGCGTGGGGTGAGCGGAGGATGTAGCCCACCGCCGCGCCGGCCGCGACACCCTGGGGCACGAGGTCGTCCGTGTAGCGCCCGCCGCCTTTCAGCAGGCGGGGGTCCTCCACGCGGCGCAGGGGCTGGCTGAGGCCGAATTTCGCCATGACGCGCTCCTCTATCGATCCGTGGGGCGGATCATGGGGGAAGGGGTGGGGCGGCGTGAAGGGGTGGCATCAGCGGGTCAGGCGAAGACGATGCCGCCCTCGATCCATCCCTGGGTCGAGATCTGGAACTCGGTGCTCTCCGAGAAGCCGACCACGACCCCCGGGCGGTCCGCCGCGCCGGCCTGCAGGACCTGCGTCCAGGCGGCGAAGCCGGTGGGGTCCGGCGCACGGCCGAGCACGTTCTGGTAGAGCAGCGTCACAAAGCCCGCATCGTCCGGCTGGCCGTAGCGGGCGCGGGATTCTGGGCTGTCCAGGAAGCTCTGCACCATGGTCTGCAGCGGCATGCCGGCATCCAGCGCGGCGACCCAGCCGTGCAGCCCGGCCTCCTCGGGGTGGCGGCCCAGCGTGGCTTGGTAGACCCGGGCGGCAGCGGCGGCGTTCTCGTCCTGGTCCCAGAGCCCGTTCGCGAGGCCGGGCAGAAGATTCGCCTTGAACTCCAGCGACTCTGAGAAGCCGATCAGCATCGTTTCCCGGCTCATCCCCGAGGCGAGGCTGCTCGTCCAGCCGGAGGCGCCCGCGGGGTCCGGCGCGCGGCCGAGCACGTTCTGGTAGGTGCGGGCGACGAAGCCGGCATCGTCCAGCAAGCCGAAGCGGGCCGTGAACTCGGCGCTTCGGATGAAGCCGGCGGCGATGCCGTCGAGCGGCGCGCCACCCTCCACGGCCTCGACCCACCCGTTCAACCCGCAGCTGTCCGGCGCGCGGCCCAGCGCGGCCTGGTAGATGCGATAGACCTGCATGGCCGGGTCTGAATGAGCGAAGACGAGGCGGCCGTCGAGGAAGGCAAAGTTCTCCACCCCCGAGAAGCTCGTCCGCTCCACGCTGCTGGTCGCGTCGCCGCGATAGGCGTTCACCCGGCTGCCGTCGATATAGTCGATGTCGTCGAGCGTGCGGGTCAGCACCGTGCCTTGACGGCCGCCCTCGAGGGCCAGGGTGTCGATGCCCCTTCCGCCCTGCACGCTGTTGATGCCCGCGCCGCCGGCCAGCCACTCGTCCCCCGAGCCGCCCAGCAGCCTGTCGTCCCCGCCCTCGCCGAAAAGGCCCGAGCGCCGGCTCGTGCCCCAGATCGTCTCAGCTGTGCCGTCACCGGGCAGGATGACGGAGTCGGTTCCCGCGTCGTAATGCGCGCGGGTGGCCCAGCCGGGCTCGGAGGCCTGGCTTCCGTAGAGATAGGTGATGGCCGCGTGGTCGAAGGGCGCGATGCCGGCCGGGATGGGACCCGACTGGTTGTAGGACATCACCGTGCTCTGCCGGTTGTCCATCGTGGCCGGGAGCGTGGCCCGGTTGCCCAAGGTCGACTCGAACGGGTGCTTCAGGCCCAGCGCGTGGCCGATCTCGTGCAGGAGGACGAGATAGCCGTAGCTGCCGGGCGCCATGGGATCGTTGGCGTAGAGCGAGGAGGAGAGGGTGATGGCGCCGTAGGGCGGGTACTGGCCCGTGCCCGCGGTGCCGGAGGGCAGCTCCCCGTGCATGAAGCGAATATCCACCCCATTTCCCCCGGCGCGATCGGGAATCTCGACGAAGGCGATCCCGGAAGCGCCGGACCAGGAGGCGAGGGCTTGACGTGCGGAGTTCATCTGCACCGGGGTGAGGGGGGCGAAGCCGGGTAGGCTGCCCGCCATCCCCTCGGGCGTCTGAGCGAAGCTGTAGTTCACCACGCCGCCCCGGCCGATGACGCCGCTCCAGCCGGGATTGGTGTTGTAGAGCAGCGCCTGCACCTCGATCCCGAGGGCGGCCGGTGCGTCCTCCGCCGGCACAAAGGCCGCTCCCTCCGGCAGGGCGGCCGCGCGGTGCCACTTGATCGTTCCCTGGCTGCAGAGAGAGCACATGCCGGTCGCGCTTTACGAGTGATTCGGCATTCTACGCGTCCCAATCAGCGAGTCGCAACGGCCCGCACCCGTAAAGGCGCGGGCCGTGCCGCAGGGCTCAGTGCGTGTCGGCAGGCGTGCCAGTGGAGGGCGGTCCCACCTTCGGCTCGCGGGGGCCGAACCAGCCCTTCACCCGCTCGCGCACGGACTGGAACACGACGTAGAGCATTGGAATCATGAAGATGCCGATGATCGAGGCCGCGAGCATCCCGCCGAAGACGGGCGTGCCCACAGCGCGGCGCGAGACGGCCGCGGCCCCCTCCGCCGTGACCAGCGGCACGAGGCCGAGGATGAAGGCGATGGAGGTCATCATCACTGCGCGGAAGCGAAGCCGCGCGCCCTCGGCCGCCGCCTCGCGGATGGGCATGCCGCGCTCGCGCGCCTCCTTGGCGAACTCGATGATGAGGATGCCGTTCTTCGCCGCCAGCGCGATCAGCACGACGAGGCCGATCTGGGCGTAGATGTCGAGCGACAGCTTGCCCAGCAGGATGGCGACGAAGGAGCCGAGCACCCCCACCGCGATCGAGAGCAGGACCGGAATCGGGATGGTCCAGCTCTCGTAGAGGGCGACGAGGAAGAGGTAGGCGAAGAGGACGGCGAGGGCGAGGATGTAGGCCGTCTGCCCCGTCGCCAGCTTCTCCTGGTAGGCGGTGCCGGTCCAGGCATACCCGTAGCCGTTGGGCAGCACGCGCTCCGACAGCCCCTCCATCGCCGCAAGCGCCTGGCCGGAGGAGACACCGGGCCGGGGGGCGCCGTTGATCGAGATGGCGCGGTAGTTGTTGTAGCGGAAGATGGTCTGCGGGCCGAGGACGGTGCGGATCTCCGCGAAGGAGCGGAGCGGCACCATGTCGCCGCTGCTGTTGCGAACGTAGAGGCGCCAGATGTCGTCCACGTCGTTGCGGTCCGCGGCCTCGGCCTGGATGTTCACCTGCCAGACGCGGCCGTAGAGATTGAAGTCGTTGACGTAGATGCCGCCCAGCGCCGCCTGTAGCGTCGTGAAGACGCTGCTGATCGGAACGCCGAGCGCCTGCGCCTTGTCGCGGTCCACCTCCAGGTAGAGGGAGGGATTGTTGGGCGAGAAGGTGGAGAAGACGGCCGTCAGATTCGGGTCCCCGTTCGCCGGCACGATCAGCCCGTTCATGGCGGCGGCGAGGTCGTTGATGTCGCGGCCCTGGTAGTCCTGCAGGATGTACTCGAAGCCGCCGCCGGTCCCGAGGCCCACGATGGGCGGCAGGTTGAAGGCGAAGATATTGGCCGTGCGGATGCCCTGGGTGGTTCCGAACACCCGGCCGATCGCGGCCTGCACGCTGTTGGCTACCCCCTCGCGGTCGGCGAAGGGCCTCATGCGGATGACCATGAAGGCGGAGTTGGACTGGGCCCCGCCATCGATGAGGGAGAAGCCGACGATGCCCAGCGTGCCCTGCACGGAGGGGATGGGGCGGACGATCTCCTCGATCTGGCGCACCACCTCGCGCGTGCGGGAGACGCTGGCGCCGGGCGGCAACTGGGCCTGGACGAAGAAGGCGCCCTGGTCCTCCTGCGGCAGGAAGCCCGTCGGCGTCACCTTGCTGATGGTCCAGATGCCGAAGCCGAAGCCGGCGGTCAGCAGCAGGGAGAGGAAGGAGACGCGCACCAGCCGCCGCACGCCCCCGGCATAGCGGTCCCGCGTCCAGTCGATGCCGCGCAGCACATAGCCGATCGGCCCGCGCCGGGGCCCGTGATGGGGCTTGAGGATGATGGCGCAGAGGGCCGGGGAGAGGGTGAGGGCGTTGATGGCCGAGATGACCATCGCCGCGGAGATCGTCACCGCGAACTGGCGGAACAGCTCGCCCGAGAGGCCGGGGATGAAGGCAATGGGGACGAAGACGGACAGAAGGACGAGGGTGATGGCGATGATCGGCGCCGTGATCTCGCCCATCGCCTTCTTCGTGGCATCTGCGGTGGAGAGCTCCGGATGCTCCTCCATCACGCGCTCGACGTTCTCGACCACGACGATGGCGTCGTCCACCACGATGCCGATGGCGAGCACCATGGCCAGGAGGGAGACGGTGTTGGCCGAGTAGCCGAGGCCCAGCAGAATGATAAAGGCACCGATGAGGGAGACGGGCACCGCGATGGTCGGGATGATCGTCGCCCGCCAGGAGCCGAGGAAGAGGTAGACGACGATGACGACGAGGACGAAGGCCTCCAGCAGGGTCTTGATGACCTCATGGATTGTCTCGTTCACGAAGTCCGAGCTGTCGTAGAAGACCTCGGTATCCAGCCCCTGGGGGAAGCGGGCCGAGAGTTCCTGCAGGCGCTGCTTAACGGCGCCCGAGACCTGCACGGCATTCGCGCCGGGTGCGAGGTAGATGCCGAAGGCGATGGCGGGCTGGCCGTTGAACCGGTTCTCCGTGTCCATGTTCGCCGCGCCGATCTCGACGCGCGCCACGTCGCGCACGCGGAGCACCGAGCCGTCCTGGTTGGCGCGGACAACAATGTTGCCGAACTCCTCCGGGCTCTGGAGGCGGCCGCGGGTCTCAAGGTTGATCTGGAAGGACTGGTCGTCCCCGATCGGGCGCCCGCCCAGGCGGCCCACCGCGGCCTGGACGTTCTGGCCCTGGATGGCGGCGATCACGTCCTGCGGCGTCATGTTCAGCGAGATCAGGCGGTCCGTCTCGAACCAGATGCGCATGGAGTAGTCCTGCGCGCCGAAGACGTTCACCTGGCCGACGCCGGCCACGCGGGCGAGGTCGTCGAGCATGTTGATGGTGAAGTAGTTCGAGAGGAACAGCGGGTCGAGCCCGCCCCCCTTGGCGTAGAGGAAGGCGAACATCAGCACGGCCGAGGACTGCTTGCGGACGGTGACCCCGCTGCGCTGGACCTCGCTCGGCAGCCGGGCCATGGCGGCCTGGACGCGGTTGTTCACGTTCACCGTCGCCAGGTCGGGGTCGGTGCCGAGCTGGAAGGAGACGTTCAGGGAGTAGGTGCCGTCATTGGCGGAGTTGGAGCGCATGTAGATCATGCGGTCCACGCCGTTGATCTGCCCCTCCAGCACCTGCCCGATCGTCTGCTCGATCACGGTGGCCGAGGCGCCGGGATAGCGGGCGGCGACCGAGACCTGGGGCGGGACGATGTCCGGGAACTGGGACACCGGGATGCGGATAAGGGAGATCGCGCCCGCGATGAGGGTGAGGAGCGCAATGACGATCGCCAGCCGGGGGCGATCGACGAAAGTGCCGGAGATCATCGGGGCCTACCGCGCCTGGCCGGACTGGTTGGCGGGGGGCGTCGCGGCCTGGGGCTGGCTGGTGCCGGGGCCGCCGGTGTTCGGCGCAGCCGGGGCGCCGGGCGGGGAGGCGCCGGCGCCGCCGGGGGCGCCCTGGGCAGTGCCCTGGTTCGCGCCGCCCGGGGCCGCGCTGGCAGGACCGTTGCCGGCCGCCGCACTTCCGCCGCCCGGGGCACCGGGGGCGCCGCCTCCCGGCCCGGGCGGGGCGCCGGCCGGCGCCGCGTTCACCTGCTGGCCCGCGCGGACGCGCTGGATGCCCTCGACGATCACCCGGTCCCCGGGGTTAAGCCCCTCCTCCACCACCGCCGTCTCCGGCGTGTTGCGGCCGAGGCGGAGGTTGCGGCGCTGGGCCTTGCTCTCGCCGTCCACGATGAAGGCGTAGCTGCCCTGCTGGTCCTGGAGGACGGCGGCGCGGGGGATGGTGATGGCTAGCACGGGCTCGACGCCCTGCACGAAGACCGTCACGAACTGGCCGTCGATGAGCGCGCGGTCTCCCCCCTCGCGCGGCGGGTTGGACACACGGGCGCGGACGAGGATGCTGTCGGTGGCGCGGTTGATCTGGTTGTCGATGAACTCAATGCGGCCGATCTCGGGATAGGTCTTGCCGTCCGCCGTGCGGAAGCGGATCTGCACGGCCTCCGCCCCGCCGCGGGAGGCGTAGCGGTCCCGCAACTCCAGCGCCTGGCGTTGGGAGATGGGGAAGGAGACGCGCATGGGATCCTGGCTGACGATGGTGGCCAGCGTCCCCGTCTGCGGCCCGACGACGTTGCCGACCGTGACGTTGGTGCGGCCGATCTTGCCGTCGATGGGGGAGGCGATCTCGGTGTAGCCGAGATTCACCTCCGCCGTCCGGGCGGCGGCGCGGGCGGCAACGAGCTGGGCGTTGGCCGTGCGCTCCTGCGCCGTCGCGTTGTCGAGCGCGACCCGGGTGCCGGCCCCGGTGCGAGTCAGCTCCTGCGCGCGGGAGAGGGTGACGCGGGCATTGGCCACCTCTGCCTCGGCGGAGGCGATGTTCGCCTGGGCGCGGGCGAGCTCGGCCTCGAAGGTCTGGCGCTCGATCCGGTAGAGCGGGTCGCCACGCTTGACCTCCTGCCCTTCCTGGAACAGACGCTCCTGCAGAAAGCCGGTGATCCGGGCGACGATGTCTACCCGCTCCACCGCTTCGACGCGGCCGACGAACTCGGTGCTCTCGGTCACCGGGCGGCGCGCGGCCTCCATCACGCCCACGGCGGGCGGCCCCTGCGGGCCGAACTGCGCCTGGGCGGGTGCGGCGAGCGCGAGCAGGCCGAGCAAAGGGATGGCCAGGAGGGCCGACCTGCGCAGTCCTCCCTGCATGGCCCGTGGCACGGACCGGGGGGCCAGGGCCGCTTGGGGACCTGGATGGCTTTTGCGGCGCGTCATGGCGCCGATGTGGCGGAATCGTGGCCGGGCTGCAAGAAGGCTGAACCGCACGGTTCAGTTTGGTCTGTCCTGCTCGTTTCCTTGTGAAGAATGTTTCTATAGTTGATACTCTTTCACATATTTGTCCGAACCGTTCTGCTGTGCGGCACAAATATCTTTCAGACGCAACGAACCTTGGTGAATAGTCGGCCAGTATGTTGCAGCGCCCCGTCCGGCACGGGGCCGGGCGCCTGCCGCGAAGGAGATGCTATCTTGGAACCCATCCTCGCGAGGCTCGAAGCCTCCGCCCTGCTGGACGGGCCGGTTCCCCCGTCCGGCAACGGGACGCGGGCGGCCCGGGGGCGACTCCTGTCCCCGCCCTCCACGGCCTCGGGGGTTGCGGCGGTCGGTCGGGCGATGACGGTGCTCAGCGCCTTTCGCCCGGGGGACGCGGCCCTGCCGTTGCGCGTGCTTGCCGCGCGCACGGGCCTTTACAAGAGCACGATCCTGCGGCTGCTCGCCTCGCTGGAGAAGCACTGCTGCGTGAAGCGCAACGCGGACGGCTCCTGGTCGCCTGGGCCCATGCTGCTTCACTGGGGCTCGCTCTACACCCGCAGCCTCGGTCTGGAGGCGCTGGTGCCGCCCGTGCTCGATTCGCTGACGGAGGCCACGGGGCAGGGCGCCACCTTCTGGGTGCGGGCCGATGAGGAGCGCCGGGTCTGCCTCTACCGCGCGGCGCCGCCGCGGACGCTCCGCGTCGCCGTGCAGGCGGGCGACCTCATGCCCCTCGGCGGCGCGGCCACGGGAAAGGTCTTCGCCATCTGGGACGCAATGTCGGACGAGACGGCGGAGGCCGCGCCCGAAGCGGCTCCCGGCACCCACCCCGTCATCGTCACCCAGGGCAGCCGCGAGCTCGACGCGGCGGCCATCTCCGCCCCCGTCTTCCTTCCGGGCGGGCGGCTCTGCGGTGCCCTCACCCTCTCCGGTTCGAGCGAGCGGCTCTGGCCGGAGGTGGAGCGCGTGAAGCCGCTGGTGGCCGAGGCCGCGGCGGGGCTGACCCGCGCTCTGGCCGGCTAGTGCCGCTCCCTCAGCCCGCGCGCCGGGTGAGGAGAAGGTAGCCGAGCGCGGCCAGCGCGGTGGCGAGGGCGAGGAAAAGCAGCCCGGCCCCCGTGCCAGCCGCCGAGACCACCGGGCCGGACAGCGCCTGGAGGGCCGCGGCGCCGGCGAAGAAGGAGAGGTTCACCCCAGCCAGCGCCTTCCCCGCCACCTCGGGCGGGACGGCCGCGCGCGTGGCCGCGAAGGCCAGCGGCTGGACCGAGATCAGAAGAAAGAAGCCGAGCAGCGTCGCCGCGTCCCAGACCGGGGGCAGCATGCCGAAGGGCCCGCCCGGCCCACCGAGCGCCGTGAGGGCGAGGGCGCCGGCGGCGCCGAGATGCCCCCAGGCGAGCAGCGCCCGGCGGTGGCCGAAGCGCCGGTCCGCGATTCCCCAGAGGGCGGGGCCGATGACGAGGGCCGCGGTGGCGAGCAGGAGGATGTTGCCCGCCTCTACCCGCGGCAGGCCCTTCTCCTCCATCAGCCAGGGCCCGCCCCACAGCCCGCGCACGCCGATCACCACCGCGAAGGAGGCGAAGGCGAGGACCACGACCCCTCTCAGCCGGCGCGAGGCGGCGAGGCGCAGCACCTCCCGCGCATCTGCGGCCAGGCCGCGCCCGGGGCCGGCGCCCGCCTCGCCCCGGACCAGCAGGGCGACGAGAAGCAGGGTGAGCACCGCGAGGCCGGCACAGGCAAGGTATCCCGCTCGCCAGTCCGTCGCCTCCACCAGCAGGGCCAGCGGGCTGGCCGAGAGCAGCATCCCGCAATTCCCGAAGGCCTGGACGAGGCCGGACCAGAGGCCGAACTGGCCGGGGCTGAGGCGCTTGGCGGCGTAGGTGATGGGGCACATGAGCATCCCCGAGCAGCCGAGGCCGAGCACGATCTGGGCGAGGAGGAACCCCGCCACGCCCCCCGCCAGCGCCGCGAGGACCGAGCCCGCGCCGGTGACGGCGAGCAGGCCGAGGGCGGTGCGGCGAGTGCCGAAGCGGTCCAGCGCCACGCCCACGGGCACCTGGGCGAGGGCGAAGGCAAGGTTGTAGCTGCCGGTCAGCGACGCCAGGCCGCTCGCCGTCACCCCGAGGTCGCGTCCCAGCAGGTCGGCCGCGATGGCGGGCAGGGTGCGGACGAGGTTCGAGAGCACATGGCCGAGGGCGAGGGCCAGGAGGGGCGCGGCGAAGGCGAGCGAAGCCTCCCGCATGTATCCGGTGCTGGAATGATCGGGGCTGGACAGGGGCGTTCTCTCCGCGCCCCGGCCCTGCATAGGGCCGGGGTCGTTCCTGGTCAGGCGGGCGTGGTCAGTTGCGGAAGATCTTGCCGGGGTTAAGAATGCCCTTGGGGTCGAGCGCATCCTTGATGCTGCGCATCACCGTCAGCGCCTCCATCCCGTGCTCCTGCTCCAGGAACTCGGCCTTGCCCATGCCCACCCCGTGCTCCCCCGAGCAGGTGCCGCCGAGGGAGAGGCCGCGGGCGACGATCTGGCGGTCCAGCGCCCAGGCGCGGTCGAGCGCGGTGGGATCCCCCTGATCCACGAGGATCACGGTGTGGAAGTTGCCGTCGCCGACATGGCCCACCAAGGGGGCGGAGAGGCCGGAGGCGAGGATGTCCTCCTTCGCGCCGAGGATGGCGTCCGTCAGGCACGAGATGGGCACGCAGACATCGGTGGTCACGCCGCGCAGATTCGGGCCGGTGGCGATGGCGGCGTAGTAGGCGTTGTGCCGCGCGGTCCAGAGCTTGTTGCGCGTCTCCTGGTCAGCCGCCCAGGCGAAGCCGAGGCCGCCCATCTCGGTGACCATCTCCTTCACCGCCTCCGCCTGCTCGCGCACCCCGGCCTCGGTGCCGTGGAACTCGAGGAAGAGGGTGGGGAGGGGATCGAGCGCCTCCAGCTTCGAGTAGGCGATGCAGGCGGCCATCTGCACCTCGTCCAGCAGCTCGATCCGCGCGACGGGAATGCCGAGCTGCATCACCTGGATCACGGATTCGACGCAGCCGCGCATCTCCGGGAACTGCACCACGGCGGCGGAGGTGGCCTCGGGGATGCCGTGCAGGCGCAGCCGGATCTTGGTGATGATGCCGAGCGTGCCCTCGCTGCCGATCATCAGCCGGGTCAGGTCGTAGCCGTTCGCCGCCTTGCGCGTGCGGCTGCCCGTGTTGATGACGCGGCCGTCCGCCAGCACGACTTCCAGCCCCATCACGTTCTCGCGGATCGTGCCGTAGCGCACGGCGTTGGTGCCGGAGGCACGGGTGGCGCACATGCCGCCGATCGTGCAGTGGCTGCCAGGATCGACGGGGAAGAACAGCCCCTGGTCGCGCAGGTGGTCGTTGAGCTGGTGGCGCGTCACCCCGGGCTCGATGAGGCAGTCCATGTCGTCCTGGCTGACATCGATGATCGCGTTCATGCGCGAGAGGTCGAGGCTGATGCCGGCGCGCACGGGGGTGACATGCCCCTCCAGCGAGGTGCCGGCGCCAAAGGCGATTACGGGCACGTCGTGGCGGTGGCAGAGCGCGACGACCTGCGACACCTCCTCCGTGGTCTCGGCGAAGATCACCGCGTCCGGCAGCACGGGGGTGGTGGTGTCCTCGCCGCGCGCGTGCTGCTCGCGGATGGCGGTGTTGACCGTGACGCGCTCGCCCAGGAACTCGCGGGCGGCGGCGATGACGTGGTCGACGGGGCGTGTCTGGGCGGTCATGGCGGGTTCCGTGTCAGGCGTCGCGGCGCAGGGGGCAGGTGAGGCAGTGGGGGCCGCCCCCGCCCGCGGTGAAGAGAGAGAGGGCGGGGTCCAGCACCTCCAGCCCCTCCGCGCGGAGGGCGGCGTTGAGGTCCATGCTCTCGCGGGCCGATATCACGCGCCCGTTGCCCAGGGCGAGGATGTTGCAGCCGAGCGACATGGCGGCGCGGTAGGGCACGGGGATCCAGCGGATGCCGTGGCCGCGCAGCCAGTCGAGGAAGGCGGGGTCGAGCACCTCCTCGCAGGCGACGGCGAGGTTGTCGGCGGCCATGCAGAAGAGCACGTCGAGATGGAGGAAGTGCTCGTCGAACTCCTCGACGCGCACCTCCCATCCCTCCTCCCGCAGCCACCCCGCGAGCTGGTCGGCCCCTGCGCGGTCCGTGCGGCCGCCCGAGGCCCCGATGGCGGCGAGGCCGGGGCGGATGATGTGGATGTCCCCGCCCTCCAGCGTGCCGGTGTTCGACTTGCGCCAGAAGGTGCTCCCGTGGGCGGCGTGGAAGTCGATCAGCGCGGCGTATTCCCCGCGCCGCTGCGGGCGCTCGAGCTGGCAGAGCACGGGGCCGCGATGGGTCACGACCACGCTGTCGCGCGTGTAGGCCATGTAGGGCAGGTGGGGCTCGGGCGCGATCAGCCGCACCTCGGCGCCGCCCTGCCCGATGGCGTGGACGAGCTCGGCGTGCTGGGCCTTCAGATGCGCCGCAGCGGGCGCCTGGTTATCGCCGGCAAGCGTGCGCCGGACGATGCTGTTGGTGGGGATCCAGCGATAGTGGTCGGGCGGGCAGAGCAGCACCTCGCGCAGCGGCGCGGTCTCGGAGAGGACGCGCCAGGCGGGGCCGGGCAGGGGGTTCGCGGTCGGCGCGGTCATGGCCGCAGCCTAGCACGACAGTTGCGCATCCCTATATCGGTGCCCCTGACCCGCCACGCCCTCCGTTTGCAGTCGGAGGCTAGCTTGCTATGGTCCAACGTTCCAACTTACGTGGGGGATGTGGCGTCGTGCGTATCAGACCTAAGCGCAGCCGAAAGACCGCCCGCAAGCGCCTCCGGGTGCAACGGAGACAGGCCAATAAGGGCTAACACTACAGTTGCTCAACCCACCGGGGCGATAAGCACCTTTGGGATGCGCCTGCGATGCGCAACTGTAGTGCTGGCCCTGGCGCGCGGCGTTGCTCATCGGCCTCCGCCAGGGCCCTAGCCCGCGCCCAGGACCTCGGTAAGTACGAGGGAGAGGCCGAGCAGCTCGCCATTCCCGTCCCGCGTGGGGCGGGCCGCGAGGAGGACGGTGCGGCCGTTCATGCCCAGGGCGAGCAGGCGTGGCGGGATCGGCTCGCCCAGCCGCGCGCGGTCGAGATCGGCCCGGGCATGGGCGGCGAGGGCGGGGTCGATCTCGGCCAGCGGGCGGCCGGGCAGCCCCCGCAGTTCCAGCCCCAGCAGCGCGGCGCCGTGCCGGCTGGCGGTGCGCGCGCGCAGGGCGCGGTCCACGGAGAGGAGCCCGGCCGGCGCGGCCTCGTAGGCGGCTTCGAGCCGGGCGAGCTGCTGCTCGGGCGAGGGGGCCGGGGCGGGCGGCGGCCAGGGCGCCTCCCCCCGCGCGCGGAGCAGCTCCGGCACGCCCTCGGGCGGGAGGGGACGGCCGAAGAGCCATCCCTGGCCGAAGTCGCAGCCGAGGGCGACCAGCGCTCCGGCCTGGGCCGCCGTCTCCACCCCCTCGGCCACCACCGGCACGCCCAGCGCCCGGCCGAGGCCGATCACGGCGCCGACGATGGCGCGGCCCGTCGCCGCCCGCTCCATCCCCTGGACGAAGCCGCCGTCGACCTTGATCTCGTCGAAGGGAAGCGATTGCAGCCGGGCGAGGCTCGAATGGCCCGTGCCGAAATCGTCGAGGGAGAGGCGTGCGCCCTGCGCGCGCAGCCGGTCCGCCCCCGCTCGCGCGGCCTCGGCATCGGTGATGGCGGCGGTCTCGGTCAGCTCGATCGCGGTGCGCGCGATGGGAAAGCCCGCCTCCCGCACACTGTCCTCGAACAGGGCGGGCATGAGGGGGTCCTGCAGGTGGATGGGTGCGATGTTGAAGGCCAAGCGGAAGCTTCCGGCCCAGGCGCGGGCCGGCGTGCAGGCGGCGCGGATGAGATGGGCGGTGAGGGGGGCGATGAGGCCGGCGCTCTCCGCCACGGCGATGAAGCGAGCGGGCGGGACGGGGCCGAGATGGTCATCGGTCCAGCGGGCGAGCACCTCGAATCCGGCGACCGCCCCGCTCCGCAGGTCCATCACCGGCTGGAAGGCGGGGCGGATGGCGCCCGTGGCAAGGGCAGCGGCGAGCCTCTCGGCGAGGCCGGGACTGGGATCGGGCACGTCTGGCCGGGGCGACATGGCTCCCTCCCCCGCGCGCGCTCGCGCCGGCGGGCATCTGACTAGCGCGGGGCCGCGGCGCCGGTTGCGCGCGGCGGGGGGAGCGGATTGCACGGCGGCCGCGGGAGAGGAAGAGTGGCGTGGCGCCGCGTCGGGCCTCCCGGCCCGCCGGAGGCGCCGAAGCGGGAGGCGACGGAGTGGCGAACAAGCTGAAGGAGGCCTGGAAGGCCGGGCGGAAGACGGTGAACGGGTGGCTTGCCATCCCCTCCGCCTATGCCGCCGAGATGATGGCGGGGGTGGGCTTCGACAGCCTGACGGTCGATCTCCAGCACGGGGTGCAGGACTTCCTCTCCGCCGTCGCCTGCTTCCAAGGAATGCAGGCCCACGGCCCCGTGCCGCTGGCGCGGCTGCCCTGGAACGAGCCGGGCATCGCGGGCAAGCTGCTGGATGCCGGGGCGCAGGGGCTGATCTGCCCCATGGTGAATACGCCGGAGCAGGCGCAGGCTTTCGTCTCGGCCTGCCGCTACCCGCCCGCGGGCACCCGCTCCAACGGGCCGAGCCGAGCCGGGATCTACGGGGAGCCCGGCACCTATTTTGCCCGGGCGAACGAGGACGTCCTCTGCCTCCCCATGATCGAGACGCGGGAGGCGGTGGAAAACCTGGAGGCGATCCTCGACGTGCCGGGGGTGGACGGGATCTATGTCGGCCCGACCGATCTCGGCATCTCCATGTGGGGGCTCCCGCCCGTGATGGAGAGGGAGGAGCCAGAGTTGCTCGCCCTCTACGGGAGGATCCTGCGCGCCTGCGCGGAGCGGGGGAAGTTCGCGGGCCTGCACTGCTTCACCGGCGCCTATGTCCGGCGGATGCACGGGATGGGCTTCGACTACGCCACCATGGGCAGCGACGTGAGCGCCATGGTGTCGGGCGCGCGGTCGCAGCTCGCGGTGGCGCGGGGCGGGTAGCCGCCGCGCCTCGCCGCGCCCCGTCTTATCGCGCCGTCCTACCGGGCCTGGGCGAGCTGCTGCATCAGCCGCAGCTCCTCATGGTCCGTCTCGGCGAGAAGGCTGGTGAGCATATCGTCCGACAGCCCGTCCTCGCTCTGGTGCTGCAGGAGGCGCTTGCGCGAGGCGCGGAGCGCCGCGAGCCGGATCTGCAGCCGCGCCCGCAGCTCGGCCTGCGGTCCGCCGCGGGAGACGCCGGCGAAGACGCGGGAGATGTCCCGGAACTCGCCCACGAGGTCGCGCGCGATGGCGCCGTCCAGCGGGCTGTCGAGGCGCCCCTCCACCTCGGCCAGCGCCGCCTCGGCCATGAGGCGGCGCGCGGTCGCCTCGGGGCGGCTCATCCCCTGCCGGCTGGGCTCGACCGCGCCGAGGCGCAGGATGAGCCATTCGAGCGTCGTCCCCTGCACGACCAGCGTGGCAAGGATCGCGACGAAGGCGAGGAAGATCAGGAGGTCGCGATGCGGCACCTCCAGCGGGAGGGCGAGGGCGGTGGCCAGCGAGACCACGCCCCGCATCCCCGCCCAGCCGATGATCGCGGCGTGGCGCGGCTCCGGCAGGCGCTCGTCACGCGCCAGCGCCGGGACGAGGCGCGGCAGCCAGGCGAAGGGCATCACCCAGGCCAGGCGAGAGAGGATGAGCGCCGCCGAGAGGGCGAGGGCCGCGCCGGCGAGGGCGCCGAGCGAGTACTCGCCCAGCCGCTCCAGGATGCCGTTGAGCTGGAGGCCGACGAGGATGAAGACGAGGCTGGTGAGGGCGAACTCTACGAAGCTCCAGGTGGCGAAGGCCTCCACCCGCGTCCGCGGCGTCAGCAGCGCGCGCTGGCGCTGGGCGAGGAGGATGCCCGCCGTGACCACGGCGATGACGCCGGAGACGTGCAGCCGTTCCGCCAGCAGGAAGGCGCCGTAGGCGACGAGGAAGGTGAAGGCGATCTCGAGCGGCGTCTCGCCCAGCCGTGGCAGGACGCGCGCGGCGACCCAGGCGATCCCAAAGCCCACGGCCAGCCCGCCGAGCGCGACGCCGAGGAAGGTGAGGGCGGCCATGGCCGGCGCGACGCTCCCCCCCACCGCCAGCGCGCCGACGGCGAGGCGGAAGAGGACGAGGGCCGAGGCGTCGTTCATCAGGCTCTCGCCCTCCAGCACCGTCACGATCCGGCGGGGCAGGGGCAGGCGCTGGAGGACGGAGGAGGCCGCCACCGCATCGGGCGGGGCGACGACGGCGCCCAGCGCGATGGCGGCCGCCCAGGGAAGGTCGGGCAGCAGGAGCTTCGCCACGACCGCCACACAGGCCGCGGTGAAGAGCACGGCGCCGACTGCGAGCAGCAGGATGGGGCGGAGATTCGAGCGGAACTCCTGCCAGTCCGTGCGCCAAGCGCTGGCCTGCAGCAGCGGGGGAAGGAAGGCCGCGAGGGCGACCGTGGGGTCCAGCTCCACCCGCGGCAGGCCGGGGATAAAGGCGAGCGCCATGCCGCCGAGGATGAGGACCACCGCATAGGGCAACCGGGTGCGGCGGGCCACGATGGCGAAGCCGAGGCAGACGGCCAGCAGCGCCAGCGTGATCTCGAGGAGGAGCATCGGCCAAGTCTGCGGCAAGGGCGCCGCGGGCGGAAGCGCCGGGCAATCAGCGCCGCCGGTCAGGGTCACCGGTCAGGGTCACCGGTCAGCGCCGGTTGAGTAGGGCCCGCAGGCCGACGAGGTGGGCGATCAGCCCGACCGCGACCATGCACTGGACCACCCCGAGATTCGGCGCGTCCTGGGCGACGAGAAGGGCGGCGACCGCGCCGGCGGCGAGGAGGAGGATGCGGAGGGGCATGGCGGTTCCCGCATGTCTGGCCCCGGGCGGCCCTTGCCCCCGTGGACGGGGCGAGAATGCGCCCGTCCGGCCAGAGTCGGCCAGGGGCGGAGTCGGCCGGGGGGCGTGGCTGGCCGCCGGGAGGGGGCGGAGCTAAAGACCGGCCGGGCGCCTCCGCTCCTCCACCTCACCCCACGGGATGTTTCTGATGGACGTCGCTGGTCTGCTCTCGGCGCTGCTGATGGGGATTGTCGAGGGTCTGACGGAGTTCCTGCCGATCTCCTCGACGGGGCACCTGATCCTCTTGGGCGAGCTGATCGGCTTCCAGGGGCCGCCGGGCAAGGT
>JBHTFH010000003.1:0-245989 GCA_042666135.1 Roseomonas sp. GCM10028921 | reverse complement strand
TGACCAAGGAGGCGTTCCTGAACCACCTCTACGGCGGCATGGACGAGCCGGAGGTGAAGATCATCGACGTCTTCATCTGCAAGCTCCGCAAGAAGCTTGCCCAGGCCGGATGCGACGAGCTGATCGGCACGGTATGGGGGCGCGGCTACGTGCTGCGGGACCCTTCCAACTCCGTCCGCAACCCGGCAGGCTTTCTCGCCACCGCCCCGCAAACGAGCCACGCCGCGGCCTGAAGCAAGCTGTGGGCGGCCTCGTGCCGCCCAGCCTGCCCGGAGGCCCGGGTGATCTCCTTTCCGGAGGAGACCACCCGGCCCTCAGTGCTGTCCGCTCCAAGCAGGCCAGGAGCTTGACCTCTCTCCTGACCCACCCGGGCTGGACCTACACCGCGAGCACCGGCTTCGGACCGCCGACAGGGGCATAGACCCCTCGCTCACCCTCGATGACCGTAAATCGGTCCGTCAGGCCAAGCACGGTTTCAGCTCCCCCGAGGTAGAGAACACCGTCCGGCGCCAGCCGCTCCGCCAGGGCCGAGAGGACGCGGGTCTTGGTCGGCGCGTCGAAGTAGATCAGCACGTTGCGGCAGAAGACGATGTCGAAGCGGCCGAGATGCCGCAGGTCGGCGAGCAGGTTCCCCGTCTCGAATCGGGCCACGGCACGCATCGCTTCAGAAATGCGCCACTGCCCTCCTTGCTGCTTGAAGTGCTTCACCAGCATCTGCACGGGCAGGCCGCGCTGCACCTCGAACTGCGAGTAGACCCCCTCCCGTGCGCGTCGGACAACCTCCGCACTCAGATCCGTCCCGACGACCTCGATTTGCGAGAGAAGTCCCAGCGACTCGGCAACCATGGCGACGGAGTATGCCTCCTGCCCTGTTGAGCACGCGGCAGAGAGCACCCGCAGCTTCGCTCCAGCTCCTCGTGCGGAGATGAGCCGGGGCAGCACGCGCCGGAGGTGGTCGAAGGGCTTGCCGTCACGGAAGAAGAAGGACTCGTTCGTTGTGAGCGCCTCCGTCACCGCAGCGGCCAATCGCTCCGTCCCGGGCGACCGCAATTTGGCTGCAAGGGAATCAAGACTCCCGAAACCCTCCACACGTATCAGCCCGCCCAGCCGCGTGTCGAGCATGTATGCCTTATCAGCACCAAGCACGATGCCGGCCCGGCTACGAACAAGCGCTGCGATCGTATCGAAAGCTGCTCCGCTCACAACGCTATCCTCTTTGATCCCGAGTGGCCGGCCTCCGCCATGATTGCCGCGGCGCGCACCGCCAGACGGTCCGGCGGCAGCAACTCCCGCGCGAGACCTGCGCGCGCCACGGCGCCCGGCATTCCCCAAACCACGGATGATGCCTCATCCTGCGCGAGCACTGTGCCGCCCGCCGCGACGAGTCCGCGGCAACCCACCAACCCATCCTGCCCCATACCGGTCAGGATGACGGCCAGCACACGCCCGTCACAGGCACGCTGGGCGCTGCGAAGCATCGGATCCACTGCCGGGCGACAGAAATTCTCGGGCGGGTCATCCCTCAGCCGGGCTACGAGGCCCGAGGCACCGCGCTCAACAAGCAGATGCCGATCGCCGGGCGCCAAATAGGCATGCCCGGCCCGCAACAGGTCTCCATCCTTCGCCTCGGCCACCCGTAAAGGGCCAACACGGTCGAGATGGTCCGCAAGCATGGCCGTGAAGCCCGCCGGCATATGCTGCACGATCACGACCGGCACCGGTGGAGTGGGCACCAGAGCGCGCAGGAAACTGGCGAGGGCTTGCGGCCCACCTGTCGACGATCCCACGGCAAGCAAGGTGGGAGCGCCGGCGTTGCGCGGCACCGCTGCGGGTACGGCGCGAGGCGCCTCCTGCGGCGGTGATGCAGGTGCGGCAGGCTTGCGGCGCATGCGCGCCCAGCCCTTCACCTTCTCCAGCAGCTCTGAACGGAAGTTGGGATCCATCGCCCCGCCACCGGCTGCACCGGGCTTGGGGATGTAGTCGGACGCACCGGCACGCAGCGCCGCCATCGCCGCCCCTGCGCCCCGCTGGGTCAGCGCACTCGCCACGATCACGATGGGCTGTGGCTCAGCTCGCAGCAGCAAGGGCAGCGCCGCCATGCCGTCCATCACCGGCATCTCGAGGTCGAGCAGGACGACGTCGGGCCGTGCGGTCGGAAGGGCATCGAGTGCCTGTCGGCCGTCCCCCACGCGCGAAACCACCTCGATGGCCGGATCGGCGCCCAGCAGCCGGCCGAGAATCCCGCGCACGGTCGCGCTGTCGTCGCAGACCATGACGCGGACCCGACGCCCGCCAGGATGCAGCCCATCCGGCACTGGCACGGGTAGCCGGCCGCTCACGCAGCCTCGTCGGGCAGCAGCCCCAGCACTTCGAGCTTGCCCGCGAGGATCGCGTCATCGAAGGGCTTCATGATGTATTCCTGCGCGCCGCTCTCAAGCGCGGTCACGATTCGGGAGAAGTCGCTCTCCGTCGTGCACAGCATGATCCGCGGCTCGTCCGGCCCGAACTCCTCCCGCGCGTGACGCAAGAAGGCGATCCCGTCCATCACGGGCATGTTCCAGTCCAGCAGCACAAGCTTCGGCAGCGCGGCGCGGCAGGCCTCCAGGGCCTGCTGGCCATCTTCGGCTTCGCGGACCTCGAAGCCGCGCGCCTCGAGCATCCGGCGCGCGGCGCGCCGGACGGTGCGGCTGTCATCCACCACCAGGCAGTCGAGCATTGCCTCTCTCCTCAACCGATGTCCAGGACGCGATCCACGTCCAGCATGATGAGCAGGCGCGCCGCCCCACCCTCCTGACCGCTGCCGGGCACGTTCTGGTAAACGCCCGCACAAACATCCCGCCACAGCGGGTCCAGCGTCGGAGGGTTGGGCGCCAGGCCGGCTTCGGGCAGGGCGAGCACATCGCCGACAGAGTCGGCCAGAAGGGCGTAGAGCTCGCCACCGCCCTCCACCACGACGCTCATCGGGGCGCTCGCGCCCGGCTCCCGCGGCGGCAGCCCGAGCCGGCGCCGCAGGTCCACGGCCGTCACGATGCGGCCGCGCAAGTTCAGCCCGCCCGCCACCTCGGGCGGCGCGAGCGGGATCGGCGTGATCGCCTGGGCCCCGAGGATGTCACGCACCCCGAGAACCGGCACGCCGCACAGCTGCCCGGCGACGGTCAGGGTGAGGATGGCCGTGTCAGTCGCGGCATGCGCGGCGGTGTTACGGCGGGGAGCAACTGCGGCTTCCATGGTCAGCTCCTGCTCAGTGCAGCGCATTCGGGACGAGGCACCCGCGCAGCGCGTCGAGCAGCGCGTCGCGGTCGAATTTCGGAACATGCCGGTTAAAGCCGGCCTCGCTGCTCCGCCGGACCCACTCCTCATCGGAATGCGAGGTCAATGCCACCATCGGTGTGTGATTCCAGGAACCACCATCCCGCACGGCACGCGCCAGCCCGAGGCCGTCGAGTTCCGGCATCTCGATATCGGAGACGATGACGTCGAAGAGCTCGCCCGCTTCCCGAAGCTTGAGGGCCTGGGCGCCGGTCGTCGTCGCGACGACTTCGAAGCCGGCGGCGCCGAGGGCGGGGACGAGCATGTTGCGGAAGAAGGCGCTGTCCTCCACGACCAGCAGCCGCTTGCGCTGGCCGGTTGTGTTGCGCTGCGGGCCAAACCAGTCGTCGCCCGCCTGGCGCAGCCACCAGGCGCAGTCGATGACCTCCGTGGCCCGCCCCGAGATCACAGCGGTTCCGAGATAGCCCGGCCTCTCCGGGCCGCTCTCGATGTTCAGAGCCTCCTCGACCACGTCGAGGATCTCGTCCACCATCAGCCCCATCGCGCGGCCGCCGTCGTTAAAGACGAGGACGGCCTGGCGCCCGCCGGGCGCCGGCGGCATCCACCCATCCCCGATCGGCACGAGCGGCATCAGGGCACCGCGGTACTGCACCACCGGCTGGCCGTGCGACATCTCGATGCGCTCCTGCGGGAGGTCCTCCAGCCTCGCGACGAGGCCGAGCGGCACCGCGCGCGGGCCACCATCGCCGGCCCGAAACAGGAGAAGGGACATCTTCTCGGACGAGCTGGCATTCGCCACCGCGGCTCCGCGCCGGTCCTCTTGAACGCCCTCGGCGCCCACGCCGGTCGCCCGAGCAATGCCGTTGGGGTCCAAGATCATGATCACGGATCCGTCGCCCAGGATGGTGTTGCCGCTGAACATCGTCACGTGGCGCAGAATCGGCGCCACCGGCTTCACCACGATCTCCTCCGTGTCAAAGACCTTGTCCACGATGATGCCGAACAGGTTCTGGCCAACCTGCGTGACGACGACGAAGCCGCCGGTTCCCGCCTCCGACGTCTCGTTCAACCGCAGGAGGCGTGACAGGGACACCAGCGGGAGCAGCCGGTCGCGAAGGCGCAGCACCGGAGCGTCCTTGATATGCATCACCCCATCCCCGGCGCGCACGAGTTCCACCACGCCGATCTGCGGGATGGCGAAGCGCTCGCCCCCAGCCTCGACGATCAGCGCCGAGACGATGGCGAGCGTGAGGGGGATCTTGATGAGGAAGGTGGTGCCCCGCCCCTCGCGGGAGCGCAGGTCGATCGTGCCGCCGATCTTCTCCACATTCGTACGCACGACGTCCATGCCGACGCCGCGGCCGGAGACGGAGGTCACAGCGGCCGCAGTCGAGAAGCCGGCGCGGAAGATGAAGCGCTGGATGTCGCGCTCCCCCATCCCCGCCAGTTCCTGCTCGGTCGCGAGGCCCTGGGCGAGCGCCTTGGCGCGGATCTTCTCCACCGCGAGGCCGCGCCCATCGTCGCTCACCTCGATGATGATGTGGCCGCCCTCGTGATAAGCATCGAGCGTGATGCGCCCGGCATCCGGCTTGCCGGCCTCGCGCCGCTCCGCCGTGCTCTCCAGCCCGTGGTCGCCGGAATTGCGGACCATATGGGTCAGGGGGTCGCGGATCATCTCCAGCACTTGCCGGTCGAGCTCCGTCTCGGCCCCGCGCATCTCCAGCTCGATCTTCTTGCCGAGTTCGCGGGAGAGATCGCGCACCAGCCTCGGCAGGCCCTTCCAGGCGTTGCCGATCGGCTGCATGCGCGTCTTCATCACCCCTTCCTGCAACTCGGAGGTGATGTGCGAGAGCCGCTGCAGCGGCCCGGTCAGCGCGCTGTCCTCCCGCGCGCGGGAGAGCTGGAGGAGTTGGTTGCGCGTGAGCACGAGCTCGCTCACCAGCGTCATCAGGCTCTCCAGCACGTCCACGTTCACGCGCAGCGTCTGGGCCACGGACACGGCCTCGCCGGCCGGCGCGGCAGTGGGCTCGGTGGGAGCCGCCGCCGGCGCGGCAGGGACCTTTTCCCCTACGATGGCCGGCAGAGCGGCGGCCACGAGCGGCACGGAGGGGCTGTCCTCCGCGCTGCGGCGCGGAGACGGCTTGCGCTTCGGGGTTGCCCGCTTCTTCGCGGCAGGCTCCGGGGAAGCCGGGACGGATTCGGGAGCCGCCTCGGGCGCGTCCTCGGCCAGGGCCTGGCCGGTGAAGACCGCGTCCAGCTCGGCGATGATGGCCGAGTCGTCACCGGCAGGCTCGGCCCCTGTCGCCTCCAGGCCGCTCATGATCTCCCGCACCCGGTCCACCACGCGCAGGATCAGCGAGACGCCCGCGGAGGTGACGGCCAGCGAGCCGTCACGGTAGCGGCCGAGGACGTTCTCCCCCGCATGGGCCACCCTCTCCAGCCGCGCGAGGCCGAGGAACCCGCAGGTTCCCTTGATGGTGTGGATCAGGCGGAAGATCTCGCCGATCGTCTGGGGGTCGTCGGGATGCCGCTCCAGCCGAAGCAGCGCGGTATCCAGCCCGGCCAGTCCCTCGCCCGTCTCAGTCAGAAAGTCGGCGATCAAGTCGTCCATCGGAACCTCGTGATCCGTCGTTCCGGCCAAATTGCCAGTGGGGCACGAAGATTCCGTAAAGCGTGCGCCCTCAGGCGGAGTGGGCGAGCTCGCTCCGGCGCGGCATCAGGGTCAGCGGGGCAGCCGCGGGGCCGCCCATCGCGAGCGACACCTCCATCCCCGCCGCGTCGCATAGATGCAGCAGCAGCGGGCCCAGAACGTCGCGCGGCCCCGCCACGGGCTCGCCGGCCAGGGCGGCTGTCAGCCCCGATGGCCAGGCAGCGTTCCGCCCTTCGGGCCAGATCGCGAGGCCCGATTCCTGGCCCGCCAGATGCACGACGCCGCCGCGCGGCAGGGCCTCGCTGCCCAGGAGCGCCGCGATCAGCAGAGCCTGCGCGAGCGGGGCGCGGAGCGGGATCTCGGGCAGGCCCGACACGTCGGCCGTCACGCGGCCGCTCGCCAGGGCGCCTTCGAGCAGGTCCGCCATGGACTGCCGGTCGAGCGGCCCGGTGCCGGCTCCGGCCGCGGCGCGCCAGAGGCGCAGGCGCCGCCGCATCGCGTCCGCCCCGTCCCGCGCCACAGAGAGCGCCTCCTCCGGCGCCTCCTCGGCAAGGTCGAGGGCACCGGACAGGGCCCCCAGGGGGCCACCGATGTCGTGGCAGATACGGGCACACAGGTCCTGCGTGAGCGCAAGATCGTCCATAGAAGATCCTCTTGGGAGGGGGCCTGCCGCTTGTGCCCCCGCGGGACTTGATGGCTAGTAAAGCCGTTCGGGTCGGGAAAGCCGTGGCCCCTGCCGCGAGGAGGAACCTGCCGGATGATGTCGGAGGGGGTTTTCGAGCCGGGTCAACTCGTCCGCCACCCCGGGAAGCCGGAATGGGGCATGGGCCAAGTGCAGTCCGTCATCGGAAACCGTGTGACCGTGAACTTCGAGAATGCCGGGAAGCTCCTGATCAACACCTCCAATACGACCCTCAACATCATCCACGAAACAAAGTCCTGAGCTGACCGTTGCAGATCCTCACCGAAGCGGTCCTGAACGCCCCCTTCCTCGTTGCCGTCCTCGCGACAGGGATAGCGGGGCTGATGCGCGGCTATTCCGGCTTCGGCACGGCCGTCCTCCTCGCGCCCGTCTTCTCCACCCTCTGGGGCCCGAAGGCGGGAGTGCCGGTCGTCCTGCTGATGGAATTGCTGGTTTCCGCCCAGCTCCTGCCGCGCGCAATCGGCGAGGCGGACCGGCGGATGGTCCTCCCCATCGGCCTGGCGGCGGTGCTGGCCATGCCCCTGGGGTCGCTGGTCCTCCTGGCGGCCGATGGCACGGTGCTGCGCCGGGCGATCGGCGCGCTCGTGCTCGGCTTCGGCCTGGTCCTGCTCTCGCCCTGGCGCTACCACGGGGCCCGCCCGCTCGGGCTCAACCTCGTCGTCGGTGCCGTCAGCGGGCTGCTCAAGGGCTCCACAGGCATGTCCGGCCCTCCCGTCATTCTCTATTTCCTCTCCGGCCCGGAGGAGGCGAGGCGCCACCGCGCCAATTTCATCCTCTTCTTCGGGGTGATCGGCATAGCATCCATCGTGCCGCCACTGCTAACCGGGCTGATCGACGCCCCCGCCCTCCTCCGGTCGGCGGCCCTGCTTCCGGTGCTGCTGCTCTGCGTCCGGGCGGGATCGCGCCTGTTCCACCACATACCCCCCGCATGGTACCGGCGCTTCGCCTTCGGTGCCCTCGTCGCCGCGGGCGGAATCGCGCTGCTGGGATAGGTTCCGCATCTTGCGCGACGGGGGGTGGCTCGCCCAAATTGCCCCTTATTCCCAGGAGCGCACCCCATCATGCTCGATCCGTTCGGTCGGCGGATCTCCTACCTCCGCGTCTCGGTGACGGATCGTTGCGACCTCCGCTGCGTCTACTGCATGTCGGAGGACATGACTTTCCTGCCGAAGAAGGACCTTCTCACCCTCGAGGAGCTGGAGCGGCTCTGCGGCGCCTTCATCGACCTCGGCGTGGACCGGATCCGCCTTACGGGCGGGGAGCCGCTGGTGCGGCGCGGGGTGATGCAGCTCTTCGAAGGATTGGGCCGCCGAATCGGCAAGGGCGGGCTGCGGGAGCTGACCGTCACCACCAATGGCACCCAGCTCACGAAGATGGCCGGCGACCTGTTCCGGGCCGGCGTGCGCCGCATCAACGTCTCCCTGGACACGCTGGACCCCGCCACCTTCAAGGCGGTCACGCGCTGGGGACGGCTGGAGAGTACGCTGGACGGCATCTTCGCCGCCAAGGCTGCCGGACTGGGGGTGAAGATCAACGCCGTGGCGCTGAAGGGTGTGAACGAGCACGAGATCGACCGCATGATCGCCTGGTGCGGGGAGCACGGTTTCGAGCTGACGCTGATCGAAACCATGCCCATGGGCGATGTCTCGGGTGACCGGACCGACCAGTACCTTCCGCTGTCGACCGTCCGCCAGCGGATCGCGCAGAACTGGACCCTGGTGCCGAGCGACCACCGCACCGGCGGCCCCGCCCGCTACGACACGGTGGCCGAGACCGGGCGCCGGATCGGCTTCATCACCCCGATGAGCCACAACTTCTGTGAATCCTGCAACCGCGTGCGCCTGACCTGCACCGGCACTCTTTACATGTGCCTGGGTCAGGAGGACGCGGCCGATCTCCGCGCCCCCCTCCGCGACCCCTCCCTGGGAGAGGCAGGGTTGCGGGACGCGATCCTGTCTGCCATCGCACGCAAGCCGAAGGGGCATGACTTCGTCATCGGCCGCGATGCCCGCCCCTCCGTGGGCCGGCATATGAGCGTGACGGGCGGCTAGGAGGGTTATCGCGCGTGCTGGATTCGGAACTCGTCGCCAGGCTGGCGATCCCGGGCCTGCCGGAGTGGAGCGGGCTCGTCATCCTCCTCCTCGCCCTGCTCTTCCTCGCGGCCTTCCTGATGATGCCCTTCAGCGTCTTCGGCTTGAAGTCTCGGCTGGACGCCATCGAGGCCCAGCTCGACGACGTGCAGCAGGAGATCCGCAGCCTCGCCCTGCGCCTGCCCGAGCCGGGCCTGCGCCGCCGCGCCCCGGCCGTGGACGAGACCTATGACGAGCTGCCGGACCCCGTCCGACCGGAGCCGCCGATGCGGGAGGACCGGGCGCCGCGCATGACGCCCCCCATCCCGCCGCCGCCCACCTGGCCCGAGGACGCGCGCGGCACGGGCCGCCGCACCGAGCCCCGGCTAGGCAGCCCGCGCCGCTAGGCGCTACTCCCCGGCCGGTTGTCCCTGGAGCCGCCGCCGCCCGATCGGCTCCAGCCTCGCCACCCCCATCGAAGCTCGGCGCGCCTTCGATTATTCTCCCGGCATGCCGCCGCACCGCCCCGCCGACCAGGACCTCTTCGGCGCCCCCGAGCCCCCGGCGGGGGACACCGCCCCCGCCAGGGGCCCGCGCCCCCTCGCCGACCGTCTCCGATCCCGCAGCCTCGCCGAGGTGGTCGGGCAAGAGCACCTGCTCGGCTCCGGGGGGGCGCTGCGCCGGATGCTGGACCGCGGGGCGCTGGCCTCCCTCATCCTCTGGGGTCCCCCAGGAGTGGGGAAGACCACCATCGCCCGGCTGCTGGCCGAGGCCGCGGGGCTGCGCTTCGCCGCCCTCTCCGCCGTGTTCAGCGGTGTCGCCGACCTTAAGCGCGCCTTCGACGAGGCCCGCACCCGCCGCGCGGCGGGGCAGGCGACGCTTCTCTTCGTGGACGAGATCCACCGCTTCAATCGCGCCCAGCAGGACGGCTTCCTGCCCGTGGTGGAGGACGGCACGGTGGTGCTAGTCGGCGCGACGACGGAGAACCCGAACTTTGCCCTCAACAACGCGCTGCTCTCCCGCTGCCGCGTCCTCACCTTACGGCGGCTCGACGACGCCGCCCTGGAACTGCTCCTCGGCCGTGCCGAGGCCGAGACCGGGCAGCCACTTCCTCTGTCCCCGCAGGCCCGGGCCGCCCTTCGCGCCCTGGCCGACGGCGACGGTCGCAACCTCCTCAACATGGCCGAGCAGCTTCTCGCCCTGCCCGAGGGCACGCCCCCGCTCGCCCCGGAAGAGCTGCCCGCGCTCCTCTCCCGCCGCCCCGGGCGGGATGACGGGCCGGGGGCGGAGCACCCCAGCCAGATCTCCCCCACCATCACGGGGGACCGGGGAAGCGAGCTGAACGGCCTTCTCTCCGCCTTCCACAAGTCGCTCCGGGGGTCGGACGTGCAGGCCGCCCTCTACTACGCCGCCCGCATGATGGTGATGGGGGAGGAGACAGCGCCGACGATCTTCCGCCGCCTGGCCTGCGCGGCTTCGGAAGACGTGGGCATGGCGGACCCCCAGGCCCTTCCCCAGGTCCTCGCCGCCTGGGACGCCTTCCGCCGCATCGGCTGGCCGGAGGCGCATCTCTTCATGGGCCAAGCGGTCGTCTATGTCGCGACCGCACCGAAATCCAACGCTACCCACCTCGCCTTCACCCGCGCGCTCGCCCTGGCCGAGCGGACTTCGGCCCTCCGCCCGCCGCTGCACATCCTCAACGCCCACACGAAGATCCTGGCCGATCTCGGCCACGGCGCCGGCTACCGCTACGACCATGACGAGCCCGACGCCTTCGCCGGCCAGGAATTCTTCCCCGACGACCTCGCGGGGGAGCGGCGCCCGGAATTCTACGAGCCCACGCCGCGCGGCTTCGAGCGCGACATCGGCAAGCGCCTGGATTTCTGGGCCCGCCGCCGCGGCCATCGCTGACCCCCGCGCCTTGTCCTCGCGGCCGCGCGCCCTAACTTCCCCCGCCCTTGCCGCGCCCTGGCCACGGCCGGAGAGATGGAGCCGCCCATGCCGAACAGCTTCGCCCCCGAGGTTCTCGCCGCCTTCGCCGAGCTGGAGAGGGCCGGCTTAGTGCAGGGGGATGCGACGGCCCAGCCCCTCGACGCGGCCCGGGCGGACACGCGCCGCTTCCAGGCCTTCCTCAACGGCGACCCTGTGCCCCTGCGGGAGGCAGAAGAGGTGACGCTCGCGGGCGGCCTCCGCCTGCGCCTCTACCACCCGGACACCCCCGCCCCCCGCCCGGCCCTGCTGCACGTCCATGGCGGCGGCTTCGCCTTCGGCACGATCGACACGCTGGACCGTTGGAAGCGCGAGATCGCGCGCGACGCCGGGGTGACGGTGGTGGGGCTGGAATACGCCCTCTCGCCCGAGAACACCTATCCCACGGCGTTGGAGCAGGTGCTGGCCGCCCTGCGCTGGATGCGCGAGGGGGCCGCCTCCTACGGCATCGACGGCGCGCACCTCGCCGTATCCGGGGACTCGGCGGGCGGCAATCTCGCCCTCGCCGCCCTGCTGCGCCTGCGCGACGCGGGCGAGCCGCTGCCGCGCTGCGGCGCTATCATCTACGGCATGCTCTCGGCGGAGCACGACTCGCCTTCCCACCACGCCTTCGGCGGCGGGGAGTACGGGCTCTCCACCGCCAAGCTCGACTGGTTCTGGTCCCACTATCTCGGCCCGACCCCGCGCGAGGACAGCGGCGCCGCGCCGCTGCGGGCCGACCTCCACGGCCTACCCCCCCTGCTGCTGCTGGCCGCGGCGCTCGATCCCCTGCTGGACGACACGCTCAAGCTCGCCCCGCGCCTCACCGAGGCGGGGGTGCCACACACGCTCCGGGTGATCGAGGGCGTCCATCACGGCTTCATCGCCTGGACCCGCCTTCTCCCCCAGGCCCGGACCGCGCGCGAGGCGGTGGTGGAGTCGCTGCGCCGGCATCTCGGTTGAGCCGCCCGCGCCAACCGCCGCCCTCCCCCGGGCGTTCCATCGGGCACAGCGAGGAGTGCTCGACCATGACTGCCACAGCGCCGGAGGGCCCCAAGGCCGATTTCGGGCCCGAGGAGGCTTCCGACTCTGCCATTCCCCGCCCGCCTTCCCCGCAGGGCCTGGACGAGTTGAGCAAGGCCCAGGGCCTCATCACCGACGAGTGGACGGGCGAGCCCCCCGCCGAGGGCGGCAAGGCGCCGGAAAACGGGGACTCCCGGCCGGTGGAGGGGGAGTGACCGCCGCGCGGTCCCGCGCCGCCTTAACGGTCCGACAACATTCCCGGTCCATCCTGCTCCCAGAGCCGCAGGATGCAGCGCATGGATGCCTTCCCCACGCCCGACCTCAACCCGGTCGAGCCCCTCTCCTTCAGTGCCCAGGCCTTCCGGCTGCGCAGCATTTTTCCCACGCCCCTGCTGATGGCGCCGGTGAACGACGCTCCTGCCCTGAACGTCCCCCTGCGCGAAGCCATCCTCGCTCGCGCCGCGGGGTTCGACGGCGTGCAGCGCAGCAACAGCGGCGGCTGGCAGTCCGAGGACGATTTCTGGTCCTGGTCCGGCCCGGCCGGCGCCGCCCTTCTGGAAGCCGCGACGGGGCTGGTGAACGCCTTCACAGGCCTCAAGAACGCCGATGGCGAGGCCCTGACGGGTGCGCCGGTCTGGCGCAGCAACGCCTGGGCGAACGTGAACCGGGCCGGCGACGCGAACCATCCCCACCACCATCCCGGCGCCTTCTGGTCCGGCGTCTACTGGGTCGATGCCGGGGACGGCCCGGGCGGCGAGTTCGAGATCCACGATCCCCGCGGCATCCTGCCCAGCTTCTTCGCCCCGCAGCTCCGCATGGCCCTGCCCGGCTGCCTCAGCGCGGGGCTGACGGACTACATCACGCCCGAGACGGGCACGATGCTCGTCTTCCCCGCCTGGCTCGTCCACGCGGTGCGCCACTACCATGGGGAGCGGCCGCGCATCTCGGTAGCCTTCAACTTCTCCGTCTAGGGCGGGGCAGGGCGCTCAGAATCGACGGGCGGAACTCGACGCGCGCGCCCGTCGTCGCTACCTCCCCCCCATGCCCGCCGCCCTGATCACCGTGACCGAGGACGAGGCCGACCTGCGCCTCGACCGCTGGTTCCGCCGCCACCACCCGAACCTCACCCAGGGCGCGCTGCAGAAGATGCTCCGCACCGGCCAGGTCCGGGTGGACGGCAGGCGCGCCGAGACCGGCACCCGCCTCGCCCCGGGGCAGCAGGTGCGCGTGCCCCCGATGCCCGAGGCGCCGCCGCCCGAGCCGGCCCGCCCCGCCGTCTCCGAGCGCGATGCCGCCATGCTGGAGCGGCTGGTGATCTACCGCGACGACTCGGTGATCGCCCTCGACAAGCCCCACGGCCTGCCCGTGCAGGGCGGCCCCGGCATCGTCCGGCATCTCGACGGCATGCTCGACGCCCTGCGCTTCGGCCATGAGGAGCGTCCCCGCCTCGTCCACCGGCTCGACCGCGACACCTCGGGCGTGCTGCTTCTGGCGCGCGGTGCCGGGGCGGCGGCGAGGCTGGCGGCGGCCTTCCGCGGGCGGGACGCGCAAAAGACCTACTGGGCCCTGGTGGTCGGCCGGCCGCACCCGCTGGCGGGGCGGATCAACATGCCGCTCGCGCGCCAGGGCGGGCCGCGCGGCGAGCGCACCGCCCCGGCCGAGGCGGGGGAGGAAGGCGCGCACGCCATCACCGACTACCGGGTGGTGGACAATGCCCGCAAGCACGTCTCCTGGCTGGAGATGAACCCGCTCACCGGCCGAACCCACCAGCTCCGCGTCCACGCCGCCGCCGCGCTGAAATGCCCGATCCTGGGAGACGGCAAGTATGGCGGCGCGGCGGCGCATCTGGAGGGCATGTCGGGCCTGCTGCACCTTCATGCGCGCTCCATCGAGCTGCCGCATCCCGAGGGCGGAACCCTTTCCGTCTCGGCGCCGCTCCCGCCCCATATGAACGAGAGCTTCGCCTTTCTCGGCTTCGACCGCCCGCGCACCCCGCCCGCCCGCCGGACGCGCTGAACCTCGCCCCCGGGAGCCACGCCATGCCTCAGCCTGCCTGCCCCGGGCGGCCCGCAGCACCGCCCCCACGCCCACCCGGCCGCCTCCGCCGGTGGCGGCCCTGGCTCATCGCGCTCGGGCTCCTCGTCGTCGGCCTGCCGCTCGCGGGCTATGGCGCGCTCTGGGCGGCGCTGCGCACGGACGCCATCCGCCCCCGGATCGAGTCGGCGGTGGAGGCCGCGACCGGGCGCCGCTTCACCCTGGGCGCCGTCACCCTCCGCCCCGCCCTCGTCCCGACCATCGGGCTGGACTCCCCGGCCCTGGCCAACCCGCCCGGCTTCTCCCGCCCGGAGATGCTGCTCGCCCGGCGGATCGAGGCGGAGCTGGCGCTGGTCCCGCTCCTCTCGCGCCAGGTGGAGCTGCGGCGCGTCGCCCTCATCGAGCCGGACCTGCTGCTGGAGACGGACGCCGCGGGACGGGTGAACTGGGATTTCACGCGCCCGCAGCCGGAGGCCTCCGCTCCCGCCACCCCCGCCATCCCCGCGGCGGAACCCTCCCGCCCCTTCGGCTTCGAGGTGGAGTCGGTGGCATTGGAGCGGGGCCGCCTCACCTGGCGCGGACCGGGCGGGGAGCAGGTGCTGGAGCTTCCGCGCCTTACCCTTCGCGGCTCGGAGCGCGGGATTCTCGCCGAGGGGCAGGCCGTGGCGCGCGGCATTGCGGCCACGGTGAACGGCAGCACCGGACCGCTCGGCGCGCTGCTCGCGGGCGGGGCGGGCGACTGGCCCTTCCGCGCCGGCCTCTCCGCCCCCGGGCTGAATGCCGAGGCGAACGGCGCCCTTTCCCTTCCCCTCCGTCCCGATGGCTGGCGCGCCCGCCTGGCCGCCACGGCGGATGCCGCATCCCGCCTCGCCCCGCTCGTGCCCGGCACGGCCCTGCCGGAGGCGCGCAACCTTTCCCTCGTGGCCGAGACGAATGGCGCGGCGGGGCTGGCGGCGCTCCATGCCTCCGTGGCGGAGCTTGGAATCCCGCTCGCCGGCCGCCGCCTCGTCCTCGGGCCCGTCCAGTTGGACGCGCCCTCGCCGGAGGCGCCCATCGCCCTCTTCGGCACGCTGCGGCTCGGGGAATTGCCGCTGGCCCTCACCGCCAGTGGGTCGAACCTCGCCGCGCTGCGCGCCGAGGGGGCGATCCCCCTGACCCTCCGGCTGGAGGGAGAGGGCCTCGCCGCCTCGCTGGCCGGGGCCCTGGCACCCGGGCGGCGGATCGAAGGGACGGAGTGGCAGCTATCCCTCCGCGCGGCCGATCTCCGGTCCCTCGGGGCCCGCGCCGGGATGCCCGGCCTGCCGTCCCTGCACGACGCCGCGCTGGATGGCTCGCTGCGCCTTCTCGCCGAAAGTGCCGACCTGCCCGGCCTCACCCTCGCCGCGCGCGAGGCCGCCGGGCACGCCAGCCTCTCCTTCCATCGGGCCGAGCCGCTGCCGCGCGTGACCCTGCGGGCGGAACTCGATCGCGTGGATGCGGATGCCCTGTCGGCCTCCCCGTCCCCGGCCGTCTCCCCGGCGCCCGCACCGGCCCAGCCCGCCCCAGCCCAGCCCGCGCCGGCCGCGGCGCCCGCTGCTCCTTCGCCTGCCCGGCCGGACGGGCGGGTCATCCCGGATCAGCCCCTCGACCTCACCGCCATCCACGACGCCCCGCTCGCCCTGGATGCCGAGGCCGCCATCGCCGCCCTGCGCCTGGGCGGTGCGGAGTGGCGCGGCGTCTCGCTGCGGGCCGTGCTGGACGAGCGGGCCCTGCGGCTCGAGCGCTTCGCGGCCGCGACGCCGGGCGGGCCGGTCACAGGCGCCGGCGCCGCCGAGGCGGGCGGCCGCCTGCCGCGCTTGGCCCTGCGGTTGCGCAGCGGCGAGGGCGGCATCGACCCCGCTCCCCTGCTGGCCGCCCTCGGCACGCGCTCGCCCATCTCCGGCCGGGCCGCGCTCGATCTCGACCTCACTGGCGAGGGTGCGGGGCTGCGCGCCCTGGCGAGCAGCCTGGGCGGGCATTTCGGCCTCGCCATGACCGGGGGCGAGATCGATCCCTCCCTCCTGGCCGGCGCCACCCAGGCGCTGCGCGGGGTGCTGCCCGAGGGCAGCGTGGGGAGCGCGGCGGAGATCCGCTGCCTCGCCCTGCGCTTCGATCTCCAGCGCGGGGTGGCGCAGTCCCGCGCCCTGCTCCTCCAGACGGGGGTGGCGAGCACGAGCGGCGGCGGGGCGGCGAATCTTGGCGACGAGACGCTCGCCTTCCGCCTCCGCCCGGTGGTGCGCGTGGGGGATGCTTTCATCACTACGCCGCTCGGCATCACCGGGCGTTTCGGCAGCCCGCGCTTCTCACTCGATCCCAATGCCGCCACCGCGGCGGCGGCGGGGGTTCTAGGCGGCCTCGCCCGGCGCTCGGACGACCGGGACGCGGCCGCGATCGGCGGCCTGGTGGAGGGGCTACTCGGCGGGCGCGGTGCCGCGGCGGCGCCGGATTGCGCGGCCCAGCTCGCCCTCGCGCGCGGCGAGGCGCCGGCGGTGGGCACGCCGCCTCCCGCGTCGGAGCCGCAGCGTGAGCGGCGCCCGGCCATCAACGACCTGCTGCGCGGGCTGCTCGGGCGATAGGGATGGGCCGGGCAGGAATCGAACCCGCAACCAAGCCGTTATGAGCGGCCAGCTCTAACCGTTGAGCTACCGGCCCATCCCGCCCGTTCCTTAGATCACCCTCACGTCGCGAGGAAGGCGCGGATTGCGGCCTCGGCCTTGTTCATGCTCGCCACCCCCTCGAGATGGCCGAACCCGCCTTCCAGTTCCACCACCTGAACGGGCCGCCCGGCCGCGCGCAGGGCCTCGGCGAGGTCGCGGTTGTAGGCGATGGGGAAGACGCGGTCCCCCGGCGCCGGCACCACGAGCCAGCGCGCCTGGCTGCGGGAGAGGGCGGTGGCGGTGTCGGGGTACTCGTTCAGGAAGAGCTGGTTGGCGCGGGTGAGATAGATGAAGGCGTTGGCGTCCGCCGTCCTGGCGCGGGCCGCCGCCGCTTCGTCGAGGAACCGCTCCACCGCGAAGCTGTCCCCGATGCGGCGGGCGGGGTCCTGCCCTTCCACGGCGCGGCGGCCGAACTGCGCCATCGCCCCGCGGTCCCGCGCCTGAAGGGTGACGATCTTCAGTGCCTCCGCCAGCCCCTTCAGCGGCGGCTCCCGGCCCTGGCCGTAATAGTCGCCGCCGCGCCAGTTCGGGTCCATGCGGATCGGCGACTCCCACAACTCCATCCAGCCGATGAGAAAGGCGTCGAACTCCCCCGTGCCGACGGCGGGCATTACGCGGTCGATCATCTCGGGATAGGCGCAGGCCCATTCGATCGCCTGGAGCGCGCCCATGGAGGGGCCGGCGACGAGGGCGAGGCGCTTCACCCCGAGGCTGTCCAGCAGCCGCTTCTGCACCTCGATGAAGTCCCGCATGGAGACGACGGGGTAGTTCATCCCGAAGGGCCGGCCCGTGGAGGGGTCGAGGGTGGCCGGGCCCGTGCTGGTAGTGGTGGTGTCGTTGAGGTTGAGGTTCACCAACGTGTCGGATGAGACGACAAAGAGGCGGTTCGTGTCGATCGCCTTGCCCGGGCCGACAATGTTGTCCCAGTAACCCGCCGGGCCGCCCGGCGCGAAGCGGCCGAAGGCGTGGCTGTTGGCCGAGAAGAAGTGGGTGATGAGCACGGCGTTGTCGCCGGCCGCGTTCAGCGTGCCCGCGGTCTGGTAGCCGATGCGGGCGTTGGGCACGGTGCCGCCGCCGCGGGTGCGGTACTCCCCAGCCTCGAAGATCTGCTTGCGGACGATCAGGGGCTCGGGGGTAAGAGCTGCGGCCGGGGCGGGCGCTTGAGCCGGGGTGGCGGCCGGCGCCTGGGCGCGGGCGAGCCCCGCGAAGGCCGGAGTCGCGAGGAAGGTCGCGGCCAGCAGCGCGCGGCGGCGGATAGACGAATTCACGGGCAGGTCGCCTCCCTTGGCGTGTTTGCGCGCATGCTGCGGGCGGGCGCGGCGCGGGGCAAGCGGGCGAATTGCGGGGGGCGGGCCGCGCTGCTAGAGCCGAGGCGAGATCCTGTCGCCATCCCCGCCGATGCGACCAGCCAGACCGAGGACCGCCGCCGCATGAATCCGAGCCTGATCCCCGCCGGCAAGGCGCCGCCCCACGACATCAACGTGGTGATCGAGATCCCCGAGGGCTCCTCGGTGAAGTACGAGCTGGACAAGGACAGCGGCGCGGTCGTCGTGGACCGCTTCCTCTTCACCCCCATGTCCTATCCGGCGGCGTACGGCTTCGTCCCCGGGACCCTGGCCGATGACGGAGACCCCACGGACGCGCTCGTGCTCATCCCCGCCGCCGTGGTGCCGGGCTGCGTCATCCGCTGCCGCCCGATCGGCGTGCTGCTGATGGAGGACGAGGCGGGGCAGGACGAGAAGATAGTCTGCGTGCCGCACGACAAGCTCCACCCCTATTTCTCCGACATCCAGTCCTGCGACGACCTGCCGAAGATCACGCGCCAGCAGATCGAACACTTCTTCGCCCGCTACAAGGACCTGGAGCCGGGCAAGTGGGTGAAGATCACGGGCTGGGGCACGAAGGAGCAGGCGGCCGAGCTGATCACCAAGGGCATCGCCGCGGTGGCCGCCAAGTAAGCCCCGCACCAGGGAGGCCTAGGGGGACAAGATGCCGGGAGAGCGCCCCGGCATCTCCCCGCGCCGGTTCCCGCGGCCGGCGCGGATCGCGCTCGTCGCGGCCACGCTGCTGCCGCCCGTCTCCTGGGGCGCTGTGCTTCTCACGGGCACCCTCGCCGGGGCCCGGCAGCGGCGCTGCCTTCTCGACCATGTCCAAGGCCTGACCACCGACTGCCCGCCACCCTGGTGGGAGCTCGGCATGGCGCTGCATGTCATGGGGCTGCTGGACCTCTACGCCGTGGCCAGCTTCTCCATCATGGCAGTCGCCCTTGCGGCCTGGGCCGCGATCCTGATTGGCCGACTCCGCAGGGGGCGATGAACCCCGTTCGCGGAATCAGCCCGTCCGCAGGCGGTCCGGCAGGCGAAGGCCGATATCGGTCGGCACCGGCCATTCCTCGCGCACGCGGCGCACGACTTTGAAGCCCGAGGCGATGTAGTTCGGCAGCGCCCGGGGATGGTCGGCGGTGCAGGTGTTCACCGTCATCACGGAGCAGTTGCCAGCCCAGGCCGTGTCGATCGCGTGGCGCAGGAAGGCGCGGCCCATCCCCTTACCGATCGCGTGCGGCAGGAGGCCGAAATAGGAGAGGTTCGTCGTGCCGTCCCACCGCCGCTCCAACTCGTGGAACCCGGCCGGCTCGCCGTTGCGGTAGAGGACGTGGATGGAGATGGCGGGATCGCGGAGAAGGGCCGCGATCTTCGCGTCCGGCAGGGTGCGGCGGAGCCACCAGCAGTAGTCGCGGCCCACCGTGTCGTAGAGATAGCGGTAGAAGCCCACGCTGCAGCCGGTGACCGGTACCACCGCCGCCCCGGATGGCAGCGCCGCCGGCGGGTCTGCCCGCGGGCGCTCCATGCGGAGGAAGGTGACCTCGACCTGAACCGGCGTCGTCGCCATCGCTGGTCGTCCAGGCCCTAGTTGTCGAGGAAGGAGCGGAGCTTCCGGGACCGGGTGGGGTGCTTCAGCTTGCGCAGCGCCTTCGCCTCGATCTGGCGGATGCGCTCGCGTGTCACGTTGAACTGCTGCCCGACCTCTTCCAGCGTGTGGTCCGTGTTCATGCCGATGCCGAAGCGCATCCGCAGCACGCGCTCCTCGCGCGGGGTAAGGGAGGACAGGACCCGCGTGGTCGCCTCGCGCAGGTTGGACTGGATCGCGGCATCCAGCGGGATGATGGCCGCCTTGTCCTCGATGAAGTCGCCGAGGTGGCTGTCCTCCTCGTCGCCGATCGGCGTCTCGAGGGAGATCGGCTCCTTGGCGATCTTGAGGACCTTGCGAACCTTCTCCAGCGGCATGCCGAGCTTCTCGGCCAGCTCCTCCGGCTGCGGCTCGCGGCCGATCTCGTGCAGCATCTGCCGGCTGGTGCGCACCAGCTTGTTGATCGTCTCAATCATGTGCACAGGGATGCGGATGGTCCGCGCCTGGTCCGCGATCGAGCGGGTGATCGCCTGCCGGATCCACCAGGTGGCGTAGGTGGAGAACTTGTAGCCGCGGCGGTACTCGAACTTATCCACGGCCTTCATCAGGCCGATATTGCCCTCCTGGATGAGGTCCAGGAACTGCAGCCCGCGGTTCGTGTACTTCTTGGCGATGGAGATCACGAGGCGCAGGTTCGCCTCAATCATCTCCTTCTTCGCCTGGGTCATGTCGCGCTCACCGCGGGACACGGTGGCGTAGACGCGCTTGTACTCGCCGACCGGCAGGCCGGTGAGTGCGGCGACCTTGCCGATCTCGCCGCGGATGGTCTCGACCTCCTCGCGGCTGTTCGCCACGAAGGCCTGCCAGGCCTTGCCCTTCAGCTTGCCGATGCGGTCGAACCAGGCGGGGTCCATCTCGGCGCCCTGCCACTGCTCGAGGAAATCGGCGCGCTTGACCTTGTGGCTCTCGGCGAGGCGGAGCACCTGCCCCTCGAGGCCCACCATGCGGCGGTAGAGGCCCTTGATCTGGTCGACCAGCTCCTCGATTCGGTTGTTGTGCAGGTGCACCTTCTGCACCAGCCCGACCAGTTCCTGGCGCTGCTTCTCGTAGCTCTTCTCGGACTTGGCCGCGAGCTCGCCGCCCGTGGTGTAAGCCTCCATCCGCTTGGCGGACATCTTGTCGAGCTTGGCGTAGGCGCCCTCGATCGCTTCGAAGGCGGCCAGCGCCTCGGGCTTCAGCTTCTCCTCAAGCGCGGAGAGGGACAGGCCGACACCCTCGCCCTCCTCGCCTTCCTCGAACTCCTCGGCCTCGGGCGGCGGGCCGTCCGGCATGTCGGCGTTGTTGGTGGCCTCGAGGTCGATGACGTCGCGCAGCAGCATCTTCCCGTCGCGCACGGACTCGTGCCAGCCGACGATGGCGCGGAAGGTGAGAGGGCTCTCGCACAGCCCGCCGATCATCATGTCGCGGCCGGCCTCGATCCGCTTGGCGATGGCGATCTCGCCCTCGCGCGAGAGCAGCTCCACGCTGCCCATCTCGCGGAGATACATGCGGACGGGATCGTCGGTGCGGCCGAGGCTCTCCTCGTCGACGTTGCCGCCGGACTCCTCCTCCTCGCCCTCGGCCTTCTCCTCGCCTTCCTCGCCCTCGGCCTTGGCGGCGGTCTTCTTCTCCGTGTCCTCGTCGGCGCTCTCCTCGGCCTCGACGAGGTTGATGCCCATCTCGGAGAAGAGGGCCATGGTGTCCTCAATCTGCTCCGAGGTGACCTGGCCTTGGGGAAGCGCGGCGTTGAACTCGTCGTAGGTGATGTACCCACGCTCCTTGCCCTTCGCCATGAGCTTCTTGACGGAGTTGACCACGCTGTCGGTCAGCGCGCCCTCCACCGCCTCGTCGCGGTGCTCCGCCGTCTCCGTGCCGTTCGCCACCTTCGTCGCCATGCCACTCTCCCGCCACGGATGAAAACTCCGGACAGCGGGTGTGGCCGCCGCCGGAGAGAAACGTTCCTACTCTATGGAGCGGCGCCGCCGGCGCCCTCCTCCAGCCCCGTCTCGCCGCGGCGCAGCGCGGAGAGGGCCTGGCTAAGCCGGATGACGCGCGCCTGGGCCGCGGCGTCGTTCGCCGCTTCCAACTCGCGTCCCGCCGCTTCCAGGTCCTCGACCAGCGCGCCTTCACCCCGCAGGAAGCCGAAGAAATGCCACCAGCCCGCCAGGGTCTCCCCGGGCTGGGCATCGGAACCGGCTTCCCGCGGGAGTCCGGTCGCGCGCATGACCCATGCCCGGGCCTCGTCGAGGCCGGTCGCGTCCAAGTGGGCAACCAGATCGGCCGAGTCAAGCGAGGTTGGATCTACAATTAACGTGTCCGTGAGCCCCTGTGCCTCTTCCGCCAACACCCGGTCCGCGTGCCAGGCGAGCATGGCGGCCTGCAGGGCCGAGGGCTGGCCATGGGGCAGCTCCAGCAGGGCGAAGGCCTCCTCCACCTCGTTCAGCAGCCAGGGATGGGAGAGGGTGATGGCGAGGAGGCAGCGCGCCTGCTCCACCCGCGTGGCCTCGGCGGCGGGGGACGGGCGCGGGGGAAGGCGCGGCGGCGGCTTGAAGCCCGGGCGGCCACCGCCGCCGGCGCGGGGCACGAAGGGCGTGCGCTGGGGGCGTTGCGGGCGGGTGCTCTCGAAGAAGCGGTCGAGCAGGGCGCGGCGGTACTCGGCGGCCAGGGCCTTGTCCGGGATGCGGCCGGCGGCGGCGGCGAGGTCGTTGCGGAAGGCCGCGCGGCCCTCCGGCGTGCCGAGGGGGCGGCCATCGGCCATGAGGTCGTAAAGGGCGGTGGAGAGGGGCCGGGCCGCGTCCAGCACCGCTTGGAAGGCCGTCGGCCCCTTGGCGCGGATCAGCTCGTCGGGGTCCTTGCCCCCGGCAACCGTCGCGAAGTGCAGCGTCCGCTCGGTGCCGAGCAGGGGCATGACCATCTCGGCCGTGCGCGCGGCGGCGCGTAGCCCGGCGGCGTCCGCATCGAGGCAGAGCACGGGCTCGGGGGTGACGCGCCAGATCTCCTCCATCTGTTCTGGTGTCAGCGCCGTGCCGAGGGGGGCGACCGCGCCCTCGAACCCCGCCTGGTGGAGGGCTATTACGTCCATGTAGCCCTCGGCCACGACCAGCCGGGCGCGGCCGCGGAACACGGCTTCCCGCGCGATGTCCAGGCCGTAGAGGGTGCGGCGCTTGGAGAAGGCCTCGGTCTCCGGCCCGTTCAGGTATTTCGGCTGCCCGTCGCCGAGGATGCGGCCGCCGAAGGAGACCACCCGGCCGCGCCGGTCCCGGATGGGGAACATGACGCGGTTGTAGAAAAAGTCGTTGTACGCCCCTTCCCTGCCCTCGGCGGGCTTGACCAGCCCGGCCTCGGCGAGCTGGCGGGGCTCGATCCCGAGCGGCTTCAGCTCGGCGGCGAGCGCGCCCCGGCCGGCGCCAGACCAGCCGAGGCCGAAGCGGGAGATGGTGGCCTCCGTCAGCCCGCGGCTCCGCAGGTAGTCCAGCCCCTGCCGCCCCTCGGGCGCGCGGAGCCAGCGCGCCATGACCTCAGCGGCGGCGGCGAGGACCTCGTGGATATCCTTCGCCCGGGCCTCGCGCGCGGCCTGGCGGGGGGACTCCTTCGGCACCTCCAACCCGGCCTCCCCGGCCAGGCGTTCCACGGCCTCGCGGAAGGGCAGGCCCTCGGTCTGCATGGTGAAGCCGATGGCGTCCCCGTGCTGGCCGCAGCCGAAGCAGTGATAGTGGTCGTCATAGACGTAGAAGGAGGGGGTCTTCTCGCTGTGGAAGGGGCAGCATCCCTTCCACTGGCGCCCGTTGCGGGCGAGCTTCACCTTGCGCCCGATCAGGGGCGGGAGCGGCGTCCGGGCGCGCAGCTCGTCGAGGAAGTTGGGCGGGAGGGGCATCGGCCCTCACTTGTATCCTGGCGGGCTACACTCTCCCAGCGCTCACCCGCCGAGCGCCGCCTTCACCATCGGCCCGGCCTTGGCCATGTCCAGCACGGCCGCGTGCTTCGCCTTCAGCGCGGCCATAACCTTGCCCATCTCCTTAATCGAGCTGGCGCCGGTCTCAGTCACGGCCTCGCGCACGGCGACCTCCATGGCGGCATCGTCCATCTGCTGGGGCAGGAAGGACTCGATGACGGCGATCTCCGCCTCCTCCTTCGCGGCCAGCTCCTCGCGCTTGCCCTGCCGGTACATTTCCACGCTCTCGCGCCGGGACTTCACCATCCCGCGGAGGAGGGAGGTGATCTGATCCTCGGGAATCGCCTCCACCCCGCTCGGGCGGGCGGCGATGTCGGCGTCCTTCAGCTTGGCCGTGATCATGCGGATGGTGGAGGTCCGGGCCGTGTCGCCGGCGCGCATGGCGGCTTTCAGTTCCTCGGTGAAGCGGGCGCGCAGGCTCATGACATGTCTCCGTTAGGGTGGGGCGGGGTTTAGATCGGATCGGGCGGCCGTGCCATCGGGGCAACTGGGAAGCGCTTTCCCAGCAGGCGCAATCTTTCCACTTCCATTGGGAAATACTTTCCCACATATACGCCCCATGCGGACCGTCGAGCAGATCCTTGCCCTTATGGGGGGCGCGAACGCCGCCGCGGCGCATTGCGGCGTGGGCACCGAGGCCATCCGCAAATGGCGTCAGGCCCGGACGATACCACCCCGGCACTGGCCGGCGGTGCTGGCCGCCACCGGTCTTTCGCTCGAGGACCTGCCCCGCACGCCCCATTCCAGTGACGCCGACACCCCGATCCCGGAGCCTGAGATGACCGCTGCGCCGACCCCTGGCCCGAACGCCGCCCCCGGAGAGGGCCCGGATGCCGACGCCGTGCCCGAGGGCGCGACGGCCTGCCTCGTCCTCGGCAATGGCAGGGTGGTCTGGGGCCGCGGCTTCGGCGCCGTCGGCAAGAAGGTGGGCGAGGTCTGCTTCAACACGGGCATGACCGGCTACCAGGAGACGTTGACCGATCCCTCCTATGCCGGGCAGATCATCACCTTCACCTTCCCCCATATCGGCAATGTCGGCGCTAACCCCGAGGACACCGAGGCGACCACCGCCGCCGCGCTCGGGCTGGTGGTGAAGGCCGACCTGACTGAGCCCTCCAACTACCGCGCCACGCGCCACCTCGACGACTGGCTGAAGAGCCACGGCCTGCCCGGCATCTCCGGCGTGGACACCCGCGCGCTCACCACCCTCATCCGCGAGGCCGGCGCCCCGAACGGCGTGATCTGCCACGCCCCCGACGGGGTGTTCGACCTCAACGCCCTCCGCGCCGAGGCCGCGGGCTGGCCGGGGCTGGAGGGGATGGACCTGGCGAAGCAGGTCTCCTGCACCCAGCCCTACAAGTGGGACGAGGCGCTCTGGGCCTGGGGCCAGGGCTATGCGAGGCAGGCCGAGCCGAAGCACAAGGTCGTCGCCGTGGACTACGGCGCCAAGCGCAACATCCTGCGCTGCCTGGCCGATGCCGGCTGCGAGGTGACGGTGGTGCCGGCGACGGCGACCGCGGAGGAGATACTGCGCCACGAGCCGGACGGCGTTTTCCTCTCCAACGGCCCCGGCGATCCGGCAGCGACCGGCGAGTACGCGGTTCCCGCCATCCGCGGCGTGCTCGACGCCGGCAAGCCGGTCTTCGGCATCTGCCTCGGCCACCAGCTCCTGGCACTGGCCCTGGGCGCGAAGACCTACAAGCTCGACCGCGGCCATCGCGGCGCGAACCAGCCGGTGAAGGACCTCGCCACGGGCCGCGTAGAGATCACCAGCCAGAACCACGGCTTCGCGGTGGACGACAAGTCGCTGCCCCCCGGCGTGACCGTTACCCATGTCAGCCTGTTCGACGGCTCGAACGAGGGCATCGCCTGCGAGGAGAAGCGCGCCTTCTCCGTGCAGTACCACCCCGAGGCCTCGCCGGGGCCGAGCGACAGCCACCACCTCTTCCATCGCTTCACCGGGATGATGGCGGCGGGCTGACGTGATCCGCCTCCTCATCCTGGCCCTGCCGCTCTCGCTGCTCGCATGGTGGGCGCTGACCCGCGTGGGCCAGCCGCGGGACAAGGCCTGGATGGGGAGCGTTGCCATCTCCTTCGCCGCGCTCGGCGGCGTGGTGTTCTTCGCGGGCGAGGACCACGAGACCGGGCGGGCGCTCGCCGCCGCGCTCTGGGCCGGTATCCACGCCCTCCTCTTCCTTCTCGGGCGCCCCTTCCTCGGGCGCGCCCGGTGATCCCGAACCCTCCCGGCGGCACGGTCGCCGCCCCCATTCCCTCCCTGCCCCGGAAGGCCTGAGCCATGCCGAAGCGCACCGACATCAAGTCTATCATGATCATCGGCGCGGGCCCGATCATCATCGGCCAGGCCTGCGAGTTCGACTATTCCGGCGCCCAAGCCTGCAAGGCGCTGCGCGCCGAGGGCTACCGGGTGATCCTGGTGAACTCCAATCCTGCCACGATCATGACCGACCCCGAGCTGGCGGACGCGACCTATATCGAGCCGATCACGCCGGAGGTGGTCGAGAAGATCATCGCCAAGGAGAAGCCGGACGCGATCCTGCCGACCATGGGCGGGCAGACCGCGCTGAACACGGCACTAAAGCTCGCCGAGGCCGGGGTGCTGGCGAAGCACGGCTGCGAGCTGATCGGCGCCAAGGCCGAGGTGATCGACAAGGCCGAGGACCGGCAGAAGTTCCGGGACGCCATGAGCAAGATCGGCATCGAGAGCCCGCGCTCGGAGATCGCGCACACGATGGAGGAGGCGCGGGCGGCGCTGGAGGTCGTGAAGCTGCCCTGCGTCATCCGTCCCTCCTTCACCCTCGGCGGCACGGGCGGCGGCATCGCCTACAACCGCGAGGAGTTCGAGCAGATCGTGGCCGCCGGCCTCTCCGCCTCGATGACGACCGAGGTGCTGATCGAGGAGAGCGTGCTCGGCTGGAAGGAGTTCGAGATGGAGGTGGTCCGCGACAGCGCGGACAACTGCATCATCGTCTGCTCCATCGAGAACCTGGACCCCATGGGCGTCCACACGGGCGACTCCGTGACAATCGCCCCCGCGCTGACGCTGACCGACAAGGAATACCAGCGTATGCGGGATGCGAGCATCGCCTGCCTGCGCGAGATCGGCGTGGATACCGGCGGGTCCAACGTGCAGTTCGGCATCAACCCTGCCGATGGCCGCATGGTCGTCATCGAGATGAACCCGCGCGTGTCTCGCTCCTCGGCGCTCGCCTCCAAGGCGACCGGCTTCCCCATCGCCAAGGTCGCGGCGAAGCTCGCCGTCGGCTACACGCTGGACGAGCTGGCGAACGACATCACCAAGACCACGCCGGCCGCCTTCGAGCCGACGATCGACTACGTCGTGGTGAAGATCCCGCGCTTCACCTTCGAGAAGTTCCCGGGCACGCCGAACACGCTGACCACCGCGATGAAGTCGGTCGGCGAGACGATGGCGATCGGCCGCTCCTTCGCCGAGGCGCTGCAGAAAGGCCTGCGCGGGTTGGAGACGGGGCTCTCGGGCCTGGACGACGTGGCCGTGCCGGGCGACGGCTCGCCGGAGGCCCTTTTCGCGGCGCTCGCCACCCCGACGCCGGACCGCATGCTGGTGGCCGCCCAGGCCTTCCGCGCGGGGCTGGACGTGGACGCCATTCACGCCGCCTGCAAGTTCGACCCCTGGTTCCTGCGCGAGATCGAGAAGATCGTGCAGGCCGAGGCCGGCGTGATCCGCGAGGGGTTGCCCACAGACGCCACCGGCATGCGCCGGCTGAAAGCAATGGGCTTCTCCGACAAGCGGCTCGCCACGCTCGCCGGCCTGCACGAGCCGGAGGTGGAGGCGCGCCGTCGGCGGCTGGGCGTGAACCCCGTCTACAAGCGCATCGACACCTGCGCGGCCGAGTTCGCCTCCGGCACGCCCTACATGTACTCCACCTATGAGGGCGGCTTCGGCGCGCCGGTCTGCGAGAGTGCCCCGAGCGACCGCAAGAAGGTGGTGATCCTCGGCGGCGGCCCGAACCGCATCGGCCAGGGTATCGAGTTCGACTACTGCTGCGTCCACGCCGCCTACGCGCTGCGTGAGGCCGGGCTTGAGACGGTGATGGTCAACTGCAACCCCGAGACCGTCTCGACCGACTACGACACCTCCGACCGCCTCTACTTCGAGCCGCTTACGGGCGAGGACGTGATCGCGCTGATCCGCAAGGAGCAGGAGCGCGGCACGCTGCTCGGCTGCATCGTGCAGTATGGCGGGCAGACGCCGCTCAAGCTCTCCCAGGCGCTGGACAAGGCGGGGATCCCCATCCTCGGCACAAGCGCCGAGGCGATCGACATCGCCGAGGACCGGGAGCGCTTCCAGGGGCTCCTGAAGGGCCTGGGCCTGCAGCAGCCGCAGAACGGCATCGCCCGCAACCTGGAGGAGGCGGAGCGCGAGGTAGAGCGCATCGGCTACCCCGTGGTGGTGCGCCCCTCCTACGTGCTCGGCGGTCGCGCGATGGAGATCGCCTACAACCACGAGCAGCTCATCCGCTTCGGCAAGGAGGCGGTGAAGGTCTCGGGCGAGAACCCGATCCTCATCGACCAGTACCTTCAGGACGCCATTGAGGTGGACGTGGACTGCATCGCCGACAGCGCCGGCGAGGTCTATGTCGCGGGGGTGATGGAGCATATCGAGGAAGCCGGCATCCATTCCGGCGACAGCGCCTGCTCCCTGCCGCCCTACTCCCTGCCGCCCTCGATCGTCGGCGAACTGAAGCTGCAGACCGAGGCGATGGCCCGCGCCCTGAAGGTGCAGGGGCTGATGAACGTGCAGTACGCCGTGAAGGACGGCGAGATCTACGTCCTGGAGGTGAACCCGCGAGCGTCGCGCACCGTACCCTTCGTGGCGAAGGCGACGGGCGTGCCGGTGGCCAAGATCGGCGCGCGCGTCATGGCAGGGGCGAAGCTGGCCGAGTTCGGGCTGGATGACAGCCTCATCAACCGCCACGTCGCGGTGAAGGAGGCGGTCTTCCCCTTCAACCGCTTCCCCGGGGTGGACGTGCTGCTCGGGCCGGAGATGAAGTCCACCGGCGAGGTGATGGGCCTCGACCTCTCCTTCGAGCGGGCCTTCCTCAAGTCCCAGATGGGCGCGGGGGTGAAGCTGCCGGAGGGCGGTGCGGCCTTCATCTCAGTGAAGGATTCGGACAAGGCGGCGGCCGTGTCGCTCGCCCGGCGCCTCTCGGAGATGGGCTTCGACGTCCTGGCCACTCGCGGCACCGCCTCCCGCCTGCGGGAAGCGGGACTCGCCGTGCGCGTGGTGAACAAGGTGCTGGAGGGACGGCCGCACTGCGTGGACGCCATCAAGTCGGGCGATATCCAGCTCGTGATCAACACCACGGGCGGCGGACGCTCGGTCACCGACAGCTTCGATATCCGCCGCAGCGCCCTGACCCAGGGGGTGCCACACTACACCACCATCGCCGGCGCCCGGGCTGCGGTGCACGCGATCGCGGCGCTGCGGGCAGGAACCCTTGATGTGGCGCCGCTCCAGGCGTATTTCCAGCCTTCGTTCTCGTAACGGGTCCCCACCGGGCCCGTACCGGATTGGGGCGGGACCAGCCTGGCTGGCGCCCGCCCCAAGCGTTTCCGCCCGCCGCGCCCCCCTCACCGGGGGCGCGGCGGCTGCATCTCAGGCCGTCCGGCACGCTCCCGACAGGGGCGTGTGGGCGGGTTTTGCTGGTTTATGTGCCGCTGAGGGGGGATTACCGCCCGTGCAGAAGTTCCCGATGACCGCCGAAGGGCTCGCCCGCCTTGAGGAGGAGCTCCGCGTCCTCCGCGCGGAGGAGCGGCCGGCCGTGATCCGCGCCATCGCCGAGGCCCGCGCCCATGGCGACCTCTCCGAGAACGCCGAGTATCACGCGGCGCGCGAGAAGCAGTCCTTCATCGAGGGCCGGATCGCCGACCTCGAATCCGTCATTCCCTCGGTCGAGGTGATCGACGTCTCCAAGCTCTCGGGCGACCAGGTCCGCTTCGGGGCGCGCGTCACGATCGTCGATGAGGAGACGGAGGACGAGAGGACCTACCGCATCATCGGCGCCTACGAGGCCGACATGAAGAACGGCTCGATCTCCATCTCCTCCCCGCTCGCCAAGGCGCTGCTCGGGCGCAAGGTGGGCGACAGCGTCGAGGTGCCGGCCCCCGGCGGCTCGCGCTCCGTCGAGATCACCGCCGTCTCCTACGCCTGAGCGAGGCGGGAACGGTGTCCCTGGCGCGCGCGATCCTGCCCCCTTCCACGGCGGCGCTCGCGCCCGCCCCATTGCCTTCGGTGACGCTCGCGGATGTGCGGGCGGCGGCCGAGCGCATCCGGGGGGCCGTGCTGCGGACCCCGTTGGTGGAGCCGCATGCCATCGCCCGCATCGCGGGCGCGCAGGTGCTGCTGAAGCTCGACAACCTCCAGGCCACCGGCGCATTCAAGGAGCGCGGGGCGGCCAACCGCCTCGCCCTCCTCACCGCGCGTGAACGGGCGGCGGGGGTGATCGCCATGTCGGCCGGCAACCACGCCCAGGCCGTCGCCCGCCACGCCTCGCTCCTCGGCGTCTCTGCCACTATCGTCATGCCCCGCTTCACCCCGGCGACGAAGGTCGTCCGCACCGAGGGCTGGGGCGCGAATGTCGTGCTGCACGGCGAGACGCTGGCCGAGGCCGCGGCCCATGCGCATGACCTGGCCCTGCGGGACGGGCTGGTCTTCGTCCATCCCTACGACGACCCCGCCGTGATCGCCGGCCAGGGCACCATGGCGCTCGAGATCCTGGAGGATGCGGGGGAGCTGGACGCCGTGATCCTGCCGGTCGGCGGGGGTGGGCTGCTCACCGGCTGCGCCGCCGCCCTCGCCGAAGCGCGGCCGGGGCTGAAGGTCTACGGCGTCGAGGTCGAGGGCTACCCCGCCATGGCGCAGCGCCTGGCGGGCAAGCCCGTCTCTGTCGGCGGCCCGACGGTGGCCGAGGGCATCGCCGTGCGCGACGTGGGCGAACTGCCCTTCGCCCTGCTGCGGGAGATGGGCATCGAGGTGCTCGTCGTGCCCGAGGCTGCGGTGGAGCAGGCCATCGCCGTGCTAGCCGAGAACGCGAAGGTGACAGCCGAGGGCGCGGGCGCGGCCGGGCTCGCCGCGGTGCTCGCCCGGCCTGACCTCTTCGCCGGCCGGCGCGTGGCCACCCCCGTCTGCGGCGGCAACATCGACCCCCGCATCCTCGCCAACGTCCTGCTGCGGAACCTGTTGCGGGACGGGCGGATCCTTCGCCTGCACCTCGACATCCCGGACCGCCCGGGCGTGCTGGCCGACATCTCCACCCGCGTCGCCGCGGCCGGGGGCAACGTGATCGAGGTGAGCCACCAGCGCCTCTTCGCCGCTCCCTCGGTGCAGACCGCCGAGCTGGAGCTGATGGTGGAGGTGCGGGACGCCGCCCAGGGCGCGGCGATCGTGGCCGCGCTGGAGGCCGGCGACTACGTCGTGCGCCGGGGCTGAGCGGCCGGGAGCCTCCCTTCCCCGCTCACCCCTCCGCCCCCCTCTTCCCCTCCGCCCACCAGCGCGCCGCGGCGATGGCCTCCGCCAGCGCCTCCTTCGCATAGGCCTTGATGAGCACGGCCACGGCGGTGCCGTCGTGCCCGCCGAGCGAGTTCATGCTGCCGTAGCCCGTGGAGAAGAGATAGGGCACGCCGCGCGTCCGCAGGATGTCCACCACGGGGAAGGAGAACTCGCCGCCCCCGAGACTCACGTCGAGCACCGCGGCGGCGAGATCCAGCTCGGTGGAGGCCAGGCGCAGGGCCTCGGCAAGGTTCCGGGCGGGGCCGACCACCTCGCAGCCGAGGTCCTGCACGGCCGTCTCCAGCTCCATCGAGAGCAGGGCCTCGTTCTCCACGATGAGGACGCGGGGCGCGGGCGGCGTGGGCGGTCCATTCTCGGCCGCCGCTTCCTCACCCGGGCGGGAGGCTTGGCGCTCCGGCGCCCTGCCCTGAACGCCGCCGCCCCCCTCAGCGTATCGGTGGGGCGGCGAAGCGGGGCGCGAGGTCGATGGCGCAGAGTATGCCGTCGGGCAGCCAGTCAAACTTCACCGTACCGCCGAGCTGCTGGCCCACCAGCGAGGCGATCAGGCGAGAGCCGAAGCCTCGCCGGGCCGGGGCCCCCGGGATCTCCGGCCCGCCGCTCTCCTTCCAGCGCAGCCGCAGGCTGGCATCCCCCCCGTCGAACCCCCAGGAGAGGGAGACCCGGCCGCCCTCATGGCTGAGCGCGCCGTACTTCGCGGCGTTGGTGGCCAGCTCGTGCAGCAGCATGGCCACGGGCTGCACGGCTTCGGAGGTGACGCGGACCGCGGGGCCCTGGAGGTCCACCCGGCCGTCATGGGCCGCCAGCTCCCCTTCGGCGAGAGTCTGGAGATCGGCGCCCGACCACTTATGGGTGGCGAGGAGGGAGTGGGCGCGCGCCATAGCCGCGACCCGCCCCTCGACCGAGGCGGCGAAGCGCCCGGCATCGTCGCGCGGCGTCAGGCGCAGCAGGGAGAGGGCGACGGCGAGCGCGTTCTTCGCCCGGTGGTCAACCTCCCGCGCGAGAGTGACGCGCAGCTCGTCCGTGCGGCGCCGCTCCGTGACGTCGCGCACGACCCCGGTGAAGAAGCGGCGCTCGCCCGAGGCGAAGAAGGCGACGGAGAGCTCGACCGGGAACTCCGTCCCGTCGCGCCGGCGGGCCAGCAGCTCCCGCCCGGGCACCGCGATGGCGCGCGCCGGGGCGGCTCTGCCGGCGTCGCGCTCATGATCGTGGAGATAGCCGCCGTGGCGCCCGGCCTCCTCCTCCGGCATGAGCACGCCGAGGCCGCGGCCGAGCAGATCGTCGGGATCGTCGTAGCCGAACATGCGCAGCGCGGCGGGATTCGCCGAGACGACCTTCCCCTCCTCGTCCGCGACGAGAATGCCGTCCGCTGCCGTCTCGACCACCGAGCGCAGCCGGGCCTCGCCCTCGATCAGCGCGGCCTCGGCGCGGCGCATGTCCTCGATGTCCGTGCATGTGCCGGTCCAGCGCAGGATCCGGCCGTCGCCGTCGCGCTCGGGCTCCCCCCGCACGAGGAACCAGCGCCAGGTGCCGTCGTGCCGGCGGAAGCGGTACTCGGCCTCGTAGGACTGGCCGGAGGCTACGGCGCGCTCCCAGTTGCCGCCCGCCCGCCCGCGATCCTCGGGGTGAAGGGCCTCGATCCAGCCATTCCCGAGCAGGGCCTCGCCGGGCATGCCGGCATAGTCCTGGAAACGCCGGTTCGTGTAGGTATTCGCCCCATCCGCGCTGGTGACGAAGAGCAGGGAGGGAAGCGCCTCGGCGAGGTTGCGGAAGCGAGCTTCGCTCGCGGCGAGCTCGGCGCGGGCTCGCTCGCCCCCGGCCAGGGCGGCCCGGAGCTCCTCCTCGCGCTGGTGCAGCTCCTTCACCCGCGCCTCCAGATCCCGGGTCAGCACACCCTGCGATGCCGAGAGCTCGGCCACCTGCCCGCCCTCCTCCCGGATGCGGCGGAGCGACAGGGTCATCACGTGGATCACGACGCAGTCCAGCACGAGCACGCCGCCGAAGAAGACGAGCGCCACGATGTTGGACGTCGTGTACCCGGCCATGAGGCCGGACGGGTCGAAGAAGAACTGCTTAGCCGCCAGAACGCTCAGCGCCGCCACGAGCAACCCCGGGCCGAGGCCGGTGAGGAGCGCGGCCAGCATCACCGCCGGGAAGAAGGTTAGAAAGGGAAAGCCCGCCGGCGGCAGCCATCGGTCGAAGCCGAAGCGAACGGCCAGGCCGAGGGCGAAGAGGGTGAGCGCGAGTCCGCATCGGGCCCCGAGACCTTGCAAGACCGGAAGGCGGAGCGGCGGGCTGTGGCGGCGTTGGCCGTGCAGCATGAAGGTTTCCGGTTCGCGGGAGCGGGGGCGGAACCCAGGCTCAGACGCGCATCATGTTGGCTCCGTTACGTCCTGTCCCCTGAACTCGCTGGGAAGCCGGACGACAAAGGCATGTTGCCGATAGCACACTAAAACGTGATTAAAATGGCCATTTCCGCAGGACAGGCAGGCCAGCGGTGCGCGGATCCTCCCGGCGCACTCCATGGTTTCCGTGTCCTCTTCTGCCTGTTCGGTAGCGAACGGGCCGGGGCCGATTGACTCAGCCCCGGGGCATGCCCCACCTTTGTTTCATCCACCAAAAGAAACTTCACTGGTTGAAATCCCGGCTCTCATCTCCGCGACACGGCCGGGGCTGCCGGGGGAGAGGAAGCGATGGCGATCTCGGTTTTCGACATGCAGGCGCTCCAGCACAACTGGAGCACGGACGAAACGCGCGCCATCTTCGAGGAGACAAATCGGGTCGCGAAGTGGATGGAGGTGGAGGCCGCCCTCGCTCGGGCGCAGGCCGAACTCGGCATTATCCCGCAGGAAGCCGCGGACGACATCGTGGCCCACTGTAAGGCCGAAACGATCGACATCCCGAAGATGGCCGCCGAGATCCGCCGGGTTAAGCACGCGCTGGTTCCAGCACTGAAGCAACTCCAGGCGGCCTGCTCGGCCGAGAACGGGCAGTGGGTGCATTACGGCGCCACCACGCAGGACGTGATCGACACCGGCATGGTGCTCCAGATCCGCGACGCCCACGCACTGTTCCTGCGCGACATCAAGGCCGTCGGGCGCGAGTTGGCGCGGCTGGCCCGCGAGCACAGGGACACGATCATGGCCGGGCGCACCCATGGCGTGCTCGCCCTGCCCATCACCTTCGGCCACAAATGCGCCATCTGGCTGGACGAGCTCTCCCGCCACCACGCCCGGCTGCGCGAGTGCGAGCCGCGCCTCCTTGTCGGCGAGCTGGTGGGCGCGGTCGGCACCCAGGCCTCGCTCGGGCCCAAGGCGCGGCAGGTCGAGGAAGGAATGATGAGGATCCTCGGCCTCGGCGTGCCCGACATCTCCTGGGCCCCGGCGCGGGACCGCTTTGCCGAGTATGCGGGCATCCTGAACCTCATCGGCGGCACGATCGGCAAGATCGGCAACGAGCTGTTCAATATGCAGCGCAACGAGTTCGCCGAGGTGGAGGAGGGCTTCACCGAGGGCAAGCTCGGCTCCTCCACCATGCCGCACAAACGCAACCCCGTCTTCGCTGAGAACCTGCCCTGCATCGCCCGCGGCCTGCGTGCCTCGGCCAACATGATGTCGGAGGCGATGATTGCCGAGCACGAGCGGGACGGCATCAGCTGGAAGACCGAGTGGAAGGCGATGCCGGAATGCTGCCTCATTGCCGGCGCCCTGCTGTTCCAGTGTGCCGGGCTGCTGCGCGGGTTGCGCGTGGACAAGGCGGCGATGATGGCCAACCTCGACCGGATGCGCGGCTACCTCCTCTCCGAGCGCGTGATGCTGGAGCTCGGCGAGAAGGTCGGGAAGCAGAACGCGCACGAGTGGATCTATGAGGCCTCGATGCACGGGATCGAGAACCGCCTCGACTTCGCCGAGGCCATGCGCCGCCACCCCGAGATCTCCCGCGTCTCGAACGACGCCGACATCACCCGGATGACGGACCCCAGCGGCTATCTCGGCGAGGCCGGGGCGAGCGTAGACCGCGTGCTCGCCCGCAGCGCCGCCTGGCTGAAGGAATAGGGGCGGACCGGGCGGGAAATCCACAGGCGGGCCCGCTTATACACTGAGAACATGCGTGGATAGCGTAAATCACCACCCCGGACCGGCATGAACCGCGCTAAGCGGGGACGGAACTGTTCCACGGAGAGCGCTGGCATGACCCCTTCCACCCCTTCCGGCCCGCCCCTCGCGCGCCGCCGCCTGCTGGCCGCCGCTGCCGGCGGTGCCGCCCTCCTAGCCTCCCGCCATGCCGGGGCGCAGCCGCCGCCTGGCTCCCGCCCCGTGATCCTCGCCGTGCCCTTCGCCCCTGGCGGCGCGGTGGACATCATCGCCCGCGCCCTGGCCGAGCCCTTCGCGGCCGCGCTCGGCTTGCCTGTGGTGGTGGACAACCGCCCCGGCGCTTCCGGCGCCATCGCCGCCGCCTCGGTGGCGCGGGCGGAGCCGGACGGGCACACGCTCTTCATCGCGACGCCCGGCACCTCCATCACCGCCGCCTTCCAGCCGCAGCTCCTGCCCGGCGATCCCCGGCAGTTCCTCGCCCCGATCGGGCGAATGGCGACGCAGCCCTATGTACTGACGGTCACCAAATCCTTCCCCGCCGACGACTTCGCCGGCTTCGCCGCCTGGACGAAGGCGCGCCGCGGCGAGTTCCTCCTGGCCAATACCGGGCAGATGACCGCGACCCGCCTGGCCGGAGAGTTGCTCGGGCTGCGGCTCGGCACGGAGATCACCCCCGTGCCCTATCGCGGCAGCGGCGTGGTGGGCACCGACCTGCTCGCAGGCCGCGTCCACGGCATCTTCGCCCAGCTCTCGGACGCCCTCCTCCTGCGTGGCCAGGGCGCGAAGCTCCTCGCCGTCAGCTCGCAAGAGCGCGCGGCCGTCCTGCCGGATGTGCCCGCGATCTCGGAGACCCTGCCGGGCTTCGACGTCTACAGCTGGAACGGAGTCTTCGCTCCCGCCGCGACGCCCGTGCCCGTGCTCGACCGGCTGAACGCCGCGCTGAACAAGGCCCTCACCAACGAAGCGTTGCGCGAGCGCTTCCGCGCTGACGGCGTCACCTTCGTCCCCGGCCCGCGGCAGGCCCTGGCCGAGATCCTGGACAAGGAGATCAAGGGCTGGACCGAGCTGAGCACGAAGGTCCGCATCGACATCCAGTAGAAGGCGTCCCCATGACCACCGCGGCTCCCGGGATAAAAGCTTTCTTCGACGAGGCAACGAACACCGTCAGCTATCTCGTCTGGGACGCCGCCAACGGGGCAGCCGCGGTGATCGACCCCGTGCTGGATTGGGACAACCGATCCGGCCAGGCCGACACGCGCTCGGCCGACGCGGTGCTTCGCGCGGCGACGGAGAAGGGGCTGCGCCTGGAATGGGTGCTGGAGACCCACGCCCATGCCGACCACCTGACCGCCGCTCCCTATATCAAGCAGCGCACCGGCGCCCCGATCGGCATCGGCGCGCGCATCACCGAGGTGCAGCGGATCTTTCGCCCGGTTTTCGACGCGAGGGACCTGCGCCCGGACGGGGCGGATTTCGACCGCCTCTTCGCCGATGGGGAGCCCTTCCCCCTCGGCGGGCTGGAGGTAGAGGTGCTGCATGTTCCCGGCCATACCCCCGCCGATGTCGCCTATCGCATCGGCAACGTGGTGTTCGTGGGCGACACGCTGTTCATGCCGGATTCCGGCACCGCACGCGCCGACTTCCCCGGCGGGGACGCCCATGCCCTCTACCGATCGATCAAGCGCCTGCTCGCCCTGCCGCCAGAGACGCGGATCTTTACCTGCCACGACTACAAGGCGCCGGGCCGGGACCGCTTCGCCTGGGAGACCACCGTGGCCGAGCAGCGCGCGGCGAACATCCATGTCGGCGCCGGGCGGACGGAGGAGGAGTTCGTCGCCCTCCGCACCAAGCGGGACGCCACCCTCGCCGCCCCGACCCTCCTGCTGCCCTCGATCCAGGTGAACATCCGCGCCGGGCGCTTCCCCGGCGGGGTGGAGGGCGGCCCGACCTTCCTGCTCATCCCCGTCGCCGGAAAGGGCATCGTGCCGCAGCATGACGAGGCGGCGGAGACGCGACCGTGACCGAGCCCGCCCTGCGCTCCCTGGCCGATTGGATCGCCGCCCTCGACGCCGCCCGGCCGGCAGCCTGGGGTGAGGCGGCGGACCGCGCCCTCGCCTCCAGCGCGCTCGATTTCGGCGGCGCCCTCCTCGCCGGCACGGCCCACCCGCTGCACCCCGCCTATCTCGCGGCCTTCGCCGCCGGCGCGGCGCCCGGGGCGGGCCCCTGCGCGGTGGCGGGGGATGCGCGCGGCTGGGGGCCAGTGGAGGCCGGCGCGGCCAACGCCGCGATCAGCCATTTCTGGGAGTTCGACGACAGCCACCGCGCCGCGATGATGCATCCCGGCATCACCGTACTGCCCGCCGTGCTGGCGTTGGCCCAGGCGCGGCCGGGTGTGACGGCGGGGGACATGCGCGCGGCCGTCGTGGCGGGCTACGAGGCCGGGCTGCGGATGGGCGCCCATCTCGGCAAGGCGCATTCGGCGACGAACCATACCACCGCCACCGCCGGAACCTTCGGCGCCGCCGCGGCCGCCGCGCGGTTGCTGCGGCTGGACGCGGCGCAAACGCTCTCGGCCCTCGGCCATGCCGGCACCCAGGCCGCCGGGCTCTGGCAGTTCCTCGACGACGGCGCGACGGATGCGAAGGCCGTCCACCCCGCCATGGCCGTGCGGAACGGCATGAGTGCCGCCCTGCTGGCGGAGGCCGGCATCCCCGGCGCTGCGCGCGTGCTGGAGGGGCGGCGCGGGATGCTTGCGGCCTGGAAGATCGAGCCGGAGGCCTCGGCGGGGCTGATGCCGGGCGGGGCGCCGATGATCCTCACCACCACCATCAAGGGCTGGCCCGTCTGCGGGCAGATGCACAGCCTGCTGGACGCGACGGCCGATCTCGCCCGCGCCTCGGGGCTGCGCGTGGAGGAGATCGCCACGGTGCGCGTGGAGGCGCCGCAGGCGCTGCTCGACATCGCCGGCATCCGCCACCCCGCCAACCTGGCGGAGGCGAAGTTCTCCACCGCCTTCTGCGTCGCCCTGCTGCTCTCGGGCGGCGACATCTCCTTCACCGGCTTCGACGGGCGTGCGGTGGGAGACGGGGCGGTGCAGGCCCTCGCGGACCGCGTCGAGGTGCTTGCGCTGCCCGATTTCTCGGCCCGCTACCCCCGGGAGCGCCCCGCGCGCATCACGGTCGCCACGCAGGACGGCCGCGTGCTGGTGGAGGAGCGCTGCTTCCGTCGGGGCGACCCCGAAGCGCCCTGGCCCTGGGAGGCGCTGGTCGAGCGCTTCCACGGCATCGCCGCCCCTGCCCTGCCCGATCCCGGGGGGCGGGAGGCCGTCATCGCTTGGTGCCGCGCCTTCGGCGAGGGCGACCCGGATCTCGATCGCCGCGCGGGCGCGCTCTTCCGCCCGGCGGCGCGCTCCCTGGAGAACGCGGTATGAGCGGCGCGCCCTTTCCCCTCGCCCGCGATCCCGCCGCGCGCCCCGCCCGCAGCGTGCCGGCCGACCTCGCCGCGCGCCTCCGCGCCGCCCTGCCCGGGGGCGTGGTGCTGACGGAGGAGGCGGATCGCACGGCCTATCTGGTCGAGGAGCGCAGCCTCTACCGGGGTGAGGCGCCAATCGTGCTCCGCCCCCGCAGCACGGAGGAGGTGGCGACCGCCGTGCGGCTCTGTACCGAGGCCGGCGTTGCGATCGTGCCGCAGGGGGGCAATACCGGCCTCGTCGGCGGCACCGTCTCGGCGGCGCATGAGGTGCTGCTCTCCCTCGGCCGGATGAACCGCATCGAGGAGGTGGACCCGCTCAACTTCACCATGACGGTGCAGGCAGGCTGCGTGCTGGCCGATATCCAGGCGGCGGCGGAGGTGGCGGACCGGCTCTTCCCCCTCTCCCTCGGTGCGCAGGGAAGCTGCCAGATCGGCGGCAACCTCGCGAGCAATGCGGGCGGCATCAACGTGCTGCGCTACGGCAACACGCGCGAGCTGACCCTCGGGCTGGAGGTGGTGCTGGCCGATGGCCGCGTGTGGAACGGGCTGCGCGCGCTGCACAAGGACAATACGGGCTACGCGCTGAAGCACCTGTTCATCGGCAGCGAGGGCACGCTCGGGGTCATCACCCGCGCCGTGCTGAAGCTCTTCCCCCGGCTGACGGACCGGCAGGTCGCGCTCTGCGCCCTGGATGACCCCGCCGACGCCCTCACCCTCCTCTCCATGGCGCGCGGCCGCGCGGGCGAGGCCGTGACGGCCTTCGAGCTGATCTCCTCCTTCGCTCTGGAGATCGTGGAGCGCCACACCGGCGGTCAGACACCCTTCGGCGGGCGGCACCCGCTCTACGCCCTGGTCGAGCTAGCGGGGTCGGACCGGGACGGCACGCTGCGCCCTGCGATGGAATCCCTGCTGGAATCCGCCTTCGAGGCGGGGGTGGTGGCGGACGCCGTGATCGCGGAGAGCCTCGACCAGGCCAATAACCTCTGGCGCCTGCGCGAGGGCATCCCCGAGGCGCAGAAGAGGGCGGGTGGCAGCATCAAGCACGACATCTCCGTCCCCGTCTCCCGCGTGCCCGATTTCCTCAGGCGCGCGGGGGAGGCGGCGGCGGCGGCGATGCCGGGGGTGCGGATCTGCGCCTTCGGCCATCTCGGCGACGGCAACATCCACTACAACCTCACCCAGCCCGAGGGGATGGAGAAGCCCGCCTTCCTCGCCCAGTGGGAGCGGATGAACGCCGTGGTCCACGACATCGTCGCCGGCCTTGGCGGCTCCATCTCAGCCGAGCACGGCATCGGCCTGCTCAAGGCGGGGGAGCTGCTGCGCTACAAGGACCCCGTGGAGATGGACCTCATGCGACGCCTGCGCGACGCACTGGACCCCGCCCATCTCCTGAATCCCGGGAAGATGATGGGGCCTGGCGGGGGCTGACCGAGAAGCCCTGCCCGTGCAGCAGCCCCGCCGCGATCTCCCGCGCCCGCGCGAAGCCCTCCTCTGTCTGCCGGCTCACGGGGCCGCTCACCACCAGCGCGCCGATGAAGCACCCGTCGCCCTCGAAGACGGGCAGCGCGACGGAGGCGAGTTCGGGATCGCGCTGCGCCGCCGTGCTGAGATGGCCGCGCGACAGCACCTCCGCGGTGAAGGGCGTCTCGCCGCCGGTATGGGCGAGCAGCACATGCGCCGCCGCCCCGCCCGCGCGCAGCGGCAGGCGTTCGCCCGTCTCCACCTGGCGCCGCAGCGCGCGCGGCGCGTTGGCGCGGAGGAGGCAGACGCGGTCCTCGCCCTCCCGCCTGTAGAAAGCGGCGCTCTCCCCCGTGCGCTCCGCCACGGCTTCGAGGACCGGCATCATGCGCGCGGGAAAGTCTGTGGTGGCGTGGTAGAGGGCGGCGAGGCGCAGCGGGGCCGACCCCGGGGCGTAGCGCCCGTCCTCCCCGCGCCGGACATAGCCATGGGCGGCGAGGGTGCCGAGCATCCGGAGCAGCGTGGCTTTGTCGAGCCCGGTGATCGCGGCAAAATCCCGGAGGTGCAGGCGGGGCCGTTCCTCGGTGAAGCAGGAGAGGACGAGGAGCCCGCGCTCCAGCACGCCGCTGGGCGGCGGCTCCCCTTCCGGTGCGCCTGCGGCCATCCCCCTCTCCTTCCGGTGGCCCGGCTTGACCTGGCCCGGGCCGGTTCCTACGGTTTGGTCCAATTACTAAAACGAATTTCAATCACTGAGGCAACGGGAAGGGCGTCGCAACGGTCGCTTCCCCGGCACTGAGGCCCGGACCATGACGGACACCCGCGACGACGCCATCCCGCGCACGCACAGCTCCCACTGGGGCGTGTTCCGCGGCCATTGGGAGGACGGGCGGCTGGTCGTCGCGCCGCATCCCGCCGATCCCGATCCCTCCCCCCTGCTTCAGAACTTCCCCGACGCGCTGCGCCACCGCGCCCGCATCGCGCGCCCCATGGTGCGCCGGGGCTGGCTGGAGCGCGGCCCCGGGCCGGACAGCCGGCGCGGGCGCGACGAGTTCGTGGAGATGGGATGGGAGGAGGTGCTCGACCTCCTCGCGCGCGAGCTCGCGCGGGTGCGGGACGAGCACGGGCCGGGCGCGGTCTTCGGCGGCTCCTATGGCTGGTCCTCCGCCGGGCGCTTTCACCACGCGCAGAGCCAGGTGCATCGCTTCCTGAACACCTCGATCGGCGGCTATGTCCGCTCGGTCAATTCCTACAGCGCCGGCGCCTCGGCGGTGATCCTGCCGCACATCCTCGGCCCGTTCGACGCGGTCTGCCGCCGCCACGTCACCTGGAAGCAGGTGGTCGCGCATACCGACACCGTGCTCGCCTTCGGCGGCATGGCGCTGAAGAACAGCGCCGTGGCGAGCGGTGGGGTCAGCGCGCATGTCGAGCGCGGCTCCATGGCGCAGGCGCGGGCGCGCGGCACGCGCTTTATCCTCGTCTCCCCGCTCCGCAGCGACCTGCCGGAGGAGGCGGGCGCGGAGTGGCTTGCCCCCATGCCGGGCACGGATGTCGCCCTCATGCTCGGCCTCGCTCACACCCTCGCCACGGAGGGGCTGCACGACACGGATTTCCTTGCCCGCTTCTGCGTGGGCTTCCCGCAGTTCGAGCGCTACCTGCTGGGGCAGGAGGACGGGCGGCCCAAGAGCCCGGAATGGGCCGCCCCCATCTGCGGCATCGAGGCCGGGCGGATCGCGGAGCTCGCGCGGCGGATCGCGCGCGGGCGCACCCTCATCACCGTCGCGCAGTCGCTCCAGCGCGCCGAGCACGGCGAGCAGCCCGTCTGGATGGCGGCCGTGCTGGCGGCGATGCTCGGCCAGATCGGCCTGCCCGGCGGCGGCTACAACTACGCGCTCGGCAGCCTCGCCCATTACGGCAAGCAGCAGAACGCCGTGCCCATCCCGACCCTGTCGCAGGGCACGAACGGGGTGGCGAACTTCATCCCCGTCGCGCGCATCGCGGACATGCTGCTGAACCCCGGCGCGCCCTTCGACTACAACGGCCGCCGGATGAACTACGCGGACATCCGGCTCGTCTACTGGGCCGGCGGGAATCCTTTCCACCACCACCAGGACCTGAACCGGCTGCGAGAGGCCTTCGCACGGGTGGACACGCTGGTCGTCCACGAGATCGCCTGGACCGCGACGGCGCGCCACGCCGACATCGTCCTCCCCTGCACCATGACGCTGGAGCGCGACGACATCGGCGCCGCGGCGACCGACCCGCTGATGGTCGCGATGAAGAGGCTCGCCGAGCCCTTCGGCGAGGCGCGGGACGACTACGCCATCTTCGCCGACCTCTCCCGCCGCCTCGGCGCCGAGGCGGCCTTCACCGAGGGGCGCACGGCAGAGGATTGGCTGCGCCATCTCTACGAGCGCACGCGGGCGGCGCTGGAGGAACGCGGCCTGCCCGCCCCCTTCTTCGACGAGTTCTGGCGCGACGAGGAGGTCCACCTTCCCTCCGCCCCCGACGATGGCGGCATCATCCGTGCCTTCCGCGAGGATCCCGAGGGCCACCCGCTGCCGACCCAGAGCGGCAAGGTGGAGATCTTCTCCGAGACCGTCGCGGGCTTCGGCTACGACGACTGCCCCGGCCATCCCGCTTGGCTGGAACCGGTAGAGAGGCCGGATGCGCGCCACCCACTCTGGCTCGTCGCGAACCAGCCGCACACGAAGCTGCACAGCCAGCTCGACTTCGGCGGCTACAGCGCGGCCTCCAAGCGCCGGGGTCGCGAGGTCGCGCGCATGAACCCGGCGGATGCGGCGGCGCGTGGCATCGCGGAGGGTGACATCCTCCGCCTGTTCAACGACCGCGGCGCCTGCCTCGCCTCCGCTTCCATCACGGAGGACGTGCGGCCCGGCGTGGTGCAGCTTCCCACGGGCGCCTGGTACGACCCGGCGGATGCGCAGGAGAGCAAGCCCCTTTGCGTCCATGGCAATCCGAACGTGCTGACGCGCGACGCCGGCACCTCCCGCCTCGCCCAGGGCTGCACGGGCCAGCTCACCGTGCTGGAGGTGGAGCGCTTTGAGGGAAACCTGCCGCCGATCGCGGCCTTCGAGCCGCCCGTGCCCGCGCGGCGCTGAGGGCCGTCCCTAGCCCTCCACGTCGTGCAGGGTGAGGCCGGGGGCGAGGGACCGCCCCGACCCGGCGGCGCCGAGCCCGTCGAGCCCTGCCCGGGCGGCGGCGGCCCCGGCGCGCCAGCGGTCCTGCAGCGTGGCCCGGGAGAAGTCGAAGAGCTTGCCGGGCCCGGCCTCGTCCAGCGAGGCGCGGTAGCCCAGCCGGAGCAGGGTGAGCGCGCCCTTGTTCCCCTCCCTCTCCGCCTCGGCTAGCAGGGCGGCGAGAGCGGCATCTTCCCGGCTCCCCGGCGGCAGGCGCTCCACGAGGCGGCGGAGCAGGTCCCGCAGCCCGTATTCCCGCGCCGCGGCCTCGATCATCCGCAGGGTCTGGTTGCCGAAGGCGAGGTCCCCCGCTCGCGCGATCGAAGCGCCGAGGGAGCGCGGCCGGCTGCCCCGCTCCGCGAAGAGATCGACGAGGACGGCCAGCCTCTCCCCCGCCTCCTCCCCCGCAAGCAGGAGGTCGAGCGGCAGGTTCGATGCCAGACCTCCATCCCCGAGCAGCCGTCCCTCCACCTCCATAGGGGCGAAGACCGGCAGCAGGGCGCAGGAGGCGAGGACGTGGCCGGGCCCGATCCGGGCCCCGCGGGCCGTGTCGAACACCACGCGCTCGCCGCTCTCCACATCTGTCGCCACCAGCGTCAGCCGCGGCGCGGCGGGGCTGTTCAGCAGGTCGAAGTCCACGCATTCCGGCAGGTGGCGGCTCATGGGCTCGAGGTCGTAGAGCGCCGGGGCGGCTCCCGTGCCGGATTGCAGGAGGCGGGGGCTGAAGACGCCGGGCCGCCCGAGGGTGAGGGCGCGGATGGCCGCCATCTCGTTGTAGGCGCGGCGCCAGGCGCCCTCGGCCGGCGGCGGGCCGAGCCAAAAGGAGGTCCAGGGCATCGGCTCGTCGGCTGCGGACATCCAGAAGCGCCGCAGCGCCTCCGCCCGCCTGCCCGGCGGGTTGCCCGCCACGATCGCCGCGTTCACCGCGCCCGAGGACACGCCGAGCACCCAGCCCGGCGGGCCCTGCTCGTCCAGCACCTCGCAGACGCCCGCCTCGAAGGCGCCGAGTGCGACCCCTCCCGACATCAGGAGGACCGTTCCCGCCCGCCCGCCCTTCCTGACCCCATTCATCGCGCCGCTCCGGTTCCGCCGATCGTCACCACCGCCCAGACCGCAGCGGCGGGATGCCCTCCGCGCCGGGGCACCCGGCGGAAAGCGGCCGGGACTACCGGCCCTATCCCGGGCTGAGGAACCGGGCAGGGCGGCGCGGGTTGCGTCGCAGCATCCCGGGCCGCCCCGGGCGGGCGGGATCAAGGCTCCGCGAGCACGGGATTCGGCCCTGAGCTCCTTAACCCAGGTTAGAGGGAACAGCGGCCGGCGAGGGAACAATCGCGCGTTGTCCTGCCATCCAGGAGTTCCCCGGCCCATGCTTCCCATGACCGACCGCACGGCTCGGGAACCCGACCTCCCCTCCGGAGGCCTGCACCTGCGCGAGCCCGCTGCGGCGGGCGGCGCCTCGGCCGCGCCGGGCACGCGCTGGATTCTCGGCCCGCTCGCCCTCGGGCCCGGGCTGCTCGCCGCCCATGCGAGCAGCGCCGTGCTCGCCGAGACGGCCGGTGCCTGGGCTGCGGTCTCGAGGTCCCCTGCCCTCTCGCAGGGATTCGCCGGGCTGCGGCGGGAGGCGGAGGCGGGCGGGTGCCGGATCGGCCTCATGCTCTCCGGGCTCGGCATGGTGGCGGTGGGCGGCACCCCCTGGATCGCGCCGCGCGAGTTCCTCTTCCCCACCCCCTCCGACACGGCGCGGGCCGCCCTGGCGGGATGGGCCGCGGACAGGATGGCGGCCGGGCTGCTCGGGCTCCAGCAGCGCGCGCTGGACCTCGGCGAGGCCGAGGCGGCGCGGCTCCTGCGCGATCTGGCGGAGGGATTTCTGGCCCAGTCGCGGAAGATTGCCCTGCTCTCCCGCTCCGCCGCGCCGGCCGGCACCGCCGCCCCCGGCTTCGCCGGGAGGATGGCGCGATGAGGCGGCCGGGCCTCGCCGCCGGCGTCCTCGGCTTCGCGCTCGGCGGCTTCTTCGACGGGATCATGCTGCACCAGGTGCTGCAGTGGCATCACTTCCTCTCCCTCGTGCCGGGGGAGGCGCTGCGGAACATCGAGGCGCAGATCCTGGCGGACGGGATCTTCCACGTCGCCGTCTACCTCATCACCGCCATCGGCCTCTGGCTGCTCTGGCGCGCGCGGGGCGGGCTGGCGCCGTCGGGCGCCGGGCGGGGTGTGCTCTCTGCGACGCTGCTCGGCTTCGCCGTCTGGCAGCTGGTGGACGTGGTCGTCTTCCACTGGATCATCGGCATCCACCGGATCCGGGTGGATGTGCCGAACCCACTGGCCTGGGACATCGGCTGGATCGTGGTGGTGGGCCTGCCGCCCCTGGCGGCGGGGCTCTGGCTGGCCCGGACCGCCCCGCCGCCCTCCCGGGGCGGGATGGGCGGGGGCGCCATGGCCGCCTCGCTCGCGGCACTCTGCATCGGCTCGGCCTCGCTGGCCTCCCTGCCGCCCCCGGGCGTGACCACGGCGCTCGTCCTGTTCCGCCCGGGCATCGGCCCGGATGCCGCCTTCGCCGCGGCCATCGCCGCGGGCGGGCGCGTGGCCTGGGCCGACCCGAGCGGGAGCCTTCTCGCCGTCGATCTCGGCGAGGACGGCTCCACCTGGGAATTGCTGCGCGGCGGGGCGCTCCTCGTCGGGCGCTCGCCCCTCACGGGGGGCTGCCTCGGCTGGACGCGGCTGCGGGTCTGAAGCCCCGGCCGTGCCGAGGCGTACCGCCCACGGAAGCCGTCCCGTTACGCCGGTGCCAGGGGAGAAGGCCTCCCCTGACAGCCCGATCTGGCCGCCCCCTAGCCGAGGGAGGCAATCATGGCGAACGCCGTGAATCCGCCGAGGACGAGCACCGCCACCAGCCCCAGTACCAGCATCCCATCCGGCGCCCGCCCGGCCGGTGCGCCCGTGCTCTGCGCCTTGCTCTCGCCTGCCATCCTGACCCTCCGCTTTTCCGGCTGCGACAGATCGGTAACGCCCAAGGCGGCCTCATGTTCCCCTACACTTCGCAGCAGCCGGGAACGTTGCGGTGGCGTGAATACAACCTCCGAAGGTAGACAACCCCCTCGGTCCTCGCTTAACGCGTGTGTGAATCCGGGCGCCCCGCAACCCGGCCCGGCACCGCCGGACGCAACGAGCAGGAGGCTGTCGCAGGTCTCTGCTAGGACTGGAGGAGAGGCCCGTGCCCCATCCCGCTGGAGCCGCCCCGTCCCGTCCGGCCAGCCAGAAGTTCCGCCTGGCCTTCCCGGCCATCCTCTTCCTCAGCCTCCTGCTCATCGTCGCCGAGGCCTGGAACGAGTGGAGCGGCCGCGAGCGGCAGATTGAGGAGACGGGAATCGCGGCCTCCAACCTCGCGCGCTCCCTCGTCCAGGAGGCGGAGAGCGACTTCGCCATGGCGGATGCGGCGCTGCTGGGCATCGTCGAGCAGGTGGAAGCGGAGGGCACAGCGGCGGGGACCCTCGCCCCCCTGCTCCGGCTCATGCGGCGGCAGCTCGACATCCAACCGAAGCTGAGGAACTTCTCCATCTACGGGCCGGACGGCACGCTGGTGGTCAGTTCCTTCCCCAGCTTCGCCACCGGCGCGAGCATCGCGGACCGCGGCTACTTCGCCCGCCACCGCGAGGAGGCCGGCGAGGGCATGCTCGTCGGCACGGCAGTGCGCAGCCGGCTGGACGGGGAGTGGATCGTCACCCTCTCCCGCCGTATCGGCGACATGACGGGCCGCTTCGGCGGCGTGGCCGTGGCAGCGATGGAGATCGAGGCCCTGTCGCGCGGCTTCGCGCGCTTCGACCTCGGCCGCCACGGCTCCGTCGCGCTGCTGCGCTCCGACGGGCGGCTGCTCGCGCGCAACCCGGTGGACGAGGCCGCGCTCGACGCGCCCATGTTCGGCCGGCTCCCCGGCGCCCCCCTTTCCGAGGGGCGCCCCGGCCGCCTCCACTACGCCTCCCCCATCGACGGCATCGAGCGGCTGGGCGCCTATGAGACGGGGGAGCGCTACCCCATCGGCGTCGTCGTCGGGCGCGGCGCGGTGGAGGCCCTGGCCGCCTGGACGGTGCGGGCCGCCCTGCGCGCCGGCGTGGTCCTCCTCCTCGCGGGGCTGCTGGTGCTGATGGGCCACCGCCTCGTCCGCCAGATCCGCCGGCGGCGGGAGGCGGAGGGGGTACTGGCCGCGAGCGAGGCCCATTTCCGCCTGCTGGCCGAGCATGCGAGCGACATGGTTTCGCGCCTCGGCCCCGACGGGCTCATCCGCTACGCATCCCCCGCCGCCGCCCGCCTGATCGGCCTGCCGCCGCGCGGGCTGATCGGCCGCCCGATGGAGGCGCTCGTCCTCCCCGAGGACCGCCCCGCTCTGCACGAGGCGCTGGCCGTAGCAGGCGAGCCGGGGCGCCAGGGCGAGGTGACCTGCCGGGTCTCGCGGCCGGACGGCTCGGTGGTCTGGCTGGAGACGACCCTCCGCCGGCTCGAACCCTCCCCCTCCGGCGAGGTGCACGGCTATGTCGCGGTTTCCCGGGACGTGACGGAGCGGCGGTCCATGGAGGCGCGGCTGGCGGAGCTGGCCTCTACGGACGGGCTGACCGGCCTGGCCAACCGCCGCCGTTTCGACGAGGCGCTGAACCGCGAGTGGCGCCGCGCGGCGCGGGAGGAGAGCTGCCTCGCCGTGCTGCTGCTTGATGTCGATCACTTCAAGGCGTTCAACGACCTCTACGGCCACCTCTCCGGGGACGACGCCCTGCGCGAGGTAGCGCGGGCCATCGGTGAAACCATCCGCCGCCCCGGCGACCTGGCCGCGCGCTACGGCGGGGAGGAGTTCGCGGCGGTGCTGCCGCGGACCGATGCCGCGGGCGCGCGCGAGGTGGCCGAGCGGATTAGGCAGGCGATCACCGCCCTGGGCATCGGGCATGAGGGGAACGCGGCGGGCCATGTCACGGCCAGCATCGGGGTGGCGGCGGTGCAGCCCCATCCCTCCGGCGCGCCGGACGCGCCGATGCTGCTGGGCGCGGCCGATTCGGCCCTCTACGAGGCGAAGAGGTCCGGGCGGGACCGGGTGTTCCAGGCGCCGCCCATCACGGTGATCCAGGCCCGGCGCGTCGCGGCGCGCTGAGGCCTTAGGCGCTGCCCCGGCGCACCAGCTCGAAGCCGAGGTCGCGCTTCTGTCCCCCGACCGCACCGGCAGCGGCGCCCGCCGTCTCGGCGATCCGCGCCAGCACCATCTCCGCCGCCGCCCCGCCGATGCCGCGGGCGTTGATGCTGATGGTCGTGATGCCCGGCGGGATCTCGGCGGCGAGCTCGAAGTCGCCAAAGCCGCTCACCCCGAGGCGGCCCGGCACGCCCCAGCCCTGCGCCACGGCCTCGAGCACGGCGCCGGCCGCGACGAAGTCGCTCACGCAGAAGAGGGCGTCCATGGCCGGGTCGCGCGCCATCAGGGCGCGCAGCGCCGCACGCCCCTGGGCCAGCCCGGCCGGGCCGATGCCCTCCTCATGGATGAGCGTGGCGTCCAGCCTCGCCTCCCGCATGGCTTCCTCGAAGCCGCGCCGGCGCTCGGCGAAGCGGCGCATGGCGAGGCCGGGATAGTCGGCATAGCCGATCCGCCGCCGCCCCGTGGCGAGCAGGTGCTCCACCATGCGCCGGGCCGCGAGGCGGTCGGAGAAGCCGGCGGCCATGTCCATCGGGGGGATGTCGAGGTTCCAGGCCTCCACCACGGGGATGCCCGCGCCGCGGATCATCCGGCGCGAAGCCGCCCCGTGCTCCACCCCGATCGCCACCAGCCCGTCCGGCCGGTAGCCGAGCACGGTGGCCACGGCGCGGCGCTCTTCCTCCTCGCTCGGGCCGCACTCGGCAATCAGGAGCTGGTAGCCCGCCCGGTGCAGGGCACCCGACAGCCCTTCGAGGGCGTTGCCGAACTGCACCTCGGAGAGGGAGGGGATGGTGGCCGCGATCACGCGGCTGCGACGGGAGGAGAGCTGCGCCGCGGCCCGGTTCGGCACGTAGCCGAGCTCCGCCGCGGCCGCCGCGATGCGCGCCCGCGCCGCGGCCGAGACCCGGCCGGACTCCTGGTAGGCCCGGGATACCGTCATCATCGAGACGCCCGCCATCCGGGCGACGTCCGACATGCGGACCCACCCTCCCTCGCGCTTCGCCCCGCCACCCTTGCCGATGCTCGCCTCCCCCGATCAAAGATGTTAGCTCTCGACATTGTGAGCGTAGCAAAGTTTCGCGCTGCGCTGAAGCGCAAAGCGAAATCCTCGCGATGCAGCGCTGACGTCCGGCATGCCGATCCTGTCGGACCCGAATGCCGCGCGCTTGTGGCGTTGCTGTGGCGCCGGTCGCCCGCTGGCCCGCCCGGGGGGTTCAGATCCCGGGGAGGCGGGTGCGGAAAGCGGCGGCGCGGGCCAGGGCGGGGGAGAGGCCGGCGGCGAGGGCCAGGGTGCCGGGAGCCCTCTCCAGCAACCCGGCCAGGAGCCCGGCCCAGCGCATCGGGCGGCCGAGGCGGCGGTCCAGCGCCGCGTGGAAGGCCGTGGCGGGCCCGCCGGAGAGGATCGCCGCCGCCGCCTCCGCGCCGCCGGCCAGGGCCATAGCCACCCCGTCCCCGGCGAGGGAGGGGATCACCGCGAACTGGTCCCCGATGCGGTAGGGAGCCACCTCCCCGGCCGTGTCGCGGTGGCGGAAGCCGTAAGGCACCCCCGCCACGGCGAGGGGCCGCGCGGCGAGGGCCTCGGCGCCGCGCAGCAGCCGGGCGGCGAGGGCCGAGCCGTCGGAGACGCGGGAGAGGAGCGCGGCCGGATCCCGCGCCTCCCGCCCGGCGGCGTCCAGCGCGCAGCAGAGATTCGCCCCTCCTCCCGCGCGCGGCTGGAGCCCGGCATAGCCCGCGGCGAAGGGGAGCAGCAGCACCTCCTCCGGCATCGGCGCGGACAGGCGCAGCGGCAGCTTCAGCCCGATCATCCCGCCACGGGCGCGGCGGGCATGGCCGCGCAGCTCGTGCTTGCCCGTTGCCAGGACCAGCGCCGCTCCACGCAGTACGGCACCGTCGGAGAGGCGGGCGGACCAGCCCTCCCCGTCCCGCGCCGCGGCGGCGACGGCGCGGCCTCGCAGCACCCGCGCGCCGGCCTCCGAGGCGGCGGCGAGCAGCGCCTCGTCCAACACGGCACGGGGCAGGCTCCAGGCCTGGAAGGGCAGGTCCCAGCCGGCCTCGTGCCTCCCCGCGGCGAGGCGCGCGGCGCGGATGGGCAGGGCGCCGAGGCCGGGAAGCGAGAGGCTCAGCCGCTCCAGCAGCCGTACGGCATCGGGGCCGAGGAACTCGCCGCAGACCTTCTCCCGCGCCGCCGCCTCGCGCTCGACCAAGGTCACCCGCGCCCCGCCGCGCGCGAGGGCGATGGCCGCCGCCGCCCCTGCCGGCCCGCCGCCCAGGACGAGCACATCGGTCACGGGCGACCAGGATCCGGAGGAGGGGCACTCGAGAGGGTCCAGCGGAAGGGAAAGGCCCAGCGCAACTCCGCCCTCACCCCCGCCCGCGCCCCCAGCCGCTTCCAATCTGTACGGGAGAAGCCGCGGGCGATGGAAACCGTGCTGTCATGCACCACCATCGGGTCCATCCGCAGCAGCCGCACCCCGGCCCAGACCGTCGCCCAGGGGATGGGGTGGCGATGCAGGTCGCTGATGAGCCAGCCCAGCCGCGCCCGCGCCTCCATCCAGCGGAGAAAGCGGACCAGCAGCTCGTCCTCCAGGTGATGCGCGAAGAGGGCGCAGATGACGGCGTCGAAGCGCTCGGCGGGGTCGAGGTCGAAGAGGTCGGCGGTGATCCAGCGCACGGGCAGGCCGGGATGCCGCGCCCGCGCATGGGCCGCCGCATGGGGCGAGCGGTCCAGCGCCACCAGCTCCAACTCCACGCCCCGCCGCGCTCCCCAGTCCGCGACGCGGGCGAGCATGTCCCCACCGCCCGCGCCCACATCGAGCACGCTCAGCCGCCGCGCCCCCGTCCGCTGGGCCAGCGCGTCCAGCCAGCGCAGGGTGGGGCGGTAGGCGAGGCTCATGCGGTTGATGCGCTCGAGGTCGCGCAGGGCGAAGGAGAAGGCGGCGAAGTCCTGCGCCGCGTCGTCCATGATCTCCGGCGCGGAGGATCGCGCGCGCAGCATCATCCCCGTCCCTTAGACCGTCGCGAAGCGCATGGTCTCGGCCGAGAGGCCGGGGCCGAAGGCCATGGCGATGCCCCGCCGCCCCGCCTCCCCCGCCGCGATCATGTCGCGCAGTACGAACATGACGGTGGGAGAGGACATGTTGCCGTGCCCCTCCAGCACCGCGCGGGAGGCCGCCAGCGCGCCTTGGGGCGGGCGGCAGGATTCCTCCACCGCGTCCAGCACCGAGCGCCCGCCGGGATGGACGGCCCAGAGGTCGTAGGCCGCGGCCTCCTCCCCCTCCAGCAGCGCGGGCAGGCGCGGCGGCAGGGCGCGGGCGAGGCTCTTCGGCACCTCGCCTGAGAGCACCATGTCGAAGCCGTTGTCGCCCACACGCCAAGCGATCTGCTCCCGCGCCTCGGGCAGCAGCGCGCAGCGAAAGCCGTCCAGCCGCAGCCCCTCGGGATCGGCGCTGACGAGGGCGGCGGAGCAGCCATCTCCGAAGAGGAGGAAGCAGAGAAGCTGCTCCACTTCCGGCCGCTCCTGCAGGTGGAGGGTGCAGAGTTCGAGATTGACCACCAGCACGCGGGCGGCCGGGTCGGCGCGCACGGCGTCCCGGGCCGCGCGGAGGGCGACGATTGCGGCTTGGCAGCCCATGAAGCCGATATTCATGCGCGCCACCGTCTCGTCCAGCCCGAGGCGGTCGCTGATCGCGTGGTCCAGCCCCGGCGCCGCGAAGCCGGTGCATGAGGCCGTGATGAGATGGGTGATGCCGCTCACGGGGCCGAGGGATTCGAGCGCGGCGAAGGCGAGGGCCGGCGCCTCGGCCTCCCAGCGCGCCATGCGGGTGCCGGTCTGGGGGAAGGCGCCGGGGACGTAGAAGCCCTCCGCATCCACCAAGCCCGGGCGGCCATCGGGGCGCAGCACGCTCCAGCGGCGGGCGATGCCGGCGCGGTCCGCCATGCGGGAGAAGAGGCGACGCTCGCGCCCCTCGGGGATCAGGACTTCCGCGAAGGCGCGGAAGGTGCTGTGCACCTCATGGCCCGGGTTGGCCGTGCCGATGCGGTTCAGGAAGACGGGCGCCATCCCCTCACAGTTCGGGACGGCGGCGGGAATTGTGAGGGGCGCGCGGCACGGCCCCTCGTTTCGTGAACGGCCCGCTCAGCGCCAGCTCGGGCCGGGCGCCTTGCGAACGCGGCGGGTGACCTCCTCGGCCGAGGCGATGCCGCCCTCCCAGAACTCGTCGATCAGGTCGCGATTCGCCATGACCCAGGCCGAGACGCGCTCAAAGTCGCTCTGCCCCAGGCCGCCGCTTACCTGCATCACGATCGGTTCCACCATCAGGACTGTCAGCCGCTCCGTGTCCAGCCGCGTGCCCGGGGTAACGCCGACGAGGATGTTCTCGTCCCCGTGCCCGCGCCGAAGCCAGACCACCTGGGGCAGGCCGGTCAGGTGGGAGCGGAGGCGGATCATGTCGTCCACGATCGCGTCCGCGGCCCCGCCCTCCCCTGCCTCGTCCCGGCGGGGACGGCGGTCCTCATCGTCCCGGCGAGGGCGACGGTCCTCGTCATCGCGGCGAGGGCGGCGCTCCTCCTCATCCCTGCGGGGACGGCGATCGTCCTCGTCCCGGCGGGCGCGGCGGTCGTCGCGTTGCCGGTCCTCACGCGGCCGGTCGTCCCGGGGCCGCTCTTCGCGGGAGCCGTCCTCGTGCGGGCGGGCCTCCTCGGCGCGGGGCGGTGCGGCGGGCGGCGCCTGCGGGGCCGGCTCGGCCGGGCGCGGCGCGGGGGTGGGCTCGGCCGCGCGCGGCGGGGGAGACGGCGCGGGTGCCACCGGGACGGGCTCGGGCTGCGCGGGCTCGGGCACCGCGGCCTCCTCCGGACGGGCGCGGCGCAGGCTCACGCCCTCGTCGTCCACCGCAAGCTCAATCGAGAGATCGGCCTCGAACACCATCCGCAGGGCGGATTCGAACGCCTCGCGGAAGGCGGCGGGCTCCGCGCCGGGCTCGCCGAAGCGGGCCATCAGCTCGGGCCAGGGCGCGGTGACGGTGGCGTCCTCGCCCACGCGCGCCAGGGCCGCCCGCGTCCAGCCATGCGCGTCCATCGCCTCGGCCGAGCCGGAAAGGGCGCGCAGGATCGCGCGGTCCAGCGGCACGGCGTGCTCGGACAGGCTGGCGAGGAAGCGCGCGTTCAGCTTCAGGTTCGCGGGCCAGCCACCACCGCGCGGGCGGCTGCGGGCGTCGAGCACCGAGAGTTCCGGCCCGTCGTCGATGGAAGCGGTGATTTTGGCGGCGAGGAGGCGCTCCACCTGCTCGGCCAGCGGGGCGGCCGCGCCGGGGGCCAAGCCCATCGTCGCGGCGAGAGCGGCGGCATCGGCCCCGAGCGATACGGTCGGGCCGCCGGCGCGCAGCGCCGCGTCGCATAGAAAGGCGAGGATGAGGCGGAGGCCCGGGCCGTCCGGCAGCGTCTCGCCGGCCGTGCCGGGGGTGATGCGCAGCGAGGCGTCCGCGCCGTCCCGACGCCAGGCCTCGCTCCGCGGCTCGACCGGCAGGCCGAGGCGGCAGAAGGCCGCGTGGTGCCACAGCACGGATTCGGGCGCGGACGCGCGATCGGACTCCGCCGTGACGGCTGGATCGGTGAGGGACGTCATGCGGCTGGTATCGGAACTCGGAAAGAGTGATGACCGCGTGGCAGGTGCCGGATAGGTGGCGGCCGGATTCTCACCCAAATAATCGCGGCGCAGCGCGGGGGCAAGACCAGAGGCCCGGAAGGAAGGGGCCGGAATTCCGGGGGCGCGGCGAAGGGGGCGCCCGCGTGGAAATAGGGGCGGCGGCTCCCGGCAGGGGAGCCGCCGTCCCGGGCCGTCAGGCCCCGGGCCGTCAGACGGCCTCCTTCAGCTCCTTGGCCGGGCGGAAGGCGATCTTCTTGGAGGCGGCGATCTGGATCTGCTCGCCCGTCGCGGGGTTGCGGCCGGTGCGGGCCGGGCGCGACTTCACCTCGAGGATGCCGAGGCCGTTGATGCGGATCTTCGCGCCTTCCTTCAGGTGGTCGGCGAGGGACTGCACGAAGTCGTTGACGAGGGTTTCGGCCTGCTTCTTGGGCATCTCGTGGCTCTCCGCGAGGGAGGCCGCGAGCTGCTTGAGGCTAACGACTGCGGGGGCCGCGGCCTTCGCCTCGCCCTTCGCCGCAGGAGCCTTCGCCGCGGGCGCCTTGGTTGCCGCTGCCTTTGCCATGTGATCCGCCTGTCTGTTGCGCGTGATGGCGGGAAATCACCACGAAGCGGGCGGGCCAACAATAGGCACGGCGCGTTCGGTCAATGAAACCGGGCCAAATCGGCATCCGCGCCACACCCGCCGCGCGCGAATCGGCCCGCGGGCGGTCAACCCTCCGGCACGTTGCGCCGCAACTCGGCCAGCCAGGCCGTCGCCGTTCCGTCCGACGGAGCGCGCCAGTCCCCCCGGGGAGAGAGGGAGCCGCCGGCCGCCACCTTCGGCCCGTTAGGAAGGGCGGAGCGCTTGAATTGGGCGAAGCCGAAGAAGCGGGAGAGGAAGACCTCCAGCCAGCGCCGGATCGTCGGCAGGTCGTAGGCCGCGCGCCGCGCCTCCGGGAAATGCGGCGGCCAGGCGCCGCGCGCGGCGTCGCCCCAAGCATGATGGGCGAGGAAGGCGATCTTGGAGGGCCGGAAGCCGTAGCGCAGGATGTAGAAGAGATTGAAGTCCTGTAGCCCGTAGGGGCCGATCTTCGCCTCCGTGCTCTGAATTGCGCCGCTCGCATCCGCCGGCACCAGCTCGGGCGAGATCTCGGTCGAGAGCACGTCCCGCAGCACGTCCGACACCTCGGCCGCGAAGATCCCCTCCTCCGCCACCCAGCGGATGAGGTGCTGGATGAGGGTCTTCGGCACGCCGCCATTGACGTTGTAGTGCGACATCTGGTCGCCCACGCCATAGGTGCACCAGCCCAGCGCGAGCTCGGAGAGGTCGCCGGTGCCGAGGACGATGCCGTTCTCGTTGTTCGCCGCGCGGAAGAGATAGTCGGTGCGGAGCCCGGCCTGCACGTTCTCGAAGGTCACGTCGTAGACGGGCTCGCCGCCGGCGAACCGGTGGCCGAGGTCGCGCAGCATCTGCGTGGCCGCCGGGCGGATGTCCAGCTCGCGCGCGGTGATGCCGAGCGCGGCCATGAGGCGGTGCGCGCTGGACTTCGTGCCCTCGCTCGTGCCGAAGCCCGGCATAGTAAAGCCGATAATGTCCGTGCGCGGCCGCTGCAGCAGGTCCATCGCGCGGGCCGCGACGATCAGCGCCTGGGTCGAGTCCAGCCCGCCCGAGACGCCGATGACGATCTTCGGATGCCCGATGGCGCCGAGCCGCTGCACGAGGCCGGAGACCTGAATCGCATAGGCCTCGTAGCAGTCCTGGTCGAGGCGCTTCGGATCGGCAGGCACGAAGGGGAAGCGCTCCACGCGCCGCTCCAGCCCGATGTCGTCCATCGGGGGGTCGAGACGGAAGGAGACGCGGCGGAACGGGCGCGCGTGGATGCGGCGGTTGTCGTCGAAGGTGCCCTGCCGCGCGCGCTCCTGCCGCAGGAGGTCGAGGTCGGTGTCGGCGATCACCATCTGCTGGCCGGCGGGAAAGCGCTCGCTCTCGGCCAGCGTCGCGCCGTTCTCGAAGATGGAGACCTGCCCGTCCCAGGCGAGGTCGGTCGTGGACTCCCCCGCCCCGGCGGCGGCGTAGACATAGGCGCCGAGGCAGCGCGCGGATTGCGAGGCGCAAAGCAGCCGCCGCGTGTCCGCCTTGCCCACGGTGATGTTGCTCGCCGAGAGATTGGCGAGCACCAGCGCGCCGGCCAGCGCGCCCGCATTGCTCGGCGGGTCCGGCACCCATAGGTCCTCGCAGATCTCCGCGTGGACCGTGAGGCCGCGCACATCCTCGGCGTCGAAGAGGAGGTCGGGGCCGAAAGGCGCCTCGTTGCCGCCGACGCGGATCGTGCCGCCCTCCGTGCCCGCGCCGGAGGCGAACCAGCGGCGCTCGTAGAACTCGCGGTAGTTAGGCAGGTGGATCTTCGGCACCACGCCGAGCAGCCGGCCGCGATGGATGGCGAGCGCGCAGTTGTAGACCCGCCCGGCATGACGCAGCGGCGCGCCGACGAGCAGCAGGGGCATCAGCGCGGCGGATTCCGAGACGATGCGCGCTGCCGCCGCCTCCACGGCGTCCAGCAGCACGTCCTGCAGCAGCAGGTCCTCGATCGAGTAGCCGGAGAGGCCGAGCTCGGGGAAGACGGCCACCGCCGCGCCGCGCGCGTGGCACTCCCGGGCGGCGGAGAGGATGGCGGTCGCATTCGCCTCGGGGTCAGCGAGGGTGGTGCGGGTGGTGCAGGCGGCCAGCCGGGCAAAGCCGTGGCGGTAGAGGGCGTGGAAGCTCATGGGGGCTGAACGATCCAGGACGGGCCGCGTTGAGGAAGGGCATCATCCCTTCCGTGGCCCCGGGCGCAAGGCGCCCCGCCGCGACCCGCCCATCCGCGCCGCGCCGGGGGCGCCTCCCCGACCGGAACCAGGCCGAATGCCCGATACGCTTCTCCGCATGCAGACCACCCCGGCGGATGCCGCACCGGATATCGCCGCTCCGGGTGACCAAGCCACTCCCGCCCCCAACAGCGAGGGCGCCGGGAAGCCCGTCCCGAAGCGCACCGTCCTCGCCGGAGCGCTCGTCTGCATGCTGCTGGCGGCGCTGGACCAGAACATCGTCAACGCCGCCCTGCCCCGGATGGTGAGCGACCTCGGGGGCATGGCCCATCTCTCCTGGGTGGTCACGGCCTTCATGCTGTCCTCCACCGTCACCACCCCGGTTTACGGCACGCTGTCGGACACCTACGGGCGGCGGCGCCTGTTCCTCGTCTCCATCGTCCTGTTCCTCGCCGGCTCCCTTCTTTGCGGCACGGCCAATTCGATGGTGCAGCTGATCCTCTTCCGCGCTCTCCAGGGGCTGGGGGCGGGCGGGCTGCTGGTGCTGGCCCAGGCCTCGGTCGGGGATGTCGTCGCCCCCCGCGACCGGCCGCGCTACCAGGGACTCTTCACCGGCACCTTCGCCCTGGCCAGCGTGGCCGGGCCGCTGCTGGGCGGGATCATCACCTCTACCCTCTCCTGGCGCTGGGTCTTCTACGTAAACCTGCCGCTCGGGGCGGTGGCCCTCCTTTTCATCGGCTTCGGCCTCCGCACGCCCCGCGCCGCCAGGCCGCGCCCGTTGGATCTCGCGGGCGCGGCGCTGATGGCGGCCGGCACCGCCGCGCTCCTGCTCCTGCTCACCTGGGGCGGAGTGCAGTTCCCCTGGGCCTCGGCCGCAACGGTTAGCATGGCGGCGCTGGTGCTCGCCCTGGCCGCCGCCTTCCTCTGGCGGGAGACCCGCACGGAGGCGCCGCTTATCCGTCTCGGCCTCTTCCGCAACCCCGTCTTCGCCCGCGGCGTGGCGGTGAGCGGGATGATGACCTTCGCCATGCTCGGCTCCACGGTCTTCCTCCCTCTCTTCTTCCAGCTCGTCCTCGGGATGGACCCGGCGCATGCGGGGCTGATGATGCTGCCGCAGGTCGGCTGCATGGTGCTCAGCTCCGTCCTCGGCGGCCGCGCGGCGGCCCGGCTCGGGCGGAACAAGGCCTTCCTCATGGCCGGGCTGCTGCTGGAGGCGGTGGCCCTCTGCGCCCTCGCCCTCCTCGCCTGGACGGCCGCCCCGGCCCCGATGTTCCTCTTCGCCCTCGGCGCGCTCGGCCTCGGCATGGGGATGGGGATGCCCAACCTGACCACCGCCGTGCAGAACGCGGTGGCCCAGAAGGAGCTGGGCGCCGCGACGGGGGCGATGACCTTTGTCCGCTCGCTCGGCAGTGCGGTGGGCGTCGCGGCCTCGGGCGCCATCCTCTCCGCCCGGCTAGCCGGGCCGGTGGACGTGGAGGGTCTCACCCGCGGCGGCGCCAACGCCATCGCCAATCTCAGCCCCGAGCAGCACGCCCAGCTCGCGGGTGTCTATCGCCACGCGCTGACGGGCTGCTTCACCCTCAGCGCCGTGGTGATGACGGCTGCCTTCCTCCTCGTCCTCGGCCTGCCCGAGCAGGTGCTGCGCGACCGGGTGGAGGAGAAGACGGCGTGAAGGCGGGGGCTGAACCGGCGCGGCCCGCGCACGTTTCCGCCCTGATAGCCCGAGAGGACCACCCCATGAGCGACCACGAGGAGACGGAGGAGGAGCGGCGCCTGCGCTTCGAGCGCCACCGCGTCGGCCCGGAGGAGGAGGTCCGCAAGACCACCCGCCCGGCCGAGGAGAAGATGGAGACCGCCGAGGATGAGGCCGTGCAGGCCCCCTCCCCGGGCCCCGGCCCCGCCGGGCCGCGCGGGGCCTGAAGCCGGAACCTCGCACGGCCGGGGCATGCCGCCCGCCCGTCGCGCCTTGGCGCGCGGCATGATAACGCGGCGCCCATGGCCACCCCCTCTCTCGCCAGCGCGAAGCGCATCGTCGTCAAGATCGGCTCCGCCCTGGTGGTGGAGCCCGAGACGGCGGCGCCGCGCGCCGAGTGGCTCGCCTCCGTTGCCGCCGATGCCGCGCGGCTGCGCGCGGGGGGCGCGGAGGTGGTGCTCGTCTCCTCCGGCGCGGTCGCCCTCGCCCGCCACGCCCTCGGCCTCACCCGCCGCGCGCTGAGGCTGGAGGAGAAGCAGGCCGCCGCCGCCGTGGGGCAGATCCGCCTAGCCGGGGCCTGGGAATCGGCGCTCGTCGCCCATGGCATGACCGCCGCCCAGGTGCTGCTGACCCTGGAGGACAGCGAGGACCGCCGCCGCTACCTCAATGCGCGGGAGACGCTGAAGACGCTCCTGCATCTCGGCTGCGTGCCCGTCATCAACGAGAACGACACCGTCGCCACCGCCGAGATCCGCTTCGGCGACAACGACCGCCTTGCCGCCCGCGTCGCCGAGATGATCGAGGCCGACGCGCTGGTCCTGCTCTCGGATATCGACGGCCTCTACACCGCCGACCCCCGCCGCGACCCGGAGGCCCGCCACATCCCCGTCGTCGAGCGGCTGACGGAGGAGGTGATGGCCATGGGCGGCGATCCCCCGCCCGGCTACTCCTCCGGCGGGATGCGGACGAAGCTGATCGCGGCCCGCATCGCGACCGGCGCGGGCTGCGCCATGGCCATCGCGCTGGGCAAGGCGCCCCACCCGCTCTCCGCGGTGCTGGAAGGCGCCCGCACCACCTGGTTCCTGCCCTCGCCCGGGGGGCGCTCGGCCCGCAAGAGCTGGATTGCGGGCTCCCTCGCCCCGCTCGGCCGGCTGGTGGTGGATGAGGGCGCCGCCCGCGCCCTGGCCGAGGGCCGCTCCCTCCTTCCGGCCGGGGTCCGGGGGGTGGAGGGCGAGTTCGACCGCGGCGATGCCGTCAGCGTGCGCGCGCCGGACGGGCGGGAACTCGCGCGTGGCCTCTCCGCTTATGATTCCGACAGCGTCCGCCGCATCGCCGGCCGCCGAAGCGCGGAGATCGAGGCGGTCCTCGGCTGGCGCGGCCGGGACGTGATCATCCACCGGGACGACATGGTGCTCGTCTGAGCGCCGAACGCATGAAGGGTCCGCCACGATGGACAAGGACGAGCTGACCGCCTGGGCGCTGGCCAATGGTTGGCAGATGATGGCGGGCGCCCCGAGCCTGACCAGGCCGTCCGCGCCCAAGGAGGCCATCGTGCGGATGGTCCTCAAGGCGACGGTGGCGAATCTGGAGGTGAAGAAGCCGGCGGGGAAGTGGGAGAAAATCTCCGGCGAGAGCTACGCCAAGATCCAGCCTGACCCCGAGACGGGCCTGCCCCAGGGCCTGGGCTTCGAGAAGATCCCGAGCTTCACGATGCTGATGCAGCAGAACAAGGACAACCAGGTCTTCGCGAAGATGGGCGGGATGGCGAAGCGGCGCTAGCGGCCGCTCCCCCCCGCGATCTGCCGTGCCGCGCGGCATCGCGGCGCTTCCCCTCCCCGCCCCGCGGCGCTACCGATGGCGCCATGAACGCGATCAACGACCCCGCGAAGGATGCCGCTGGCATCGCCCGCGCCGCGCTGGAGGGCGCCGCCCGCGCCGCGCGCGACGCCGCGACGGTTCTCTCCCGCGCCCCGCGCGAGGCGAAGGACCGCGCGCTGCTCGCCGCCGCCGCCGCGCTGCGGGCGCGGGAGGCGGAGATCCTGGCCGCCAACGCCGCCGACCTCGCCGCCGCCACGGGGCTGACGGACGCCTACCGGGACCGCCTCACCCTCACCCCCGCCCGGGTGGAAGCCATGGCGCGCGGGGTGGAGGAGATCGCCACCCTGCCCGATCCCGTGGGCCGCGTGCTGGCGGAGTGGACGCGCCCGAACGGGCTGGTGATCCGCCGTGTGGCCCAGCCCATTGGCGTGGTCGGCATGATTTATGAGAGCCGCCCGAATGTCGGCGCGGACGCCGCCGCCCTCTGCCTCAAGGCCGGCAGCCCCGTGATCCTGCGCGGCGGGCGGGAGAGCCTGAACAGCGCCGCCGCCATCCATGCCTGCATCCTGGAGGGCCTGCGCGCGTCCGGCCTGCCCGAGGCCTGCGTCAGCACCGCCCCCAACACGGACCGCACCTTCGTCGCCGCCATGCTCGGCGCCGCCGGGCTGATCGACCTCATCATCCCCCGCGGCGGCAAGGGGCTGGTGACGCGGGTTATGGAGGAGGCGCGCGTGCCCGTGCTCGCCCATGCCGAGGGGCTCTGCCACACCTACATCCACGCCGCCGCCGATCCGGCGATGGCGCGGAGCGTGCTGGCCAACGCGAAGATGCGCCGCACCGGCGTCTGCGGCGCGACGGAGACGCTGCTGATCGACCGCGCCGTCGCCCCCTCGCTCCTGCCCCTTCTCGTCGATGACCTCCGTGCGCTCGGCTGCGACTTCCGCGCCGATGAGGCCGCTCGCGCGATCCTGCCCGGGCTGAAGCCCGCGACGGCGGCGGACTTCTCCACGGAATGGCTCGACGCAGTCCTCAACATCGCGGTGGTGGAGGAGGTGGAGAGCGCGCTCGCCCATATCCGCCGCCACGGCAGCGAGCACACGGAGGCGATCATCACGGGGGACGAGGCGGCGGCGCGGAGGTTCCTCGACGGGCTCGGCTCGGCGGTCGGCATCTGGAACGCCTCCACCCAGTTCTGCGACGGCGGGGAGTTCGGCTTCGGCGCGGAGATCGGCATCGCCACCGGCCGGCTACACGCGCGCGGCCCCGTCGGCTTGGAGCAGCTCTGCACCTGGCGCTACCATGTGATCGGGACCGGGCAGACTCGCCCCTGATCCGGCCCGCCACGGGGAATCCCGGGCCCATGGGAAGGGAACAAGAGATGCGCCGCGCCACGCTCCTGGCCGTCACGGCCCTCGGTCTCGGCATCGGGGAGGCGCACGCCGCTTGCCCATCGGACGCCGATGTCGCGCGCATGGCGAGCAGCATCCTGAGCCGCACCCCCGCCCAGCCCTATGCCGACATCCCCATGGAGGACGCGCCCTGCGCCCGGGAGAAGCTGGTGGCGGTCCTCGCCCAGCATCACGGCCCGGCGGCGGGCTACAAGGTCGGGCTCACCAATGCCGCGGCCCAGCAGCGCTTCGGCATCCCCAACCCCGTGCGCGGCACGATCTTCCACGCCACCGTGCGCGCCCAGGGCACGGCGGAGAAGCCCGCCGAGATCCCCGCCGCTTTCGCCGCCGTGCCGAACGTGGAAAGCGACCTGCTGGTCCGCGTGAGGGACGAGGGCATCAACGAGGCCGGGGCGGACCACGTCGCCATCCTGCGCCACCTTGACCAGGTGATCCCCTTCATCGAGATGCCGGACCTCGTCCTCGCCCCCGGCGGGATGAACGGGCCGAACCTCGTGGCCATCAATGTCGGCGCACGGCTCGGCGTGCTGGGGGAGGCGATTCCCGTCCAGGCCACGCCCGACTTCGCCGCGCGGCTGGCGAGCATGACCGTCACCCTCGCCACCGAGCAGAAGGAGCTGTCCCGCGCCCCCGGCACGGCGCTGCTCGGCCACCCGCTGAACGTCATCCCCTGGCTGGTGGAGGATCTGAAGCGGGACGGGCGGCGGCTCCGGGCCGGGGAGCTGATCTCGCTCGGCGGCTTCTCCCCCGCCCTGCCGACCGAGGCCGGGCGCACCGTCACCGCCACCTATGAGGGGCTGGCGGACCGGCCCCTGACCGTCTCGGTGCGCACGCCCTGATCCGCCCGGCCGCCCCCGGGCGGGGGCGATAGGCCCCCATGCCGCCCCCCGTCCCCCCGGCCGGACGCGAGAAGGCGCCCGCCCATACCCCTGCGCCCGCACATCGCGTGCCGGGCAAGTGGGGGGATGGGCGGCGCGTACGGATCGGGCTGCTCGGCGGCTCCTTCAACCCCGCCCATCCCGGCCACTGGCACGTCGCCGAGATGGCGCGCCACGTGCTGCGGCTGGACGAGGTCTGGCTCCTCGTCTCCCCCGGCAACCCGCTGAAGCCCCGCGCCGGGATGGCGCCCTTCAAGGAGCGGCTGGAGTCGGCCCGCCGCATCGCCGACGGGCGCCGCGTCATCGCGGTGGACGTGGAGGCCCGGCTCGGCCTGCGGGAGACGGAGCGCACCCTCTCCCGGCTGCGCCAGCTCTTCCCGCATGCGGAGTTCGTCTGGATCATGGGGGCGGACAACATGATCCAGCTCCCGCACTGGCGGCGCTGGCGGAAGCTCGCGCGCGGCACCCCCATGGCGGTGCTGCCCCGCCCGGGCTACACCCGCCGCGCGCTGGACGGGCCGGCTGCCGCCGTGCTGCGCCGCTACCGCCGCCGCTGCAGCGCCCTGCTGGCCGGGGCGCCACGGGGCCACGCGGCCTGGTGCCTGGTGCCGGCGCGCGAGCACCCAGCCAGCGCCACCGCGATCCGCGCGCTCCGGGCGAACGCAACTGCGGCCGCGCCCGGCCATTCACCACAATCCCTTCCGGCGCCCCGCCAGGGCGCGCCGGCCCCCGCGCACTGAACCCTCGCGCCGCGAGGCGCCACGACAGAGGAGAGGCGAGCCATGGCCCGCACCCCGAAGGATCCCGCCGAACCGACCCGCCGCGGCACCGGCGCCCGAAAGGCCCCCGCGGGCCGGACGAAGCCGCCCGCCGCGAAGGCCACGGCCTCCCGCGCCAAGCCGGCCGCGCCGTCGCGGACCAAGGCCGACGCGCCCGCGCGGGCGAAGCCTGCGGCATCCCCGCGCGCGAAGCCCGCCGCGCCCTCCCGTGCGAAGCCCGCTGCTACCAGCAGGGCGAAGCCGGCGGCTCCCAGCCGCGCGAAGCCGGCGGCGAAGGCACCCGCCGCGCGCAAGGCGGCGCCCAAGGCTGCGCCCGCTTCCCGCGCGAAGGCCGCGCCGTCCCGCGCCAAGGCAGCTCCGGCGGCCTCTCGCGCCAAGCCCGCGGCGACGCGCGCCAAGGCGCCCGCCGCGAAGGCCACGGCCTCCCGCGCCGCGTCGGCACGCGGCGCCGCCACCCGCAGCCCGGCCGCGGCCAGCCGTGGCACGGCCGCGCGCGAGACGGCCACGGCCCGCTCCGCCTCCGCGCGGGAAAAGGCCGCGCCCCGCCGGACCTCCCGCACCGAGGCGGAGGCCCCCGCGCGGGCGCGTTCCGCCGCGAAGCCGGCCCCGGCCCGCGCCGGCCGGGTGGCCGCGCCCGAGGCACCCCGCGCCAGCCGCGCCCCGGCCCGCACCGCGCGCAGCAATGCGTCGGTAGAGGAGGCGCCCCGCGCCGCGGCCCCTCGCACGGCGAGGCGCTCCCCCGCCGCCGAGCCCGCGCCACGCGCCGCCCGTTTGCGCCGTACGGACGAGGTGCCCGACACCCACGCCGCCCGCATCGCGGAGCTGGAGGCCGATTCCGCTCCCACCCCGCGCAAGCGCGCCGCCGCTGCCGGCCCGAGGAAGCCGCGGGGCAAGGCCACGCCGACCCGCGCCGCCCCGAGCCCCGACCGGCTGGACGCGCTCGTCCAGGCCGCCGTGGCGAGCCTTGAGGACGACAAGGCCGAGAACGTCGTGGTGCTGGACGTCGCCACCCGCTCCGCCTTCGCGGACCGCATGATCGTCGCCACCGGCCTCGCCGAGCGGCAGATCGAGGCGATGGCCCGCCATGTGGAGGAGGTGCTGGCCGAGCACGGAATCCGCCGCCTGCGGACGGAGGCCTCGCCCGACTGGGTGCTGCTCGATGCCGGGGACGTGGTGATCCACCTCTTCAAGCCGGAGGCGCGGGCGAACTACGCGCTGGAGCGCATGTGGGGCCCGGACAGCCCCGCGCCGGAGGAGAGCAGCATGCCCTCACCCGGCAGCACCCCGGCGGATGACACGCCGGACGGCTCCGTGCTCGACGGGACGGAGGACGGCAGCACGGATGATGACGTCGTCGATCTCGATGATGCCGTGGACAGCCCGATGGACCTCGGCGGCGATGACGACGCGGATCCCGGCGACGAGGAGATCGACGAGGACGACGACCTCGACGAGGGGGACGACACCGGCGAAGGGGCCGGGACGGCCTCCTAGCCGCGCATGGCCCCGCCGCTCCTGCTCGCCGTGGGCCGCGCCCGCGGCGGGCCCGAGGCGGCGCTGTTCGAGCACCACAACGCCCGCCTCCGCCCTCCCCTCACCCTGCGGGAATTAGCGGAGGCGCGCGGCTCCCCCGCCGAGATCCGGCGGCGGGAGGGGGCGGCCATCCTCGCCGCCCTGCCCGAGGGGGCGCTGGCGATCGCCCTCGACCTTGGCGGCGAGATGCCGGACAGCGAGCGCTTGGCCGCCCTCACCGCCCGCTGGGCGGAGGCGGCACGGCCGCTCGCCTTCGTCATCGGCGGCGCGGAGGGGCTGGACGAATCGGTGCTGGCCCGCGCCGACCACCGCCTCTCCCTGGGCCGGCTGACCTGGCCGCACATGCTCGTGCGCGGCCTGCTGGCCGAGGCGCTGTTCCGGGCGCAGTGCATCCGGGCCAACCATCCCTACCACCGGGCCTGGCGGCCGGGATAAGGCGCCGAATCGTTGCCGCCCCGGTCCACCGGGCGCAGTCTTCCGGCATGACCGCCCTCCTCCTCGCGGCCGCCCTCTGGATCGGGCTGCATGTCGGCATCGCCGGCACCTCCGCCCGCGCCGCCCTCGTGCGCCGGCTCGGCGAGGGCGGGTTCCGCGGCGCCTTCTCCCTCGCCTCGGTCGTTGCGATCACCCTGCTGGTGCTCGCCTGGCGCAACGCGGGCACGGCGCCGCTCTGGGCCGTGCCGCCCGCGATCGGATGGGTGCTGGTGGCGGTGATGCTGCTCGCCCTCATCCTCTTCGCCGGCAGCCTCATGGCGCGGAACCCGACCTCGGTGGGCCAGAACGCCGCCCTCTCGGCCGAGCCGCAGGGGATGCTGCGGATCACGCGCCACCCCATGCTCTGGGCCTTCGCCCTCTGGGGCGCGGTGCATGTCATCGGCAACGGGGACAGCGCCTCCCTCGTCTTCTTCGGCGCCTTCCTGCTGACCGCCGCCCTCGGCATGCCCTCGCTCGACGCGAAGGTCGCGGCGCGGGACCCGGCAGCCTGGGCGGGCTTCGCCTCGCGCACCTCCCTCCTGCCCTTCGGCGCCGTGGCGGCAGGGCGGAACCGGATCGCCTGGCGGGAACTGGCCCTGCCCGCGCTGGCAGGGATCGTCGCCTGGGCGGCGATGCTGCACTTCCACCCCGCGATCTTCGGCGTCTCGCCCATCCCGCGCTGAGGGGCTGTCCCGGCGCGCCATCCCGGGGCGGGGACCGCGATGCAGGGACAGCGAGGGGATGTGTGCCGACGCATCGCGTGAGGCGGAGAGACCGCCCCGGCCTTGCAACCCTCGGTATTACCTTTGCGAAAGCCGGTGACCGCGTTTCCGCGCTACGGGCCGCCGGTCACAGCAGAGCACAGCAGGCCAGAGTATCAGCATCGCGCCGGCGGGACGCTTGGAGTTTGAAAGATGGCACAGCCGAAACCCTTGCCGCTCTGGGACCGCCAGAAGGGGAGAAAGATCGAGGAGTGGCTGGATGATTACGTCCCCACTTACGAGACGAAGCCGCAGCGCTCACTCACGCAGTGGGTGCAGTCCTCGCCGCTCTACGACAAGTTCCAGGCATGGCTGCAGAACACCCGTCGGAGCGCGCGCAAGATCGAGCCCTTCGTCCGCAAGTACCAGATCGACATGGAGGAGTTCGAGCAGCGGGACTACCGCTCCTTCAGCGATTTCTTCCTGCGGCGCTTCCGCCCCGGGGTTCGGCAGTTTCCTTCCGCCCCCGGGAAGATGGGAGCCTGCGCCGAGGGGCGCTACTTGGCCTGGGAGAGGGTCGATCCTGGCCAGAGCTTTCCCGTGAAGGGCCATTCCTTGCGTGCCGAGCATATCCTGGGCAGCGATGAGCGTGCGCGCGCCTTCGTCGGCGGTCCGCTGATCCTGGTCCGCCTTGCCCCAGTCGACTACCACCACGTCCACTATCCCGATTCCGGGCGCACCCTGGACAAGGACCGCATGGGCAACCGCAACTGGACGGTGACCTGGCAGGCGCTGCGGAACAAGGGCGACATCCTCTTCAGGATCGAGCGTGCCATCAACATCCTCGAAACCGCTCATTTCGGCCGCCTGGGCCTCGTCGAGGTGGGCGCCCTGACGGTGGGGCGGATCGCCCAGGTGCACCCCACGGATCAGCCCTTCGACCGTGGGCAGGAGAAATCCATGTTCCGCTTCGGTGGCTCCGCCGTGCTCATCTTCGGTGAGCCCGGCGCGTGGCGACCGAGCGACGACCTGCTCGCAAACACGCGCGAAGGCATGGAGACCGTGATCCGGCTCGGCGAGACCGTTGCCACCAGGCTGGATACGGAGGCGCCCCTGGCCGCCGGGACGTCCAGGGAGTCCTCCGCCCAGGTCCGGTAGCGCCTGGGACCAGGCGGGCGTTGCCGGACGGGCAGGCCGCCACTCCTTGGCGTTCTGAGCGGCCTTGCGCTCCCGCCCGCACCCTGCGATTCGTCGGCGGTTCACCGGCCGGAAGGGGCTACATATGACGGGCAGCGCGAGCGAGGCCGGCCAGGGTGGCACGGCCCCCCATCCCGTCCTCCCCCATCGCTACGCCCGGGCCGAGGAGCGGGAGGGCTTCGTGCGCGCCCTCTTCGACGCCACCGCCCCGCATTACGACCGAATCGACCGCATCTTCTCCCTCGGCACCGGGCCGGGCTATCGCCGCCGCGCGCTGCGAGAGGCCGGGCTGCGGCCGGGGATGCGGGTCATGGACGTGGCGGTGGGCACGGGGCTCGTCGCGCGGCAGGCGGTGGCCATCACCGGCGACCCCGCCCTCGTCACCGGGCTGGACCCGAGCGAGGGGATGCTGGCGGAGGCGCGGAAGTCGCTGCCCGGCGTCACCCTCATCCAGGGCCGGGCGGAGCGCATCCCGCTGCCCGATGCGAGCGTGGACTTCCTCTCCATGGGCTACGCTCTGCGCCATGTCGCCGATCTCGGCGCGGCCTTCGCGGAGTACCGCCGCGTGCTCAGGCCCGGCGGCACCGTGCTGCTGCTGGAGATCGGGCGCCCGGAGAGCCGGCTCGCCCATCTGATCGAGCGCTTCTACATGGGCGCCGCCATCCCCGCCCTCTGCTGGATCGCGGCCCCGCGGCACCGCTCGGGCGAGCTGATGAAGTACTACTGGGAGACGATCGAGGCCTGCGTCCCGGCCGGGACCATCCTCGGGGCCCTGTCGGATGCCGGCTTCACCGCGCCTTCCTGCGCGACGGAGCTGGGGGTGTTCCGCGCCTACACGGCCCGCGCGTAGCGCTGGGCCTCACGTGAACTTCCGGGGCGTGGACCCGCGGCCCGCACCGCGTTAAGCCGCGGGCAGCCATGCCCGAGAGATCTCCCATGCCCCGCCCAAAGCCTGTCATGCTCGTCATCCTCGACGGCTGGGGCTGGCGGGAGGACGGGGCGGACAACGCCGTCTCCCGCGCCGACACGCCCGTCTTCGACGAGCTCTGGGCCTCCTGCCCCCGCGCCTTCCTCCGCACCTGCGGCCCGGATGTCGGCCTGCCCGTGGGGCAGATGGGCAATTCGGAGGTCGGGCACCTCAACATCGGCGCCGGGCGGGTGGTGATGCAGGACCTCCCCCGCATCGGCGCGGCGATCGAGGATGGCTCCCTCGCCGGCCTGCCCGCCGTGGTGAACCTGGGCGAGCGGCTGCGCGAGACGGGCGGCACGCTGCATCTCTGCGGCCTCGTCTCGCCCGGCGGCGTGCACTCCCACCAGGACCACGGCCTCGCCCTCGCCCGCATCTTCGCGATGAAGGGCATCCCCGTCGCCGTCCATGCCTGGACCGACGGGCGCGACACGCCGCCCGAGGACGCCGCGACCACCCTTCCCGCCTTCGAGGCCGCGCTGCCGCCCGGCGCCCGCATGGCCACCGTCACCGGCCGCTACTTCGCCATGGACCGCGACAACCGCTGGGAGCGCGTCTCCCAGGCCTGGCGCGCGATGGTGATGGCCGAGGGCGCGCTGGGCTGGCCCGGTGGGGCCAGCGGCGCCGAGGCGGTGTATCAGGCCCATGCGGCCGGCAAGACCGACGAGTTCATCCCCGCCACCGTCCTGTCCGGCTATTACGGCATGAAGGACGGCGACGCCGTGCTCTGCTTCAACTTCCGCGCCGACCGCGTGCGGGAGATCCTGGCTGCCCTGGTGGATCCCGACTTCCGGGGCTTCGAGCGCCCGCGCGACCCCGCCCTCTGCGGCGCCGTGGGCCTGACCGAGTATTCCAGTGACCTGAACGCCTTCCTCGAGACGGTCTTCCCACCGCAATCCATGGCGGACCTGCTCGGCCCCACCGTCTCGGCCGCGGGCCTCACCCAGCTCCGCATGGCGGAGACGGAGAAGTACCCGCACGTCACTTACTTCCTGAACGGCGGCGAGGAAACGCCGAGCCCGGGCGAGGAGCGAATCATGGTCCCCTCCCCCAAGGTCGCGACCTATGACCTCCAGCCCGAGATGTCGGCGCCCGAGCTGGCCGCGAAGGCCGAGGCGGCGATCCGCTCGGAGAAGTACGACATGATCGTGCTGAACTTCGCCAATGCCGACATGGTCGGCCACACCGGCAGCATCGCCGCGGCCATCCGCGCCTGCGAGGCGGTGGATGCCGGGCTCGGCCGCATCGTCGCCGCCATCCGGGACGCCGGCGGCGCGCTGCTCGTCACGGCCGATCACGGCAATGCCGAGATGATGCGCGACCCCGTGACGGGCGCCCCGCACACGGCCCACACGCTGAACCCCGTGCCCGTGCTGCTCCTAGGCGGCCCACCCGACATGGCGCTGCATGACGGGCGGCTGGCCGACCTCGCCCCCACCATCCTCGCCCTCCTCGACCTGCCCCAGCCCGCGGCGATGACGGGGCGGAGCCTGATGGGCCAGGCCCCGGGTTGAGCCCGCGCGGCCGGCGCGCCGCCTCCCGCCGCCCGCCGGCACGGGGGCGCGCCGGCGCGGCGCCGCGCCTGCTGGCCCTGCTCGCCCTCCTCCCTGCCCTCGCCCTCGCCCAACCCCGCATCCCTGACAGGCGCGCCCTCGTGGAAGCGGAGCGCGAGGCCGACCGCGCCCGGGAGGACGCCACCGCCAGCGCCCGCGACGCCCGCGCCGCCGGGGCCGCCGAGCGCGCCCTGGCCGAGCGCCGCGCCGAGGCCGGGCGCCGCGCCGTCGCCGCCGAGGCCGCGCTGGCCGAGGCGGAGGCCGCGCTGGAAGCCGCTGGCGCCGCGCGCGACGCGGCCGAGGCCGACCTCACCCACCGCGCCGAGGCCCTGGCCCGCATGATCCCCGCCATGCGCCGCCTCGGCCTCTGGCCGGCCGAGACGCTGCTCGTCGTCCCCGCCCCGCCGGAGGAGGCGCTGCGCGGGGCGCTGATCCTGCGGGGCTTGGCCCGGCGCCTCGGGCAGGAGGCCGCCGGCTATCGCAGCGCGCGGGAGAAGGCGGCCCGCGCCGCCGCCGCGCTGGAGGCCGAGCGGTCCCGGCTCGCCGCCGCCCGCGCCGCCGCCCAGGCCGCGGCGGAGGCGGTGGAGGCCTCCCTCGCCGAGGCCCGCGGGCGCCGCGCCGCCGCCTGGGAGGGCGAGGCTGCCGCTGCCCGCCGCGCCGCCCTCGCCGCCGCCGGGGCGCGCGACCTCCGCGGAGTGGTGCAGCGGCTGGAACGCGAGGCCGAGGCCCGTGCCGCCCGCCAGCGCGCCGAGGCCGCCGAGCGCGCCCGGGAGGCGGAAGCGTGGGAGCGCCAGGCCCTGGCCCCCCGCCGCGAGGGCGAGGGCCGCGCCCGGGCCGGCGGGGCGCGGGAGGCCGCCGCCCGCAGCGCCGCCCAGCGGGAGGCCCTGCTGCGGGAGCGCACGGAGCGCGAGGCGGCGGCCCGCGCCGCGCGGGAGGCGGAGCGCGAAGCCGAGCGGGACGTGGCCGCCGCCCGTGAGAGAGCGGAGGCCGCGCGGGAGCGCGCCCGGGAGGCCGCCAGCCAGCCCCGCCCCGCGCGCGGCGCCCCCGTGGCCGGCTCGGTCCGCCGCGACTTCGGGGACGGCGGCGCCACCGGCCAGACCTGGTCTGCCCCCGCCGGGGCGCGGGTGGTCAGCCCTTGCGGCGGGAGGGTGGTTTTCGCTGGTCCGTTCCGCTCCTATGGCCGAATGTTGATTGTGGATTGCGGCGGCGGCTACCATTTCGTGCTTGCCGGCCTCGACCGGCTGGATGCAGAGCCCGGGCAGCGCGTCCTGGCCGGGGAAGCGGTGGGTACAGTTGGTAACGCCGGAGGGTCTGGCGGGGGCCGCGCGTCGCTTTACCTTGAACTGCGCCGCGGCGGCCGGGCCGTGGACCCCGCCGGCTGGGCCGGCCGGGGCTGATCCCCTGGCGGGCCGTATGGTGTATGGGTTAACCGCTGGGCAGGACGTCCGGTGGCTATGTTCTGGGAACCGTGGCCAGCCACGGCGAGAGGGGTCTGACGGATGGGTGTTCCTGCTGGACGGTCTTCCAAGCCGCGCTTCCGCTTGCGGGCGATGGCCTCGGTCGCCGCAGCCTTCACCGCGGGCGCCATCGCCGGGCCCGTTGTCACCGCCTGGGCGCAGGACGGCTCCAGGGCCGAGACCTACCGGCTGCTGAACCTCTTCGGCGACGTGTTCGAGCGCGTGCGCGCCGAGTACGTGGAGCCCGTGAACGACCGCGACGTGATCGAGAACGCGATCAACGGCATGCTCCAGGGGCTCGACCCCCACTCCTCCTACATGAACCTCCGCAATTTCCGCGACATGCAGGTGCAGACCCGCGGCGAGTTCGGTGGCCTCGGCATCGAGGTCAGCCAGGAGGCGGGCTATGTGAAGGTCATCTCGCCGATCGACGAGACCCCCGCGGCGCGGGCCGGGGTGAAGCCCGGCGACCTCATCACCCATATCAACAACGCATCCACCCAGGGCCTGACGCTCCAGGAAGCGGTGGACCAGATGCGGGGCGAGCGCGGCAGCTCCATTCGCCTGACCATCCGGCGCGAGGGCACGGCAACGCCGATCGAGCTCTCCCTCACCCGCGAGACCATCCGCCCGCAGGTCGTGCGCGCCCGGATGGAGGCGGGGGACGTCGCCTATATCCGCCTGACCTCCTTCAACGAGCAGACCGAGGTCGGCCTGCGCCGCGCCCTCTCCAACCTGCGCTCCCAGGCGCGGGACGGGCTGAAGGGCATCGTGCTCGACCTCCGCAACAACCCGGGCGGGCTGCTGGACCAGGCGATCCAGGTCTCGGACGACTTCCTCGACCAGGGCGAGATCGTCTCCACCCGCGCCCGCCGCCCGGAGGACGCGCAGCGCTGGAACGCGCGCTCGGGCGACATCACCGGCGGCCTGCCCGTGGTGGTGCTGGTCAATGCCGGCTCCGCCTCCGCCTCCGAGATCGTGGCGGGCGCGCTGCAGGACCATCGCCGCGCGATCATCATGGGGGTGAAGAGCTTCGGGAAGGGCTCGGTGCAGACGGTGATGCCGCTGCCGGGCAACGGCGCCATCCGCCTGACCACGGCGCGCTACTATACCCCCTCGGGCCGCTCCATCCAGGCCACCGGAATCGAGCCCGACATCGAGGTGCTGGCCCAGAGGGAGGATGCCCAGCAGAACCGCGAGCGCGATCGCGAGGCCGACCTGCGCCGGGCGCTCCGCAACGACAACAGTGGCGCCCCGGCCCAGGGCGTGAACGCCCGCCCGCCCGCGCCGCTGCCGCCGCTGAACCTGCCCAGCGGGCTGGTCCAGGCCGTGCAGCGTCTCCCTGCGGAGGGCGCGCCCTCCTTCGACCCGACGAAGCCGGAGACCGACCACCAGCTCCAGCAGGCGGTGAACCTCCTGCGCGGGATGGCCTCGGGCCAGCCGCAGCGCCGCGCCAGCCGCTGACCGCCAGGGGGGACGCCGAAGCCACCTATGAAGGCCCTCGGCGTCTTCTGGCTGGTCGTGCTGGCCGCTCTCAGCGCCGGCGGACTGGCACTGCACCTCGCGGGGCCACCCGAGGATGGGATCCCACCCTCCCTCGCCCGCGCGCAAGAGGCGGAGACAGCCCCGGATGCCCCCGCGGCCCCGGCCGCCCCGCCGGAGGTGCCGCCGCCCCTCGTGGCGGAGGCGCCTTCCAGCCCTCCCGCCGCGCGGGCAGCCCCGCCCCCGCCGGCCCGTGCCCCGGAGCCCCCGCGCCCCGTCGCCGAAGCCGCGCCCGCACTGCCCGCCGCGCCGCCGGCGGGGGCGCCCGCCGCTCCGGCCTCCACGCCGCCGGTAGCCGCCGCGCTGCCCAGCGCGCCCGAGCCGCCGCCCCTGCCCGCCCCGCCCGTGCGCGCCGAGGCGCCCGCCGATCGGCCGATCCCGCCGCCCGATCCGGGGCTCCAGGAGCCCACCCGCTACGGGCCGATCCCCCGGGTGGGGCCGGAGGGCCGCACCCCGGCGCGCTACTACGCCCGCCCGACGGAGCGCGGGGAAACGCGGCCGCGCGTGTCGCTGGTGGTGGGCAATCTCGGCCTCTCCGCCTCCCTCTCGGAGGAGGCGATCCGGCGCCTGCCGCCCGAGACGGCGCTCGCCTTCTCGCCCTATGCCACGCGCCCTGCGCCGCTGCTGGAGCGCGCCCGGACGCGGGGGATGGAGGCGCTGAGCGCCATCCCGCTCGAGCCGGCCAACTACCCCATGAACGATCCCGGTGACCGCGCCCTCCTGACGAGCCTGCCGGTGGCCGAGAATGCCGAGCGGCTGCTCTGGGTCCTGTCGCGCATCGGCGGCCAGGTGGGTGCCATCGGCGCGCTCGGCCCCATGCGCGGGGAGCGCTTCGCGGCGCTGCCGGAGGCGCTCGGCGGCCTGCAGGACGTGCTGCGGGAACGGGGCCTGATCTACCTCGATCCCCGCCCCGGTGCGCCCAACCCCGCCCGCGCCTGGGGCCGCGCCGTCGATCTCGTGGTGGACGAGCCCGCGACGCGGGGCGAGATCGACCGGCGGCTCGGGGAGCTGGAGCGGATCGCGCGGGAGCGGGGCTCGGCGCTCGGGCTTGCCGCCGATGTCTCCCCCGTGCTGGTGGATCGCGTGGCGGCCTGGGCGGCGGGGCTGGAGTCGCGGGGGCTGGCGATGGTTCCCGTCACCGCCCTCATCCGCCGGCCCGAAGAGATTCCCCGGAACCCGCAATGACCGAACTGCCCCTGCGCCCGAATGTCGGCGCCTGCCTGTTCAACCGCGAGGGCCTGGTCCTCATCGCCCGCCGCGCGGACCAGCCGGCGGGGGAGGCGACATCCGGCGCTTGGCAGCTCCCCCAGGGCGGGCTGGACCGCGGCGAGGATCCGGAGGCTGCCGTGCTGCGCGAGCTGGAGGAGGAGATCGGGACGCGCAACGCGGCCGTGCTCGGCCGCATGGCGGAGTGGCTGGACTATGACCTGCCCGTGCATCTCGTCGGCAAGGCGCTGGGCGGGAAGTACCGGGGGCAGACCCAGATGTGGTTCGCGCTGCGCTTCCTCGGCACGGATGGCGAGATCCGGCTGGATGCGGACAAGCACCAGGAATTCGATGCCTGGCGATGGGCGCCGCTGGCCTCCCTGCCCTCCATCGCCGTGCCCTTCCGCCGCCCGACTTACGAGCGGCTGGCGCGGGACTTCGCCTGCTACGCCGTGCCGACCTGATCGGGGCCAGGCTGATCAGCCACCGAAACCGCGGGCCAGGGCCCGCCACATCTCCTTGCGGTTGTAGTCCCAGTCCAGCGGCAGACCGCGATGCCGCTTGCCGTCCCGCCGCCCCACCCCCGGCTCGCTGACCAGCCAGGAGTAGCGGTCGACCAGCCCCCAGGTGAGGAGGCTGCGCACCCCGCCCTCCACGGCGGCACCGAGAAAGCTGGCCGCGCGCTCGGCCACCAGCCGGTCCCGAGCGGCGTAGTCATCCGGCACGGCCCCGCCCTCGCGGATGTCCAGCTCCGTCACCAGCACGGACAGCCCCTCCGCCCGGATGGCGCGGAGGAAGGCCGTGAGGACGGCGGGGTTGAAGGGCCGGTCCATCTGCAGATGCGCCTGGATGCCCACCGCATCGATCGGCACCCGCCGCCGAACGAGATCGCGCAGGAGGGTCAGCAGGCGCCGGCGCTTCTCCTCCGCCCAGGGCGTGTCCTCCTCGACGCCGTACTCGTTGAGCACGAGGCGGAGGGTCGGGTCCTGTTCCCGCGCGAGGCGGAAGGCCGCCTCGATATAGCCCGGGCCGAGGGCGCGGAGGAAAGGCGTGTCGCGCAGCTCGCCCCCCGCCTGGGGCGTGTCGCTGCCAGGCGGGTCGGCAACGGGTTCGTTCACCACGTCCCAGTCGCGGATGCGCAGGCGCGTGGTGGAGAGGATGCGGGCGATATGGGCGGCCATCACGGCGCGAGCGCGGGCCGGTCCCTCCCCCGCCGCGGCCACGGCCCAGTCGGGGAAGGAGTCGTGCCAGACGAGGGCGTGGCCGCGCGTCGTTCGCCCGCGCGCCTGGCCCCAGGCGACGATCCGGTCGAGGCCGGAGAAGTCGAAGACCCCCTCCTTCGGCTGGAGGCTGGACCACTTGCCCTCGAATTCCGGGACGAGGATGCCGGCCTCACGCTCATAAGCGGCGGCGTAAAGGGGGTCCTTTTCCAGCAGCTCGGCCTGAACGGCGGCACCGAAGGAGAAGCCGCGGTCGCGGGCGATCTGCCACAAGCCGGGGTCCGGGTTCAGCGCCGGGCTCCCGGGCTGGGCATTCGCGGGGCCGGCAACGGCGGAGAGGGCCGCCGCGCCGAGAAGGGCCCGGCGGGAAGCGCCCCCCGCCGGGCGTGACGGGGAGCCTGCCATGCTAGGCGGCGGCCCGGGTGGGGGTGTTCTCGTTCGCCGCGCGGACCAGGGCTTGGCGGTACTTCTCCCGCCGCCACTGGAGCAGCTTCCAGGCGCCCTTGGCGGCCATGTCGGAAAGGCGGCCGCGCGGCTCCAGCCCGATGGACTTGAAGATCATGCCCATGCCTCGCTCGATGTGGCGGAACCGATAGAAGGCCATGGCGCGGCCCATATAGCCCGTGATGCAGCGGTCGTGGCTGTAGGGCGTGTCCGGCGTCTCGTTGCCGCAGTGATAGGCGAAGGCCAGCTCGTCGTCCTCTGACTCGCCGATCCGCCCGGCGGCCACGCGAAGGCGCTTGGGGAAGGAGAGCTTCTCGCGGGCGAGGTAGCGCTTCATATGGTCGTAGAAGAGCTTGAAGTGCCGGTACTCGTCGGCCGCGATGAGGCGGCAGACCTGGCGCAGCACCGGCTCCTCCGTGCTGTCGCCGAGCGCGGTGTAGTAGGAGGAGGTTCCCGTCTCCACCATGCAGCGGGCGATCAGCTCCCCCGTGCGGGAGCCGCGGATGGACGCGTCCGCCCTCACGTCGATCTTGTAGCCCTCGCGGTAGCGCCGGAAGGCCTCGTCGAAGGACCAGCCGGGATCGGCGATCTCACCCCACTTGCCCAGCGCGTCGCCGTGCTGGACCTCCTCAACCGCCCAGTTGTCGGCTGCCTGGGAGAAGTCGGGGTCACCGACGAAGACGTTGTTGAGATAGACGGCGTAGTCGACGCCGTTCTTCTCCACGAGCGCCGCGGCCTTCACCAGCGGCACGATCTCGGGATCGACCTTGGAGGGGTCGAAGCTGTCCCAGGCGATCTGGTCGAGGGTCCAGTGCTTCATGCGCTTCCCGGCCGTTTGGGCGATTCGCTGGCCCATCATAGCGCGACGGGGCGGCCCGGGAGGACCGCCCCGCCGGGCTGTGACAGGGTAATGACACATCTCGCGGTTGCTCCGGGCGGATGCAAGCCGCCCGGCGCAGCCGGCTCAGGCCGCCTGGGCAGCTTCCTGCATCGCGCGGGCGGCCATCAGCCGGTCCGCCGCCTTCTCCCGGATCTCCGGCGCGTCGTTGGCGGCGGCGGCCAGCGCGGCCTCCGCCTCCGTCACGCGCTGGGTCGCGGCGGCGCGGGAGAGGGTGGCGACCGGGGTCGCCTCATCCGCCAGCACCGTGACGCGGTTGGGGGTGATCTCCGCGAAGCCGCCCATGATGAAGAGGCGCTCGGTCTCCCGCCCCCCCTCCGTCACCCGGATGACGCCGCCCTTGAGCGCGACGATCATCGGGGAGTGGTTCGGCAGCACGCCCATGTCGCCCTCGACCGCCGGGATGACGGCCATCTCGACAGGGCGCGAGAGGAGCAAGCGCTCCGGGCTGACCAGTTCGAGGTCGAAGGTCGCCATGATCTTAGGCCGAAACCTTCAGCGTCTCGGCCTTCTTCACGGCCTCCTCGATGGTGCCGACCATGTAGAAGGCGGCTTCGGGGAGGTGATCGTACTCGCCGGCCACGATGCCCGCGAAGGAGCGGATCGTGTCCTCGAGCTTGCAGAAGACGCCCGGCGTGCCGGTGAAGACCTCGGCCACGTGGAAGGGCTGAGAGAGGAAGCGCTGGATCTTGCGCGCGCGCGCCACGATCAGCTTGTCCTCCTCCGAGAGCTCATCCATGCCCAGGATGGCGATGATGTCCTGCAGAGACTTGTAGGTCTGCAGGACGCGCTGCACCTCGCGGGCCACGCGGTAGTGCTCCTCGCCCACCACGCGGGGGTCGAGCGCGCGGGAGGTGGAGTCCAGCGGGTCCACGGCCGGGAAGATGCCCAGCTCGGCGATGGAGCGGTTAAGCACCGTCGTCGCGTCGAGGTGCGCGAAGGAGGTGGCCGGGGCCGGGTCGGTCAGGTCGTCGGCGGGCACGTAGATGGCCTGCACCGAGGTGATCGAGCCCTTCTTCGTCGAGGTGATGCGCTCCTGCAGCGCCCCCATGTCCGTGGACAGGGTCGGCTGGTAGCCCACCGCGGAGGGGATGCGGCCGAGCAGCGCCGACACCTCGGCACCGGCCTGGGTGAAGCGGAAGATGTTGTCGATGAAGAAGAGCACGTCCTGGCCCTGCTCATCGCGGAAGTACTCCGCCATAGACAGGCCGGAGAGGGCGACGCGCGCGCGCGCGCCCGGCGGCTCGTTCATCTGGCCATAGACCAGCGCCACCTTGGAGCCCTCGGTGCCGCCGTTCTCGCCGAGCTTGATGACGCCCGCGTCGATCATCTCATGGTAGAGGTCGTTGCCCTCGCGGGTGCGCTCGCCCACGCCGGCGAAGACGGACACGCCGCCATGGCCCTTGGCGATGTTGTTGATCAGCTCCTGGATCGTCACCGTCTTGCCCACGCCGGCGCCGCCGAAGAGGCCGATCTTGCCGCCCTTCAGATAGGGGGCGAGGAGGTCCACCACCTTGATGCCCGTCACCAGGATCTCGGCCGCCGTCGCCTGGTCCTCGAAGGAAGGGGCGTCGCGGTGGATGGTGTAGGTCTTCTCGGCGGGAACCGGGCCGCGCTCGTCGATCGGCTCGCCGATGACGTTCACGATGCGGCCGAGCGTGCCCTCGCCGACGGGCACGGAAATGCCCTTGCCCGTGTCCACCACCTCCGTGCCGCGGACGAGGCCGTCCGTGGTGTCCATGGCGATCGTGCGCACGGTGCGCTCGCCCAGGTGCTGCGCGACCTCAAGCACGAGCGTGCGGTCGCCGACCTGGGTGGTGAGCGCATTCAGGATGTTCGGCAGCTCGGAGGGGAACTGCACGTCCACGACGGCGCCGAGGACCTGGGTGACCTTGCCGACGTTGTTCTTCATGGGGCTTGCTCCTCAGACCGCTTCCGCACCGGAGATGATCTCGATCAGCTCCTTGGTGATGTTGGCCTGTCGCGTGCGGTTATAGTTCAGGGTCAGCCGGTTGATCATGTCGCCGGCATTGCGCGTGGCGTTGTCCATGGCCGTCATCTGGCTTCCGTAGAAGCCGGCTTGGTTCTCCAGCAGCGCGCGGTAGATCTGGATGGCGAGGTTCTTCGGCAGCAGCGCCGCCAGAAGCTCCTCTTCGCCCGGCTCGTACTCGTAGAGGGCCGGGGCGCCGCCCGAGGTCGGGGCGGCGGCCGTGTCGTTGGCGGGCAGCGGCGCGGGGATCAGGCGCTGCTCGCTCGCCACCTGGCTGATCACGCTCTGGAAGCGGTTGTAGATCAGCGTGCAGACGTCGAACTCGCCGGCCTCCAGCATCGCAGTGATGCGAGTGGCCAGCTCATCGGCCTGCTCGAAGCCGATGCGCTTGACCGTGTGGTAGCTGACCTCGCCGATGAAGCGGGAGGCGAACTCGCGCTTGAGGTAGCTCGCGCCCTTGCGGCCGACGGTCAGCAGCTTGACGGTCTTGCCCTCGGCTTCCAGCGCCCGGATGCGGGCGCGCGCGAAGCGGCCGGCATTCGTGTTGAAGGCGCCGGAGAGGCCGCGCTCGGCCGTAACCACCACCAGGAGGTGGGTCTGGTCGCGCCCCGTGCCGATCAGCATCTTCGGCGCTTCGGGGCTGTCCGCCACCGCCGCGCCGAGGGAGGCGAGCATGCGCTCCATCCGCTGGGCATAGGGCCGCGCCGCCTCCGCCTGCGCCTGGGCGCGGCGGAGCTTGGCGGCGGCGACCATCTTCATCGCCTGCGTGATCTTGCGCGTGGACTTCACGCTGTTGATGCGACCGCGCAGGTCCTTGAGGCTCGCCATGGCGGCTTCTCCGTTCCCTCGCGGCTCAGCCGAAGGACTTGGCGAAGCTGTCGAGGAAGGCGGCCAGAGCCTTGTCGTTATCCCCGGTGATCTGCCCGCTGCTGCGGATCGACTCCAGGATCTCGGGCTTCGCCGCCTTCAGCTCTCCGAGCATGCGCTTCTCGAACTCGCCGACCTTGTTCGTCGGCACCTTGTCGAGATAGCCGCGCGTGCCGGCGAAGATCGCCACCACCTGCTCCTCGACCGGCACCGGCGCGTACTGCGGCTGCTTCAGCAGCTCGGTCAGCCGCGCGCCGCGGGCCAGCAGCGCCTGGGTAGAGGCGTCGAGGTCGGAGGCGAACTGAGCGAAGGCCGCCATCTCGCGGTACTGCGCCAGCTCGAGCTTGATCTTGCCCGCGACCTGCTTCATCGCCTTGATCTGCGCCGCCGAGCCCACGCGCGACACGGAGAGGCCAACGTTCACCGCCGGGCGAATGCCGCGGAAGAACAGCTCGGTCTCGAGAAAGATCTGGCCGTCCGTGATGGAGATCACGTTGGTCGGGATGTAGGCGGAGACGTCGCCCGCCTGCGTCTCGATCACCGGCAGCGCCGTCAGCGAGCCGAGGCCGGCGGCCTCGCCCATCTTGGCCGCGCGCTCCAGCAGGCGGGAGTGCAGGTAGAACACGTCGCCCGGATAGGCCTCGCGGCCCGGCGGACGGCGCAGCAGCAGCGACATCTGGCGGTAGGCGACGGCCTGCTTGGAAAGGTCGTCGTAGAAGATGACCGCGTGCATGCCGTTGTCGCGGAAGAACTCGCCCATGGTGCAGCCCGTGTAGGGCGCCAGGAACTGCATCGGGGCAGGGTCGGAGGCCGTGGCGGCGACGACGATCGAGTACTCCATCGCGCCGCGCTCCTCGAGGGTGCGGACGAGCTGGGCGACGGTGGAGCGCTTCTGGCCGATGGCGACGTAGATGCAGTAGAGCTTCTTGCTCTCGTCCCCGCCGGCGTTAACCGTCTTCTGGTTCAGGATCGTGTCGATGATGACAGCGGTCTTGCCCGTCTGGCGGTCGCCGATGACCAGCTCGCGCTGGCCGCGGCCGATCGGGATCAGGCTGTCGATTGCCTTGATGCCCGTCTGCATCGGCTCGTGCACGGACTTGCGCGGGATAATGCCCGGCGCCTTCACCTCGACGCGGGCGCGGGTGACATCCACCAGCGGGCCCTTGCCGTCGATCGGGTTGCCGAGACCGTCCACCACGCGGCCGAGCAGGCCGCGGCCCACGGGCACGTCCACGATGGTGCCGGTGCGGGAGACGGTGTCGCCCTCGCGGATGCGGCTGTCGTCGCCGAACACCACGATGCCGACATTGTCGGTCTCGAGGTTCAGCGCCATGCCGCGCACGCCGGCGGAGGGGAACTCCACCATCTCGCCGGCCATGACGTTCTGCAGGCCGTAGCAGCGGGCGATGCCGTCACCGACCGTGAGGACGGTGCCGACCTCGGCCACGTCGGCCTCGGTGTCGAAGCCAGCGATCTGCTGCTTCAGGATGTCGGAAATCTCGGCGGGACGAATGTCCATGGTCAGGCGGCCCCCTTCATGGCGTAGCTCAGGCGCTGAAGCCTGGACTTGATGGAAGTGTCATAGAGGCGGGACCCGATCTTGACGATCAGGCCGCCCAGGATGGATGGGTCCACCGTCTCGGCAAGCCGGACGTTGGAAAAGCCGGCCTCGGTGAGGCGAGCGGCGATCTGGGTGCGCTGGGTCGGGCTCAGCGGGTGGGCGGTGGTGACCTCGGCGGTCTGCTGCCCGCGCTGCTCGGCCAGGAGCGTGCCGAAGGTGGCCAGCACATGCGGCAGCTCGACGAGGCGGCGGTTGTTGATCAGCACGCCGACGAGCTTCTTCACCTCACCGCCGATCCCGGCGCGGTCCAGCACGGCGAAGGCGCCGTCCGTCTGGGCCTTCGCGCCCAGGCGGGGGTCGGCGATGAAGGCGCGGAAGCCGGCATCGTCGCGGGCGAGGGCGGCGAGCTTGTCCACATCCCCCGCGATGGCGTCCACCGACCGGCGGTCCTTGGCGAGTTCCAGCAGAGCCAGGGCGTAGCGCTGCGCCACGCCGCCGGAAGCACGGGCTCCCTGGGTGGCGGAAGGCTTGTCGTTGGCGGCGGTTTCGGAGGCCACTGGCGATCCCGTTCGAGGGGTTGGTGAGGACCCATCGGTCCGCGCGCGCCCGGCTTTTACCGGATGTTCACGGACCTGCGTGAGACGCCCCGGGGAATCACCCCAGGCGCCGGCGCGGGCCCCTTACCATGATGCAATGCGGCGCGTCCATCGCCCCTGGCCGGGCGAGATGATCACCCGCCCGCGAAACATGGGGATGCGCACCGTCCCATGGAACCCTCCCCCGGTCTGCGGCGCTTCACCTCCGACCGGCGGCGGCGGCCCCGCGCCACGCCCCGGCCCAGATAGCCCCATCTCCGGAGGAGGCACGAATGAGCAGCGACACGACCGACCAGAAGCAGGACCGCGAGACCGGCGATTGGGTTTCGGACCTCAAGCCGGGCGCAGGCACCGAGGCGAAGGTGGACAAGAGCGTGGAGGACACCTTCCCCGCCTCCGACCCCGCCCCCAAGACCGGCGCTACCGGCTTCATCACCCCCGCGGGCGAGGACACGGCCGAGGCGACCGACCAGGGACAGGGCCAGCCCGGCACCACGGCCGGCGGCAAGCCGTAGGGAGGAAGGGCCATGGCCGATCCGAAGATTAGCGAGGATCCGGCGGTGAAGGCCCTGCGGGAGACCGGGGGCTGGACGGGCGGCGTCCAGCCCGGGATCGGCCGTGGCGACGAGCTGGACCGCGCCCTGGAGAACGGCGCGCCGGAAGCCGACCCGGCCACCCGCTCCGCCATCCCCGGCCTCGTGGACCAGCCCGACGCGACCGAGGCCTATGTCGAGGGCGAGGGCGTTGCCACGGCCCGCAACGCGGTCGAGGGCCTGCCCGGCCAGATCTGATTCCCCCGGCGCCCGAACAGCCGTCCCGGTGGTCCCACCGGGGCGACTCTCGGCGCTAGAGGAAGCTGACGGGGTCCACGTCCACCTGGACCCGCACGGCGTTCGGCACCTCCACGCGGGAGAGCCATTCCCGCAGCAGCGGCTGCACCGCCACGTCCCGCCGCGCCTTCAGCAGCAGGCGGCGCCGGTGCCGCCCGCGCAGCATGGACAGCGGCGCCGGGGCTGGGCCGAGCACCTGCACCCCCTCCCCGCCCGGCGCGGCGAGGCCGAGGTCCCGCGCCACGCGGTCTGCCGTCCGCTCGTCCTCCGAGGAGACGATCAGCGCCGCGAGGCGCCCGAAGGGCGGCCAGCCGCCGGGGCGCCGCGCCTCGGCCTCCTCGGCCATGAAGGCCGGCAGGTCGCCGGAGACGAGGGCCTGCATGACGGGATGGTCGGGGTTCCAGGACTGCAGCATCACCCGCCCCGGGCTTTCCGCGCGCCCGGCGCGGCCGGAGACCTGGTGCAGGAGCTGCACCGTCCGCTCCGCCGCGCGCAGGTCCCCGCCCGCCAGGCCGAGATCGGCGTCCACCACCCCTACCAGAGTCAGGTGGGCGAAGTGCCAGCCCTTGGCGACGATCTGCGTGCCGATCAGCAGGTCCACCTCCCGGTCCGCGATCTGCCGCGCGGCCTCGGCGGCGGCGGCGGGGCCGGGGATGGTGTCGCTCGCCATCACCAGGCGCCGCGCATCGGGGAAGAGGACGGCCGCCTCCTCCTGAACGCGCTCCACCCCGGGGCCGATGGCGGTCAGGCTGCCCTCCGCGCCGCATTCCGGGCAGTGGGGCGGGATGGGCTCGGCATGGCCGCAATGGTGGCACTGGAGGCGCCGCTGGGCGCGGTGCTCCACCAGCCAGGCCGTGCAGTTCGGGCAGCGGATCCTATGCCCGCAGGTGCGGCACAGCGTCATCGGCGCGTAGCCCCGGCGGTTGAGGAAGAGCATTGCCTGCTCCCCCCGCGCCAGGGTCTCGGTGATGGCCTGGATCAGCGGGGGCGAGATGAAGCGGCCGCGCTCGGGCGGGACCTTGCGGAGGTCCAGCACCGTCACCTCCGGCAATCCCGCGCTGCCGTGGCGCCGGGGCAGGTTCACCGCGGAGTAGCGGCCCTGCTCGGCATTGGTGAGGGTCTCCAAACTCGGCGTGGCCGAGACGAGGACGCAGGTGGCCTCGGCCATGCGGGCGCGCACCACGGCCATGTCGCGCGCGTGGTAGATGACGCCGTCCTCCTGCTTGAAGGCGGTCTCGTGCTCCTCGTCCACGATGATGAGGCCGAGATCCGGGAAGGGCAGGAAGAGGGCCGAGCGGGCGCCGACCAGCACCGAGGCCTCCCCATCCGCCACCGCTCGCCAGGTAGCCCGGCGCAGCCGGCCCGAAAGTTCGGAATGCCAGATGGCCGGGGCGCAGCCGAAGCGCGCCTTGAAGCGGTCCAGCCACTGGGAGGAGAGGGCGATCTCGGGCAGCAGCACGAGCGCCTGCCGCCCCTGGCGAAGGCACTCCGCCACGGCGTCCAGATACACCTCGGTCTTGCCCGAGCCCGTGACGCCGGCCAGCAGCGTGACCCCGAAGGCCCGCTTCGCCACGGACTCGCGCAGCGTGGCGGCCGCGGTCTCCTGCTCCTCGGCGAGCGACGGGCCGGGATGGTCGGGATCAGGGCGGGCGAAGCTGCGGGGGCGCGGCAGCAGGGCGGGCTCGATCAGGCCCTGGTCGGCCAGGCCGCGCAGCACCCCGGTCGAAACCTCCGCCTCGTCGGCGATGTCGGCCCCGGCGCGCGGCTCGCCCGGCTCTATAGACTCCAGCACGCGGCGGCGCTGGGGGGTCATCCGGTAGCCCGGCGCCCCCTCCCGCGCCAGCTCGCCGGCGGCGGAGAGCTTCCATCCCGCCTGCTGCCCCGGCGGCTCCAGCGCGGAGGGCACGGACATCGCCATACGCAGCACCGCGCCCGGCGGGGCGAGGGTGTAGGCCGCCACCCATTCCACGAAGCGCCGCAGCGCCTCCTTCATCGGCGGCGCGGGCAGGATGCCAAGGATGTCGCGGAGCTTGCCTTCGGGAAGGTTCGGGTCCGGCTCGCCGTCCCAGACCACGCCCAGCATCTCCCGCCCGCCCAGCGGCACGGCGACGAAGCTGCCGGGCTCCGGCAGGGCGGTGCCGACGGGCACGCGGTAATCATAAGCCCCGCCCCCCGGCGTATCGAGGGGAAGCGGCAGCAGCACGCGGATGCGCCGGGCCGGCGGGCCCTTGGGCGCGGCGCCGCGGCGCTTTCCCTTCGCCGTCGCGGCGGGGGCGGAGACGAGCCCGTCCCCGAACAGCCCACCATCGAAGGACGCCCCCTTGGCGCCTGCCTCGGCCTCTTCCATGACTATCGCTCCGCCCCCGACAGGCCCAGGACCAGCACCATGAAATTCTTCGTCGACACCGCCGAGGTCTCCGAGATCCGCGCCCTGGCCGAGAGCGGGCTGCTCGACGGCGTCACTACCAACCCCTCCCTGATCGCCAAGTCCGGCCGCCCGATGGCCGAGGTGATCAAGGAGATCTGCGACATCACCCCCGGCCCCGTCAGCGCCGAGGTCACGGCCACGGACTATGACGGCATGATGCGCGAGGGCGAGCACCTCGGGCGGATCGCCCCCAACGTCGTGATCAAGCTGCCGCTGACCGAGGCGGGGCTGCGCGCATGCAAACATATGGTGAACAACGGGGTGATGGTCAACGTGACCCTGTGCTTCTCCGCGGCCCAGGCGCTACTCGCGGCCAAGGCCGGGGCGACCTACATCTCCCCCTTCGTCGGGCGGCTGGACGACATCGGCCAGGACGGCATGGGGCTGATCGCCGACACCGTGCAGATCTACGACAACTACCCCGCGATCCGGACCGAGGTGCTGGTGGCTTCCATCCGCCACCCCATCCACCTCATTCAGGCGGCCAAGCTCGGCGCCCATGTCGCCACCCTGCCTCCCTCGGTGATCAAGTCCCTCTACAGGCACCCGCTGACGGACAAGGGGCTGGAGTCCTTCCTGGCGGACTGGAAGAAGACCGGCCAGTCCATTCTCTGACCTGGGCCTCTGACGCGTTCGGGAGGCGCGATTCGCCTCCCCCCGTCCCTCCTGGCAGGATGGAGGGGATGACCCGTCCCCAGCCCCTGCCGGAGGAGGAGCGCGAGGCCGAGGCGGCGCGCGTCGCCACCTACCTCGCTGCCCACCCGGCCTTCCTGGCCGAGCGCCCCGGCCTCTACCGCGCCCTGCACCCGCCCGTCCGCGTCCACGGGGAGAGGCTGGCCGACCACATGGCCGCCCTCCTCGCCGCCGCGCGGTCGGAGACGGGCAGCGTGGCGGAGCAGGCGCGCGGGGCGCAGGAACTGGGCCTGCGCGTCGCCGCGGCGGCCATCGCCCTGATCGGCGCGCCGGATCCGGTGGCGGCGCTGGCCGCGGAATGGCCGGAGCTGCTCGGGCTGGAGAGCGTGGCCCTGGCCGAGGAGGCTCCCCCCTCCCTCCTGCGCCGCAGCCTGCCCCGGGGGGGCGTGAAGCGGCTGACCGGCGGGCGGGAGGTGGTTCTGCGCGACGCCTCCCCCGACCTGCCCGAGGCCGCGCTGCTGCACGGCGAGGCCCATCCGCTCATCGCCCGCGACGCGCTGCTGCCCCTGCCCGGCCCCGCACCGCGCCTGCTCGTCCTCGGCGCGCGGGAGGCCGCGCGGCTGCCGGCGCACGGCGCCACCGCGCCGCTGCGCCTTCTCGCCGAAGGCCTCGCCCGCGCCCTCGACGCGGCTTCGGACGGGGTACCGTGATCGCGCCCCTCGCCGCGCGCGAGGCCTTCCTCGACTGGCTGGCGAACGAGCGGCGCGCGAGCCCGGAGACGGTGGAGGCCTATGGGCGCGACATCGCCGACCTCCTCGGCTTCCTCTCGCGGCACCAGGGCGGGGAGCCAGACCTCTCCGCCCTGCGCCTGGCGGATCTCCGAGCCTTCCTCGCCCACCGGGCGGGTGAGGGCATCGCGGCCACCTCCCGCGCCCGGCAGCTCTCGGCGGTCAAGACTTTCCTGCGCTTCCTCGCCCGCCGCCACGGGCTGCCGCCCCTGGCGTTGGGCAGCCTCACGGGACCGCGCCGCAGGCCCCCCGTGCCCCGCGCCCTCACCGAGGCACAGGCCCTCACCGCCACGACGGACAGCTTCGAGGACAGCCCCGCCATGGCGGCGCGGAACCGGGCGCTGTTCACCCTTCTCTACGGCTGCGGCCTCCGCATCTCCGAGGCGCTCTCCCTTTGCATGCGGGACGCGCCCCGGGCCGGCGCTGGGCTGCGGGTGATGGGCAAGGGCGGGAAGGAGCGCGTCGTTCCCGTCCTGCCCGCGGTGGAGGCGGCGGTCGCGGAATGGCTGCGCCACCGCGGCCATGCCGGGCCGGGCGAGCCGCTGTTCACCGGCGCCAAGGGCGGGCGGCTGGACCCCGGCGTGGCGCAGCGCGCCCTCCGCGACCTCCGCCGCGCGACGGGCCTGCCGGAGCACGCCACCCCCCACGCGCTGCGCCACTCCTTCGCCACCCATCTCCTCGGCGGCGGAGCGGACCTTCGCGCGATCCAGGAACTGCTGGGCCATGCCAGCCTCTCCACCACCCAGCGTTACACGGCGGTGGATGCGGCGGGGCTGCTGGAAACCTGGCGGAAGGCGCATCCCCGCGCCGGCTGAGGGGCGGTTGCCCTCCCGCGCGCCGCGCGCCCATCATGCCCGGACAGGAAACGAACCGGGGAACCCCTCATGCGGAAAGCCACCCTCTGCGGCGCGCTCGCCCTCTCCTTCGCCGCCGGGCTGATCGCCGCCCGCGCCGTGCCGGAAGCGGGGGCCCAAACCGGCCCGGCCCCGCTGGCACCGCGCATCGTCAACCTTACTTCCATGACGGACGAGGAGATCGGGCCACTGGTCAACAACACCGACCTGCGCTCGCGCAACCTCGTGGCCACGCCGCAGGGCACGATCAACATCCAGAGCGGCAACGTCCTCAAGCGCTTCCACCGGGACGCGGACGAGATCCAGCTCATCCTCGACGGCACCGGCGCCTTCTGGCTGGACGACAAGGAGGTACAGGTGAAGCCCGGGGACCTCATCATCATCCCGCGCGGCACCCACCACGCCGGCTCCCGCGCCGCCACAGGACGCTTCCGGGCGGTCGCCATCAAGCTGCCGGCCCAGCGGGCGGACGACACGCATCCCGTGCCCTAGCCCCCCCGTGCTTTAGCTCATGGAGAAGCCGGGCGAGGAGCCGCTCAAGGGCTCCTGTCATTACGGGGCGGTGCGCTTCGAGGTGGTGCTGGCGGACGGCCTGCGCAGCGCGCGCCGCTGCACCTGCTCCATCTGCCGGATGCGCGGCGCGGTCACGGTCTCGGCGGCCCTGGACGGGGTGCGTATCCTGGCCGGGGCCGACAAGCTCGCCACCTATCAGTTCAACACGCGCATGGCGAAGCACCACTTCTGCTCCGTCCGCGGCATCTACACGCACCACCAGCGCCGTTCAGACCCCCGCCAGTTCGGCGTGAACCTCGCCTGCCTGAAAGGGATCAGCCCCTTCGACCGGCGGGAGTTCCCGGTGAATGACGGGGTGAACCACCCTTCCGATTCCGGCGTATCCCGCTTGGCAGGCGTGCTGCGCTTCTTCCCGGCGGAGGACGGGGCCTGACTGGCCACCTCACCGCCCCGGCCACACACCCGGCCGCACCCCGGCCGCCGTGAACACGCCGTAAGCCGTGATGCCGAGCGCCACCGCGAGGAAGTGCCCGTCCAGCCCCATGCCGGCGAGGTCGCCCAGCAACCAGCCGCCCCCCACCGCGAGGGCGATGCGCGACACCCCGGCCGCGACCGGCCAGCCCATCCGCCCCGCGCCCTGGCAAGCAAAGTAGAGCGCCATGCCCAAACCGAAGCCGCCGAAGGCCGGGCCGGTGAAGGAGAGGGCCCGCGCGGCCACCGCCACCACCGCCGGGTCCGAGGTGAAGAAGCCTGCGAAGCTTCGCGGCGCCAGCGCTACGGCGAGGCCGATCGCCCCCGTCACGCCCAGCGCCATCAGCCCGCCCGTCCAGGCGATCCGCCGCGCGTCCTCCCAGTCCCCCGCCCCGACCGCGCGGCCGACGAGCGCCGTCAGCGCCGAGCCCACCCCGAAGGCGATGGGGATCATCAGGAACTCCAGCCGCGCCGAGATGCCATAGGCCGCCACCGCCGCCGCCCCCTCCGCCGCGATCCGGGCGGTGACGAGGATGGTGGTCAGGTTCGCCACCCCCGCCAGGACCGAGGCCACCAGCCCGACGGAGAGGATGCGCCAGAACATCGCGCGGGAGGGCCGGACCCGCAGCACCGGCCGGAACCCCATCCCGCCCCGCATCACCACCCAACCCATCGCGAGGGTCGAGGCGATGAAGACGAGGGCCTGGGCCAGGCCGATGCCCGGCAGCCCCAGCCCCGCCGGCTCGGCCAGCGCCCAGGCGAGAGGCGGATAGGCGGCCCAGGTCAGCAGCAGCACCCGCGCCGCCAGCGAGTGCCGCCCGGCCCCGCGCAGCACCGAGGCGAGCGTGTTGGCCAGCCAGACCGGCACGGCGCCGAGGCCGAAGAGGATCACGGCATAGGGCGCGGCCGCCGCCGCCGCCTCGGCCCCGCCGATCAGCCCGAAGACCGCGTGCGGGAAGCCTGCGAGCAGGGTGGCGAAGCCCGCCCCGGCCAGCAGCGCGATCAGCACCGCGTGCAGCACGAGGTCCGAGGCCTCGTCCCGCCGCCCCGCCCCCAGCGCGCGGGCGATGGCGGAGACGATGCCGCCCCCCATCGCCCCGGACGACATCTGCTGCATCAGCAGGGAGAAGGGCAGCACCAGCGACCACCCCGCCAGCGCCGCCGTTCCCTGCCGCGCCGCGAGCCAGGTTTCCGCCACCTGCCCGCCCGCCTGGAGTAGGGCGCTGAGCGCAGTGGGGGCGGCCAGGGCGAGGATCAGCCGGGCCGCGGAGGGCCGGGGCGGCGCGACGACCAGGGTCTCAGCCATCGGCCCTCTCCGCCCGGGCGAGCCGGCGCCGCATGGCCTCCCCCGCCCCGGGGCCGGGCAGCAGCCGCACCGCCTCGGGGGTGAGCGGGGCGCCGTCCGTGCCGAGCGGCGAGGGGATGGCGACCTCCTCTCCCGTTACCCGGTCCACCAGCCGCACCACCGGGCCGTCCGGGGCCATCCAGCGGTCGCTCCAGCGCTTGAGGGCGAGAAAGGCGGGGAAGAGGTCGCGCCCCTTCTCCGTCAGCCGGTAGGCGTGGCGCGCCCCCTCCGGCACGCGCTCCAGCAGCCCGTGTTCCACCAGCTTGGCGAGGCGCGCGCTCAGGATGTTGGTCGCGATGCCGAGATGGCGCGCGAAGTCGTCGAAGCGCGTGGTGCCGTAGAAGGCCTCCCGCATCACCAGGATGGCCCATCGCTCCCCGAGCACTTCCATCGAGCGGGCAATCGGGCATCCCATGAGGGAGAAGTCGGTGCGGGGCATGGCTGCCCTCCGTTGGCTTGCATCATGCAAGCCAATCAACTTGCATGATGCAAGCCAATTCCGCTCCTATCTCCTGCGCGCCCGGCTGATTGCCGTCCGAAGGGCGGCGTCGCGGAGATGGAGGTGCAGGGAAACGGCCCCGGCCGCCACGCAGGCGGCGTCGCGGGCCACGGCCTCGGGCGTCAGCGGTAGGGCGGGATGGAAGTCCGGCGCGCGCGCCCCGTTCAGGCAGGCCTGGAGGCACATCGGGGGGCCGCTACCCCCGGCCAAGCGCCCGGCGGATGCCGCGCCCCCAGCCCTGCATCCGGCCGCCGAGGGAGGCCTCCATCCGCTCAATCCGCGAGACGGCGTTCGGCCAGCGCCCCTCCACCCAGGCCCAGCGGTTCGCGGCCCAGAGATACTGGTCCCGCAACACGAAAAGCCCGAGGGCGAGGAAGATGAAGCCCTGAAGGAAGGGCAGGATGCAGCCGAGCACGCCCACCACCATGAAGAACCATCCCAGCGCCTTGCGGCCGGGGCGGGGGTTGAGCGTGACGAAGGCGGGGCGGGCGTGATCCATCCCGCCGCCAGATGGCCCGCGCGCCCCGCGGATCAACCGGGGCGCGGGCTTGTCAGGTCAGATGTGAATGGGACGCCCGTCCACGGCCAGCGCGGCCTCCTTCACCGATTCGCTCAGCGTCGGATGGGCGTGGCAGATGCGGGCCACATCTTCGGCGCTGGCGCCGAACTCGATGGCCGTGACCATCTCGGCGATGAGGTGCCCGGCATCGGGGCCGAGGATATGGGCGCCGAGCACGCGGTCGGTCGTCTTGTCCGCGAGGATCTTCACGAAGCCGTCCAGGTCGCCCATGGCGCGGGCCCGGCCATTGGCGGTGAAGGGGAACTTGCCGACCTTGTAGGCCATGCCCGCCGCCTTCAGCTCGTCCTCGGTGGCGCCCACCGCCGCGACCTCGGGCCAGGTGTAGACGATGCCGGGGATGGCGCCGTAGTTCACATGCCCGTGCTGCCCGGCCAGGATCTCGGCGACCGCCACGCCCTCGTCCTCGGCCTTGTGGGCGAGCATGGCGCCCGCGATCACGTCACCGATGGCGTAGATGCCGGGGACATTGGTCGCGAAGTGCTCGTCGGTTCTCACCCGGCCGCGCTCGTCCAGCGCCACGCCGACGGTGTCCAGCCCCAGCCCCTCGGTGTAGGGGCGGCGGCCGATGGCGACGAGCACGACATCCGCCTCGACCGCCTGCGCCTCGCCGCCCTTGGCCGGCTCCACCGAGAGGGAGATGCCCGCCTCGGTCTTCGTCGCGCCCGTGACCTTGTGGCCGAGCTTGAACTTGAAACCCTGCTTCGTCAGCACGCGCTCGAAGTTCTTTGCGACCTCCGTGTCCATGCCGGGGAGGATGCGGTCGAGGAACTCGATCACCGTCACCTCGGCGCCGAGGCGGCGCCACACGCTGCCCAGTTCCAGCCCGATTACGCCGCCGCCGATAACGACGAGGTGCTTCGGCACGCTCTCCAGCTCCAGCGCGCCGGTGGAGGTGACGACAGTCTTCTCGTCGATCTCCACGCCGCGCAGCGGGATGCTGTCGCTGCCCGTGGCGATGACGACGTTCTTCGTCTCATAGGTGGTGCCGGCCACCTCGACCTTGCCCGGCGCCGTAATCTTCCCCGCGCCCTTCAGCCAGGTGATCTTGTTCTTGCGGAAGAGGAACTCGACGCCCTTGGTGTTGGCCGAGACCACCTCCCCCTTGCGGGCCTGCATCCGGGCGAGGTCGAGCTTGATGCCCTCGACGGTGATGCCGTGGTCGGCGAACTTGTGGGCGATCTCCTCGAAGTTCTCGGAGGACTGGAGCAGCGCCTTGGAGGGGATGCAGCCGATGTTGAGGCAGGTGCCGCCGAGCGTCTCCCGCTTCTCCACGCAGGCAACCTTCATGCCGAGCTGCGCGGCCCGGATGGCGCAGACATAGCCGCCAGGGCCGGAGCCGATGACGATGAGATCGAAGGAGTCGGGCATGGTGGACGGGCCTTGCAATGATCTTCCGGGGGCAGGTAGCAGCCCGGGGCCTTTCCTTGAAGGGTGCAGGGCGCGGATATCGGTCCCGGCAGGGTTGACCGGGCCGCATTCCGCCGGCCCGCCCTATCCGGGGTAGCGCTCGAATTCCGGCAGCTCGTCCAGGCGCCGCATCCAGCGCAGCCGCTCGGCCACCTGGATCTGCGCCCCTGGCGGCAGGGCGTCGGGGTCGTCCAGCGTGCCGGTCTGGATATCCATCATGCCCGGCAGCATCGCCTCGTTCACGTAGAACAGCCCTGTGCCGCAGCGCCCGCAGAAGTGGCGCCGCCCGTGCTCGGAGGAGGCGTAGACCACCGGCTCACCCTCCACCTTCAGCGCCCCGGCCGGCACCATGGCCCAGCCCACCATCGGCGCTCCGGCATGGCGCCGACAGTCCGAGCAGTGGCAGAGGGCGTGGTGCAGCACCTCATCCGGCATCTCGTAGCGGATGGCCCCGCAATGGCATCGGCCGGTCAGCATCGGCATCCTCTCCTTCCCCGGGGAAGCCCTGCATGGCAGGGCCTTCCCGGGGGGGAACCTAGCATGGCCGGGGGGCCGGAACGGAAACGGGCCGGAAGGGTGCTCCTCCCGGCCCGCATCATCCCATCTGACGGAAAGTATCAGAGGCCGAGCAGCAGGCGCCGCGCGTCCTCCACGCTCTCCTTCACGCGCACGAGGAAGGACACCGCCTCCTTCCCGTCCACGATCCGATGGTCGTAGCTCAGCGCGATGTACATCATCGGGCGGATCTCGATCTTGCCGCCCACCACCATTGGCCGCTCCTTGATCGCGTGCATCCCGAGGATGCCGGACTGGGGCGGGTTCAGGATCGGGGTGGACATGAGCGAGCCGTAGATGCCGCCATTGGTGATGGTGAAGCTGCCGCCCGCCATCTCCTCGAGCTTCAGCTGGCCCTCGCGCACGCGCTTGCCGAAATCCCCGATCGCCTTCTCGATGCCTGCGAAGGAGAGGTCCTGCGCGTTCCGCAGCACGGGCACGACGAGGCCGGAGGGCCCGCCCACCGCGATGCCCATGTTCACGAAGTTCTTGTAGACGATCTCATCGCCGTCAATCTCGGCGTTCACCGCCGGGAACTCCTGCAGGGCGGCGACGCAGGCCTTCACGAAGAAGGACATGAAGCCGAGCTTCACCCCGTGCTTCTTCTCGAAGGCGTCCTTGTACTCGGTGCGCAACGCCATCGCGGCCGACATGTCCACCTCGTTGAAGGTGGTGAGCATGGCGGCGGTGTTCTGCGCCTCCTTCAGGCGCCGCGCGATGGTCAGGCGCAGGCGGGTCATCTTCACCCGCTCCTCGCCCGCCTGGAGGCTGCGCGGGGCTGACTTGGCGGCGGGGGCCGGCGCGGCCGTGGCGGCCGCCGGGCGGGAGAGGAACTCCAGCACGTCGCCCTTGGCGATCCGGCCGTCCTTCGCGCTGCCCTGGCCGATCTGCTCCGCAGTGACGCCCTTCTCGGACATCATCTTCGCCGCAGCGGGCAGCGGGGCATGGGCGGAGGGATCGGCGCCGCCGGGGCGGGAGACCGGGCCGGCCGGCGTGCGCGGCTCCTCGACCTTCGGGCCGGAGGCAGCGGGTGCCGGGGCCGGGGCGGCCGCCGGGGCAGGCTTGGCGGCCCCTGCAGCGGTACCCGCGCCCAGCGTCCCGAGCACGCCGCCCGGCTCCACCTCGGCGCCCTCATCGGCGGCGATGCTCTCGATGGTGCCGGCGGAGGGGGCGTTCACCTCCACTGTCACCTTGTCCGTCTCCAGCTCGACCAGCGGCTCGTCGGCGGCCACCGATTCGCCCACCTTCTTCAGCCAGCGCGCGACGGTGGCCGTGGAAACGCTCTCGCCCAGCGTGGGCACCAGGATCTCGGTCATCTGTCTTTCCTACAGCCCTGCCGTCTCAGGACAACCCGAGCGCCTGGCGAACCAGCGCTTCCTGCTGCTGCGCGTGCACCTTGGCAAGCCCCGTCGCGGGGCTGGCGGCGGCGGCGCGGCCGACGTAGCTCGGGCGGCGGGCTTTGCCGCCCAGCTTCTCCAGCACGCCCTCGATGCGGCGATCAACGAAATGCCAGCCGCCCATGTTCTCCGGCTCCTCCTGGCACCACACCACCTCGGCGGCGCTGTAGGGCGCAAGGACCTTGGGCAGGGTGACGCTCGGGAAGGGGTAGAGCTGCTCCAGCCGGATGATCACCACGTCCTTCACGCCCTTGTCCCGGCGCTCCTGCAGCAGGTCGTAATAGACCTTGCCGGTGCAGAGCACGACGCGGCGCACCTTCTCCGGCGCCACCAGCTCGTCCGTCTCGGGCAAGACGGTCTGGAAGCGGCTGCCCGGGCCGAACTCGGCGAGGGAGGAGGTGGCCAGCTTGTGCCGCAGCAGGGACTTCGGCGTCATCAGCACCAGCGGCTTGCGGTAGTTCGCGCGCATCTGGCGCCGCAGCGCGTGGAAGTAGTTGGCGGGGGTGGTGATGTTCGCCACCCGCATGTTCCGCTCCGCGCAGAGCTGGAGGTAGCGCTCCAGGCGCGCGGAGGAGTGCTCCGGCCCCTGCCCCTCATAGCCGTGCGGCAGCAGCATCACGAGGCCGGACATGCGCAGCCACTTCGTCTCGGCGGAGGCGATGAACTGGTCGATGATGACCTGCGCCCCGTTCGCGAAGTCGCCGAACTGGCCCTCCCACAGCACCAGCGTGTTCGGGTCGGCTAGGGAGTAGCCGTAGTCGAAGCCCAGCACCCCGAACTCCGAGAGGAGGGAGTTGAAGGCCTCCAGGCGCTTCTGCCCCTCGCGGATGTTGTTCAGCGGGACGTATTCGGCCTGGGTCTGCTGGTCGATTAGGTAGGCGTGGCGCTGGGAGAAGGTGCCGCGCTGCACGTCCTCACCGGAGATGCGGACACGGTGGCCTTCCACCAGCAGGGAGCCGAAGGCCAGCGCCTCGCCGGTCGCCCAGTCGATACCCTCGCCGGACTCGATGGCCTGCTTCTTGGCGTCGAGCTGGCGCAGGATCTTCGGGTTGGCGTTGAAGTCCTCCGGCACGCGGGAGAGGGCGGCCCCTACCTCGCGCAGTACCTCCGGCTGCACGGCGGTGTCCGTGTGCTCCTCCGGCTCGTCATTGCCCGGGGCCTTCAGCCCGGACCAGTGGCCCTCCAGCCAGTCGGCCTTGTTCGGCTTGAAGGTCTGGGAGGCCTGGAAGGCCTCGTCCATCTTCGCGAAGAAGGCGTCCTGCATGGCCTTCGCTTCGGCCTCGGGCACGGAGCCCTCGGCAGCCAGCCTCTGCGCGTACTTCGTGCGCGTCGTCGGCATCTCCTTGATGCGGGCATACATCAGGGGCTGGGTGAAAGCCGGCTCGTCGCTCTCGTTGTGGCCGTGGCGGCGGTAGCAGACGATGTCGAGCACGACGTCTGAGCAGAACTTCATCCGGAACTCGGTGGCGAGCCGGGCGCAGAACACCACAGCCTCCGGATCGTCCCCGTTCACGTGCAGGATCGGCGCCTGCACCGACTTGGCGATGTCCGTGCAGTAGAGGCCGGAATAGGCGTGGGCGGGGGTGGTGGTGAAGCCGATCTGGTTGTTCGTCACCACATGCACGGTGCCGCCGACGCGGTAGCCGATGAGCTGGCTCATCGCCATCGTCTCATAGACCACGCCCTGGCCGGCGAAGGCCGCGTCGCCGTGGAGCAGGATGCCCATGACGGAATGGCGGCCCTTGGTGTCGCCTGCCATGTCCTGCCGCGCGCGCACCTTGCCCACCACCACGGGGTCCACCGCCTCCAGGTGGGAGGGGTTGGGCTGGAGGGAGAGATGGACCTGTCGCCCCTCGATCTCCACATCGGTCGAGGTGCCCAGGTGGTACTTCACGTCGCCCGAGCCCTGGACGTCCTCGGCATGGCCGGCGCCCTTGAACTCGGCGAAGACCTGGGTGAAGGACTTCTTCACCACGTTCACCAGCGTGGACAGGCGGCCGCGATGCGCCATGCCGATGGCGATCTCGTTCACCCCGGCCTTCGCGCCCTCGGCGATGATCGCCTGCAGCGCGGGGATGGTGGACTCACCGCCCTCGAGCCCGAAGCGCTTGGTGCCCACGAACTTGCGGGCGCAATAGGCCTCGAAGCCCTCCGCGGCCGTCAGCTGGTCCAGGATGGTGCGCTTGTCATCCGCCCCGAAGGCGCGGGTCCAGGGCGCGCCCTCGATCCGCTGCTGGATGAAGGCCTTCTGCTCGGGGTCCTGGATGTGCATGAACTCGACGCCGATCGGGCCGCAGTAGCTGGCCTTCAGGATCGAGAGGATCTCGCGCAGCGTCGCCGTCTCGCGGCCCAGAACCTTGTCGATGAAGATCGGGCGGTCGAGGTCGGCTGCGGAGAAGCCGTAGGTCGCGGGGTCGAGCTCCGGATGGGCATTCTTCTTCTGCAAGCCCAGGGGGTCGAGATCCGCCTCCAGGTGGCCGCGCACGCGATAGGCGCGGATGAGCATGAGCGCGCGCAGCGAATCGACCACCTGCTGGCGGCTGGCCGCGGGGTCGGCGGCCTTGGCCCCCGGGGCCGCGCCGCCCTTGCCCCCCTTGGCCGGGGCGGGCGCCTCGGGCTCGGGCGCGAAGCCGCCACGGGGGCGGGGCGCCCAGGACGCGCCGGAGGCGTCCTGCAACACCGCGCGGGCGTCGTCGTTCAGCGCGGCGAACAGTTCGGCGAAGGAGGGATCGACGCTGTCCGGGGCCTGGACCCAGCGGGCATAGAGATCGGCGAGGAAGGTGGCGTTCGCCCCCGTCATCGCGCTGGCTAGGATGTCCACTCCGGGCATGATCTTCCGTTTCTCGGCTACGGTCTGGTGGGGGTTAGGACGCGAACGGGGCAGGTCTATGGCAGGGCAACGGCACCGGGCGGGGCCGGCGCGCAACTTCTGGACCTCTTTCCGTTTCCATCCTGTTTCTCTCCCGGGCCTTGCCGGGGCTCCCGCGCACCAATTGGTTCCTGGCGCGCCTCTTGTCATCCGTCTTTACCGGCATGTCAGGGCGGCGCAAGGCGGGTTGCCGCCCAATCCACCGGAAACCGGATGGCGGGGGCCTCCTCGCGCCGCACCACGGGCGGGAAGAGAGCGCGCCGCCCTTCCTGCCCCTGCCCAACCCCTGCCAGAATGCCCCCTCAAACAGCCCGGGCGACAAGGGCGGAACGGGAGGGCGGCGGGAGCACATGGCTGAGGCAACGGACACGCGCGGCGGGCCGATCGGCCACCCGGGCAGCCCCTCGGGGAGCGGGGCGGGCGCGGCGGGGCGGAATCTCCTCTTCCTGCGGGAGGAGGAGTTGCGCCTCGCCCAGGACCTCCTCTTCTTCGGCTACCGCGACTTCACCGCGGGGGCGGACGCCATCCTGGCCGAGATGGGCATGGGGCGGGCGCATCACCGCGTGCTGCACTTCCTCGGCCGCCGCCCCGGGCTGACCGTGGGGGAACTCCTCTCCATCCTCGGCATCACCAAACAGTCGCTCTCGCGCGTGCTCACCCCGCTCGTCCAGGGCGGCTATGTCGCGCAGAGCCCCGGGCGCGCGGACCGGCGCCAGCGCCTCCTCTCCCTTACCCCCGAGGGTGAGGCGCTGGAGCGCCGGCTCTTCGAGCGCCAGCGGGAGACGATCACCCGCGCCTATCGCGAGGCTGGCCCCGTGGCGGTGGAGGGCTTCCGCCACGTCATGCGCGGGCTGATGGGCCCGGAGGCGCGGCGCTCGCTCGAGCGACTGGGGGGCGCGGACCGCCCCTCCGTCCGTGCCGTCCCCCCCGCGGCCCCCCGCCCCGCCCTGGCACGGCCCGCCTCCCCCACCCGACCCGCCACCCCGGACAAGACCCCGTGAACGACTCCGCGCACCTTCTCGTGGTCGATGACGACGCGCGGCTGCGCGCCCTGCTCCAGCGCTTCCTGGCCGAGCAGGGCTTCCGCGTGACCACCGCCGCCGACGCCGCCGCCGCCCGGCAGGCGCTGGGGGCGATGGAGTTCGACCTGATGGTGCTCGACGTGATGATGCCGGGGGAGACGGGGCTGGCCCTGACCGAGAGCCTCCGCCGCGGTGGGCAGGACGTGCCCGTGCTGATGCTCACCGCCGCCGGCGCCCCGGACGACCGGATCGCGGGCTTCGAGCACGGGGCGGACGACTACCTCGCCAAGCCCTTCGACCCCCGGGAACTGGCGCTGCGGATCCGCACCATCCTCCGCCGCGCCGCGCCGCCCGCCGCCGCCCACCTGCCCCCTGTCCAGCTCGGCCTGCGCTGGTTCGACGCAGAGCGGGGCGAGCTGCGCGGGCCGGAGGGGGTGACACGGCTGACCGGGGGCGAGGCGGCGCTGCTCGTCGCCCTCGCCCGGCGGGCGGGGGAGGTGCTCTCGCGGGAGGAGATCGCCGCTGCCATGGGCAGCCCCGAGGCAGGGGAGCGTGCGGTGGACGTGACCGTCACCCGCCTCCGCCGCAAGATCGAGCCGGACCCGCGCGAGCCGCGCTTCCTGCACACCGTGCGGCACAAGGGCTATGTGCTGCGCCCCGGCGGCTGAGCCGTCCGCGCCCTTCCGGCCGGCCCAGCAACCCGGCTAAACCTTCGCCGAAGGGCCTGCCTCTCCCTGTCGCTCCCTGGCGCGCTTGGGAAGCGGCCCAGAACGGGCGGTGCGCCGCACCCCCGGCCAGGCGCGGAGGATCACATGGCACCGGATATCGGCCCGTCCGCCCCCGGGCCCGACCCGGCCTGGGGGGATGAGCCCGAGGCCCGCCCCGCCCCGCCGGCCTGGACCCGCCGGCGCCGCTGGCGCGGCCTGATCGGCGCCGCGCTCCGCCCGCTCGTGCCGCGTGGGCTGCTCGCCCGCTCCCTGCTCATCGTGCTGGTTCCCCTGGTGGTCACCCAGGGCATCGCGCTGCAGATCTTCTACGGCACGCATCTCGACATCATCTCGCGCCGCCTCGCCGGCGGCGTGGCGGGCGATGTGGGAATGGTGGTGGAACTGCTCTCCCGCTACCCCGTTCAGGAGGAGCGCGGCTGGATCTTCCGCGAGGCTGCCTGGCGCCTGGAGCTCTCCCTCGCCTTCGAGCCGGGCGCCTATCTAGGCCGCCCCGCCGCGCGCCCGGCCAGCCTGCCCCTGCTCCCCCTGGAGGAGGACCTGGAGAACGCGCTGCGCGAGCGCGTGCGCCTGCCCTTCGACACGGACTGGCAGAGCGACCCGCGCAGCGTGATCATCCGCGTCGGCCTGCCCGACGGCGTGCTGCATGTGGAGGCGCCGCGGAAGCGCCTCTTCTCCGGTACGCTCTACGTCTTCGTCATCTGGCTCGTCGGCGCGGCCTTCCTGCTCTTCCTCGCGGCGGCGCTGTTCATGAAGAACCAGGTCCGCGCGCTGCGCCGCCTGGCCGCCGCGGCGGAAGCCTTCGGCAAGGGGCGCGATTCCGGCCCCATCAAGCCCGAGGGGGCGGCCGAGGTGCGGCAGGCGGCGGCGGCCTTCAACGGCATGCGCGCCAATATCCGCCGCTTCGTCGCCCAGCGCACGGAGATGCTGGCCGGCATCAGCCACGACCTCCGCACCCCCCTCACCCGGCTGCGCCTCGGCCTCGCCATGCTGCCCGCCGACGCGCAGGAGGATGCGGCGGCCATGACCGGGGACCTGGAGGAGATGGAGCGCATGGTCGCCTCCTACCTCGCCTTCGCGCGCGGGGAGGTGCTGGAGGCGCCGGTGCCGACGGACCTCGTCGCCCTCGTGCGGGAGGTCGCCTCGCGCAGCGCGGCGGACGGGCCGGCCGTCGCGGTGGAGGCGCCGCCCTCCCTCACCCTGCCGCTCCGCGCCGATGCCATGCGCCGCTGCCTTGGCAACCTGATCGGTAATGCCCGCCGCCACGCGGCGCGGGTCGCGATCGCGGTGCGGGTCGCCCCGGGCTGGGCGGAGGTGTCCGTGGACGATGACGGGCCGGGCATCCCCGAGGCTTCGCGGGAGGGGGCCTTCCGTCCGTTCGCGAGCTTCTCGGCCGGCGGCACTGGCCTCGGCCTCACCATTGCGCGCGACATCGCCCGCGCCCATGGAGGGGAGATCGTGCTCGGGGAGAGCGGGATGGGCGGCTTGCGCGCGACGATCCGCTTGCCGATCTGATGCAGTTGCCGGCCACCAGGAGAGCATGACGATGGACGGGATGAGGACGGAGCCGGGCACCGAGGCCGCGCCCTTCCCGCGGAGCGCCGAGGCGCTGTGGGCCGCGCTGCACGCCGAGGCCGCCACCTCCGCGGGCGCGGAGTCGGTGCTGCGCGGCTTCCTCGAACTCTCAGTCCTCCGGCACGAGGCGCTGGCCCCGGCGCTGGCCGCGCTCCTCGCCCGCAAGCTGGCCGAGCCGCTGATGCCGGCCGAGCGGTTGGAGGACCTCGTGTGCGCGGCCGGGCCCGACCTCGTGGCGCTGGCCGTCGCCGACCTCTCGGCCAATCGCCGGCGGGACCCGGCGGCGCGCGGCTGGCTGGCGCCCTTCCTCCACTACAAGGGCTTCCACGCCCTCACCTGGCACCGGGTCGCGCACGGGCTCTGGCGCGAGGGGCGGCACGACCTCGCCCTCTATCTCCAGAGCCGCTGCTCGCTCGTCTTCGGGGTGGACATGCACCCCGCCGTGCCCGTGGGGCGCGGCGTGTTCATCGACCACGCGACGGGGGTGGTGGTGGGGGAGACCGCCGTGATCGGCAATGACGTCTCCATCCTCCAGGAAGTGACGCTCGGCGGCACGGGCAAGGAGACGGGGGACCGCCACCCGAAGGTGCGGGACGGCGTGCTGCTCTCGGCCGGGGCGAAGGTGCTGGGGAACATCACCGTCGGCCGCGGTGCGAAGGTGGGCGCGGGAAGCGTGGTGCTGGCCGACGTGCCGCCCTGCGCGACGGTGGCCGGCGTGCCCGCCCGAGTGGTCGGATGGTGCCGGGACGCCGTGCCAGCGCTCGCCATGGACCAGAGCATCCCCACAGGGAACTGACCGGCACCTTTCCGGAATCTCACACGATTGTGAGGGTTGGTTACGCCATCATCCTCAGGCCATCAGGGGAGATGAGGCGCCAATGCGTTGGATGATCGGTTCTTTCTTCGTCGTCGCTTTCGCGGCCTTCGCGAATACGGGCCATGCGGTGACGCCGGGCGCCATGACCACCACGGTCGAGGCCGCCCGCGAGACGGCGTCCGTGACCCAGGAGGTCGCCCGCCGCCACCACGCCCGCCGCCCGGCGCGCCACCACCGCCGCGTCACGCGCTGAGGCAGCGCTCTGTAGGGTGCGGACAGCGTCCTCCGAGGGGGATAACGGGAGAGGCCCGGCGGGATGACCGCCGGGCCCCTTTCTTATGCGCCCCGCACGGGCACGGCTCAGACGTTGAAGCGGAAGAGCAGCACGTCGCCGTCCTTCACGACATATTCCTTGCCCTCCACCCGCATCTTCCCGGCCTCCTTCGCGCCCCCTTCCCCGCCCAGCGCGACGAAGTCGTCATAGGCGATGGTCTCGCAGGCGATGAAGCCACGCTCGAAGTCGTTGTGGATCACAGCGGCGGCCTGGGGGGCCTTGGTGCCGCGGTTGATCGTCCAGGCCCGCGACTCCTTGGGGCCGACGGTGAAGTAGGTGATCAGGCCCAGCAGCTCGTAACCGGCGCGGATGATGCGGTCGAGGCCGCTGTCGTGCAGCCCGAGGCTGTCGAGGAACTCCGCCCGGTCCGCCTCGGCCATCTGGCTGATCTCGGCCTCGATGGCAGCGGAGACGATCACCGCCTTCGCACCCTGGGCCCGGGCCATCTCCTCTACGCGGGAGGAATGGGCGTTGCCGGTGGCGGCCGATCCCTCCTCCACGTTGCAGACATAGAGGACGGGCTTCGTCGTCATCAGCTGCAGGCGCGCGGCGGCGGCCTCCTCGCCGCGCGGCACGGCGGTACGGGCAGGCTTGCCGGCGGAGAGGGCGGCGATGATCGGCTCGGCCAGCGCCACGAAGGCCGCGCTCTCCTTGTCGCCGTTCTTCGCCTTCTTCTGGGCGGGAACCAGGCGCTTCTCCAGGCTGTCAAGGTCGGCGAGCATCAGCTCGGTCTCGACCGTCTCCGCGTCCCGCACGGGGTCCACGCTGCCCTCGACATGGGTGATGTCCCCGTCCTCGAAACAGCGGAGGACGTGGACGATGGCGTCCACCTCCCGGATATTGGCCAGGAACTGGTTGCCCAGCCCCTCCCCGCGCGAGGCGCCGCGGACGAGCCCGGCGATGTCCACGAATTCGAGGCTCGTCGGCACCTTCTTCACGGACTTGCCGATCCGCGCCAGCTCGTCGAGCCGGGGATCGGGCACGGCCACGCGGCCGACATTCGGCTCGATCGTGCAGAAGGGATAGTTAGCGGCCTGGGCGGCGGCCGTCTGGGTCAGCGCGTTGAAGAGGGTGGACTTGCCCACATTGGGCAGGCCCACGATGCCGCAATTGAAGCCCATGGTCGGGGTGTATTCCGTGCGATCGGTAAGGGACGCCACGCCCTTACGCCGGGAGCGGGGCGGGCGCCAGCGGGAAGCCGCCCCTCCCGGTGCGGGCGGCGGGCGGCCCCGCGCTCTTCGCACGCTTCCCGCACCGCCCCGCCATGCTAGGGAGGGCCGCCTTCCCGATACGCCCTGCCGGATCACTCATGAACGTCGCCTCTGCCCCCTCCAGCCTGTCCGCCGCGCCGGCGGCTGCCAGCCTGACCGGCGGCGCGCTTCCCGCGGGCGGCGGGCATCGCCTGGTCTTCGCGAACCAGCTCCGCGGCCTCGCGGCCCTGGCGGTGGTCGTCAGCCACCTTATCGGCGTCTTCTGGGGGGCGCGGGAGGTCGTGAGCTGGGCCACCTCCACCCCCGTCCAGCCCGGCGACGCGCCCGGCGTCTTCCAGCTCGTCAGCCAGCCCTGGTTCAACTTCGGCCCCTTCGGCGTCTCGGTCTTCTTCCTCATCAGCGGGCTGGTGATCCCGATCTCCCTCGGCCACCACAGCCAGGGGAGCTTCCTGCTGGCGCGGCTGCTGCGGATTTACCCGACCTACCTCGCCTGCTTCGCGGTGAACCTCGGCGCCGCCTGGCTGGCCTCCCGCCATTTCGGGCAGCCCTTCAACCACGGCTGGTCGTCCATCGTGGCCAACGCCCTCCTCATCCCGGATCTGAAGGCGCAGCTGATCATCGACCTCGTGAACTGGACGCTCTGCATCGAGCTAAAGTTCTACGTGCTGATGGCCCTGCTCGCCCCCGCCATCCGGCGGGGCAGCGTCTCCGTCCTTTTCGCCATCGGCTTCGGCCTGCTGGCGGCCAACCTGATGGTGCAGATTCCCGACATCCAGCACGCGCTGCGCGGGGTGCCGGAGATCGCGCGCGGCATCCGCTTCGCCAGCCCCTACCTCGTCTTCATGCTGATCGGCGTGCTGTTCAACTACCGCCTGCGCGGCCTGCTCTCCCTGCGCGACATGGCGGCGGGCATGGCGGGGCTGGGGCTGCTCTTCGTCGCCTGCTGGCGCAGCAGCGCCTTCGCCGAGCAGTTTCCGGTGGTCACGATCAACTACGCCTACGGGCTCGCCCTCTTCGCCGGGCTCTTCGCCCTGCGCCGGCACATCCGGCCCTTCCGCCCGCTCGATGCGCTGGCCGACATCAGCTACCCGCTCTACCTCATCCACTCGCTCGTCGGTTACACGCTGCTGCGGGCGCTGATGATCACGGGCGGGATGGGCTACGCGGCGGCGCTGGCGATCACCCTGCCCGCCTGCCTCCTCGTCGCCACGCTGCTGCATCTCGGGGTGGAGCGCTGGTCCATCACGGCCGGCAAGCGGCTGGCCCGCCGTGCGCCGCGGGCCACGGTCAGCCCCGCGTCGGCCACCGCCGGATAGGACGCGCCCGGGGGCACCCGGGCCGGGCCTAACCCTGGGTGAGCAGCGCCACCCGGGTGTTGAACTCCTCCGGCTTTCCCTCGGCGAGCAGGGGCGCGGCCTCGGCCAGGGCGTCCAGCAGCCGGTCCAGCCACTCCGCATCCACCTTGGCAAAGTTGCCGAGGACATGGCCGTGGACCCGGTCCTTGTGCCCGGGATGGCCGATGCCGAGGCGGATGCGCCAGAAATCGGGGCTGGAGAGGGCGCGCTGCATGTCGCGCAGCCCGTTGTGCCCGGCCGCCCCGCCACCCTTCTTCACCCGCGTCCTGCCGGGGGCGAGGTCCAGCTCGTCGTGGAAGGCGGTGATGTCGGATACCGGGATCTTGTGGAAGGCGGCCGCGGGCTGCACCGAGTTGCCGCTGTCGTTCATGTAGGTCTGCGGCTTCAGCAGGACAATCCGCTGACCCGCGATCGAGCCCTCGGACACCTCGCCCTTGAAGCGGCTGCGCCAGGGGGCGAAGCGGTGGCGGGAGGCGATGCGCTCCACCGCCATGAAGCCGATATTGTGCCGCTGCCGCGCGTGCTCCGCCCCGGGATTCCCGAGCCCGACCCAAAGCAGCATCCCCACCACCCCTCATCGAATGGCCGCTAAAGAATGGGGCGCGCCGCTCTCGCGGGCGCGCCCCAGACGCTCGGAAAGGGGAAGGGCCTTGGCCCTCCCCTCACCCTCACTTCTTCTTGGCGGGTGCGGCGCCCTTGCCGCCCTTGCCCTTGGCGTCGGCCGGGGTGGCCGCCGGCGCCTGGATGACGACCTCCTCCACCACCACCGGCGGGGCGATCGTCAGCACGACGAAGTCGCGGGCGATGGTCGGCGAGGTGCCGCCATGGTCGCGCACGTTGGACCAGCGCAGCGTGTCGCCGATCTCCGCGGCGGACACGTCCAGCTCGAAGCGCTCGGGCACGTTGTCGGGGTCCGACAGCACCTCGAGGTCGCGGCGGACGAGGTTGGGGACGCCGCCCGCCTTGATGCCGGGGGACACGTCCTCGCCCAGCAGCACGACCGGCACGCGCACGCGGATCTTCTGCCCGGCGGCGAGCCGCTGGAAGTCCACATGGATGGGCTGGTCGGAAACAGGGTGGAACTGCACGTCGCGCATCAGGCAGCGCTCGGTCGCGCCGCCGGCCACCGCCACCTCGTAGAGAGAGGACTGCCAGCCGCCCTTGTGCAGCTCCTTCATCACGTCGCGGGGGTCGAGGGACAGAAGGGTCGCCTCCTGCTTCGCCCCGTAGATCACTGCGGGGACAGAGCCCCCACGCCGGGTCGCGCGCGCCGCCCCCTTACCGGCCCGCTCGCGCGCCGCGGCCTCGATCCGGATGGTCTGGACCATTGCCGTCATTCCTTCGCGAATTGGGTTGCCTTCCGCCGCCTTCATCGCTGATCGCCGGGCATACGGAAACGCGCCGGCCTCCAGGGGTGCCGACGCGGGCGGGGGTTTAGCGGGCGGCGGCCCCCAGGGCAAGCTTGTCAGCAAGTTCGGGGGCAAGCCCGGCGGCAGGTCCGGGACGATTCCGCGGCGGGGAGGAGGCGCGGCCGGTCAGTCCGGCGCCCCCTCCCCTTCCGGACGGGTCTCCGGCATGGCCAGCCACACGGCGAGGAGGGAGAGCAGCCCGATCCCCGCCAGCAGGGCGAAGGCAACCCCCGGCCCGAACCACTCCGCCGCCAGCCCCGCCATGGTGGTGCTGAGCGTGCCGCCGATCCCCACGGCTAGGCCGAACAGCCCCATGCAGAGGTTGAAGCGGTTGGTGCCGCGCGTGAGGTCCGCGGCCAGCAGGGGAAGCATCACCCCGAGGCCAGCCGCGCTGATGCCATCCAGCGCCTGCACCAGCACGAGCCAGGCCGGCCCTTCCACCAGCATCAGCAGCAGCCCCCGCACCGGCAGGGCGCCGAAGCCGATCAACAGCGCGATCCGCCGTCCCCGCCGCTCGGCCAGCCGCCCCACCCAGGGGGCGATGAGCGCCATGAGGAGCTGCGGCGCGATGATGCAGGCGGCGATGATGAGGTTCGCCTCGTCGCCCGCATTGCGCGTCACCTGCGTGCCGGCGAGCGGCAGCATGGCGGCGTTGGAGAGGGTGAAGAGCGCGCAGCACAGGGCGAAGACGAGCACGCCCCGGTTCCGCAGCAGCTCTCCCAGTCCGTGCAGCGCCCCCCCCTCGCGCGCTTTCGGGACGGGCGGGTGCAGGTCGGCCGGCCGGATGGCGGCGAGCGCCAGGAGGCTCGGGACGCAGAGCGCCGCGGTGAGCCAGAAGACCGAGGCGCCCGAGAGCCAGGTGCCCGCCGCCCCCAGCAGCCCCGCCGCCACCCCGCTCCCCACCGCCGCGTAGCGCGCGTTCCGCCCGAGCCGCTCGCCCAGCCGGTCCCGCCCGACGAGGGCGAGGCTGATCGCCGCGACGGAAGGGGCGAGCACGCAGGAGGCGAAGCCGTGCAGGAATTCCGAGACCATCACGGGCAAGGTCTCGGGGAAGAAGGCGAGGATCAGCGCCGAGGCCGCGATGGCGAGCAGCGCCGCCGCCGCGGCGGCACGCTTGTTCGCCGTCGCGTCCACCAGCGCCCCCGCCGGCACCTGCATCGCCATGGTGACGAAGGCGCCGAGACTGAGGGCAAGCCCGATCTCCAGCTCGGTCCAGGACTGCGCCGTCAGGTAGACGGCGATGAAGGGCCCGAATCCGGTCTGGACGTTCGACATGAAGAAGTTCAGCCAGTCGAGCCCGCGCCCGCTGCGCCCTGCCACCGAATGGATACCCTGGACCCTATTGTGCCCGTTCAGCGCCGGGAGCGGAGGGCGGTTGCGCCGCGGCGGCCGGCGCGACGGGTTCGGGCCCTGCGGCCTCGGGCTCCGGCGCGGGCTCGGCTTCCGGCGCGGGCGGCGAGGCGGGCTCCGGCGCTGGCGGCGCGGCCACCACGACCGTCTCGCCCTCCTTGTAGTCGGGGAAGGCGCGCATCTGGTCCCGCGTCAGCTCCAGCCGCACGACATCGGGCGAGAAGCGCAGGCTGCGCCAGGCGACGGCCACGCGGCGCCGGCCGACGCCGAGGAAGCCGCCATAGTCCAGCACGGCCGCGCGGGGCTGGCCACTCTCGTCCAGCAACACGTTGACGATCCGGGCCACGATCTCGCCCGAGGGCCCCATGACCTCGCGCCCAATGATCCGCTGCGAGGCATCCCGCGGAAGCTCCTCCCGCGCGGCGGCCGGGGGCGGCGCGGGCTGGGCGCCGGCGCCGGGCGGGAGCAGCGTGCCGAGCACCAGGAGGAAGCGCCCGCACAGGCCTGTGGATCGGGTGGTCATGCGCGCAGCCTAGCGCGTCCTCACGGCCGGCGCGCCGCCAATCACGGCAGGAGCGCGGTGTTCCGCCATCCCTGGACGCCGTCCACGATCACGGGTACGGCAGGGTTCCCCAGCTCCAGGATGGCCGGCCGCTCGATCTCCAGCCGCCATCCCTTGCCCAGGAGCATGTCGAAGAGCCGCCCCTCGATCGCCCGGGAATGGGTGCCGATGAGGATGTAGGCCACCTTCTCCCGCAGGAGGTCGAGGCTGTCCGCGACGAGGTCGGCCTCCCCGCCCTGGATGTCCACGTGCAGGAGGTCGATCCGCTCGTGCGGTGCGGCGAGATCGCCGAGCGCGAGCATGGGCAGCTCGTCGTAGTCGCCGGTGCGGGCGGCCTCCCGGCGCTGCTCCTCGCTCGCGCCGAAGACGGGCTCCAGCCCCCAGCTCATCCCGGCCTCCTTCTGCCGGGGGAAGAGGGCGAAGCCGGAACCGGCGGCGGCGATGCCGTGGTGCAGGCTGCGCTGGTCCTCGCGGAAGCCGTTGGTGGTGCAGGCCTCGTGGGCGAAGCCGATATGCCCCTCATCTCCCTCCACGCCGATCAGGTGGACATCGAGCCCGGCGCGGCGGGCGGCGGCGCCCGTGTTGTTGAGCCAGCAGCCCCAGCCGCAGCCCAGCTCCACCACCGTGAAGCGCCCGCGGGCGAGGTCCACCGCCCGCAGCGCCGCGCCCCATTCGGCGATGTCGGCATGCCAGTTCGCCGGGATGGGGATGCCCTCCACCTCCCCCGCGCGGTGCTGCAGGATGGAGGGGAAGAACTTCGGGTCGATCAGCACGCCGAGGAAGTTGGTGAGATAGCCCGGCCGCGGCACGAGGCCCGGCACGGCGTGGCGGCGCATGACCTCCTGCGGGTCGAAGGCCGCATTGTAGTGGAAGAAGGGGCTGTCGACCAAGCGCTCCCGCAGCTCGGCGATCTTGGCCTGGGCCGCCTCCAGCCGCTCCCCCGCCTCGTCGCGCTCCCGCAGGAGCTGGTCGCGCGACTGGCGGAGGCGGCGGATCGGCGGGACCTGGGCGGCGAACGTTCGGAGCAGGTGCATGGCGCACTCATGCGCGGACAGCCCGCTCCTTGCAACGTTCCTCCCGCCTGCCCGCGCCGGGTCCCCCGTCAGGCCTCGACCGGGACCTTCACCTCGCTCATCCAGCCATGCGGGTCGTTCGAGCGCCCGTACTGGATCGCGACAATCGCGTCGTAGAGCTTCTGCGTCAGCGCGCCCGTCTGCCCGCCGCCGATAGTGATGACATCGCCCTTGTAGCCGAGCTGCCCGACGGGGGAGACGACGGCTGCGGTGCCCGTGCCCCACATCTCCTCCAGCGTGCCGTCGCGGCCCGCCGCCATCACCTCGTCGATCGAGACCCGCCGCTCGGAGACGCGCAGGCCCCAGTCACGCATAAGGGTGAGGATGGAGTTGCGCGTCACGCCGTCGAGGATGGTGCCGGCGAGCGGCGGGGTGATCACCTCATTGCCGATCTTCATCATGATGTTCATGGTGCCGACCTCGTCGATCCACTTCCGCTCGACACCGTCCAGCCACAGCACCTGGGTGAAGCCCGCGCGCTCGGCCTCCTGCTGGGCGGAAAGGGAGGCGGCGTAGTTGGCCGCCGTCTTCGCCTCGCCCAGGCCGCCCTGCACCGCGCGGACATGGGTGTCGGTCGCCAGGATACGGACCGGCCTCACCCCCTCCTTGTAGTAGGAGCCGACGGGCGAGCAGATGACGAAGTAGGTGTAGCGGTGCGCCGGATGCACGCCGAGCATCACGTCCCGCGCGATCACGGTCGGGCGGATGTAGAGGGAAGTACCGGGCGCGCGTGGCACCCAGTCGTGGTCCGCCGCCACGATCGCCTCGAAGGAGCGGCGGATGAGGTCCTCGTCCATCTGCGGGATGCAGAGGGCGGCGCAGGACTTGTTCAGCCGCTTCGCGTGCCGCTCCGCGCGGAAGATGCGGATCGTGCCGTCATCCCCGCGGAAGGCCTTCAGCCCGTCGAACACGGCTTGGCCATAGTGCAGGACGGAAGTAGCGGGGTCCATCTGGAAGGGCGCGTAGGGGACGACGCGCGGATCGTGCCAGCCCCGGCCCTCCTCATAGTCCATGAGAAACATGTGGTCCGTCAGGACCTTACCGAAGGAGAGCGAGGAGTCGTCCGGGCGCGGCAGGGGCGTCCGGGTCCGCGTCAGGCTGATTTCGGGGGTCATGGCGCCGGTCCCGCAATATTGTTGCTTACGGCGTAATTCTAGCGCAACGAGAAGCGCCACGGAAACCGCATGGGAGCAAGGCACCTATGCGTCAGCGTGGGTGACCTATCCCGCCCCGCTCAGGCCAGCTCGGCGGGCCTCGGCTCGCCCGGGAGGTCGAGCAGCTCCGGCGGCACGCCCCTGAGTACCTCCGCCAGATGCAGGAGGAGCGGCGCCATAGCCGAGGTCTTGCGCCAGAACAGGCCGATCTGGCGGCTGGGGCTGCTGTCCTCGAAGCGGAGGAGGTGCAGCCGGTCGGCATAGGGCACCATGCCCCGTGCGGCGAGGGCCGGCATCAGCGTCACCCCGAGCCCGGCGAGCACCATCTGGCGCAGCGTCTCGAGGCTGGTCGCGCGGAACTCGGACCCCTCCCGCGCGCCGGAGAGCTGGCAGACCTCCAGCGCCTGGTCACGCAGGCAGTGCCCCTCCTCCAGCAGCATGAGGTTGTGCTGGGAGAGGTCGCCCAGCCGCAGGCTCCGCGCGGCGGCGAGCGGATGGTGCTTCGGCACGGCGAGAAGGAAGGGCTCCTCGAAGAGGGGCTCGCAGTGCAGGCCGGGATCGTTCACGGGCATGGCGAGGATTGCCGCGTCCAGCTTGCCCTCGTTCAGCCGGGCGAGGAGCTGGTCGCTCTTCTCCTCCGTCAGGAGAAGCTGCAGCTGGGGGAAGCGCTCGCGCACGCGCGGCATCACCTCGGGCAGGAGATAGGGGCCGAGGGTGGGAAACACGCCGAGCCGCGCGATGCCGGCCTCCGGCCGGGAGAGGCGCTGCGCCGCCTCCTTCATCCCCTCCATCTCCGTCAGGATGCGGCGCGCGCGGGCCACGGCGTCCTGCCCGGCGGGGGTGAGCATCACCTTGCGCGGGCTGCGCTCGAAGAGGGCGACGCCCAGCTCGTCTTCCAGCTTGCGGATCTGGGTGGAGAGGGTGGGCTGGCTGACGAAACAGGCATCGGCGGCCCGCCGGAAGTTCCGGTGGTCCGCCAGCGCGACAAGATACTGCAACTCTCGCAGGTTCATGCGCGCTCCCCTGGCCGCCCGCCCCTCTTGGACCAGGGATGGGCGGGCGGCGCAACGGGGATCAGGCGGCCTTCGCCTGCACCACCGCCTCCTCCGCCGAGGCCGGCGCGGAGCTGCGGATGAGGTAGTCGAAGGCGGAGAGCGAGGCCTTCGCCCCCTCGCCGGCGGCGATGATGATCTGCTTGTAGGGCGTGGTCGTGCAGTCGCCCGCCGCGAAGACGCCGGGCAGCGAGGTGTGGCCGTGGGCGTCCACCACGATCTCGCCGCGCGGGGAGAGATCGAGCGTGCCGCGCAGCCACTCCGTGTTCGGCAGCAGGCCGATCTGCACGAAGATGCCCTCGAGCCTCAGCGTGCGGTGCTTGCCGGAGACGCGGTCCTCATAGGTGAGGCCGGTCACCTTCTGCCCGTCGCCCTTCACCTCGGTGGTGCGAGCGGAGACGATGATCCGCACGTTCGGGAGGCTGCGCAGCTTGCGCTGCAAGACCTCGTCCGCGCGCAGCTTCGTGTCGAACTCGAGCAGCGTGACACGCTTCACGATGCCGGCGAGGTCGATCGCCGCCTCGACGCCGGAATTCCCGCCGCCGATCACCGCCACGTCCTTGCCCTTGAAGAGCGGGCCGTCGCAGTGCGGGCAGTAGGCCACGCCCTTGTTCTTGTAGATGTCCTCGCCGGGCACGCCCATCGAGCGCCAGCGCGCGCCGGTGGAGAGGATGACGCTCCTCGCGCGCAGCGTGGCGCCGCCGGCCATGCGGACGGAGATTATGCCGTCGTCGAGATTCAGCTCCTCGGCGCGCTGGAGGTTCATGATCCTCACCCCGTTCTCGCGCACATGCGTCTCGAGGGCCTGGGCCAGCTTCGGCCCCTCGGTGTGCGGGACGGAGATGAAGTTCTCGATGCCCATGGTGTCGAGCACCTGGCCGCCGAAGCGCTCGGCCACGACGCCCGTCCGGATGCCCTTGCGCGCGGCATAGACCGCGGCCGCCGCGCCGGCGGGGCCGCCGCCGACGATCAACACGTCGAACGGCTCCTCGGCGGAGAGCTTCTTTGCCTCGCGCGCCGCAGCGCCGGTGTCGAGCTTGGCAACGATCTCCTCGACGCCCATGCGGCCCTGCCCGAAGACCTGGCCGTTCAGGTAGATGGTGGGCACGGACATCACCTGCCGCGCCTCGACCTCACCCTGGAACACCGCGCCGTCGATCGCGACGTGCTTGATGTTGGGGTTCAGCACCGCCATCAGGTTCAGCGCCTGCACCACCTCGGGGCAGTTCTGGCAGGACTGGGAGAAATAGGTCTCGAAGGTGAACTCGCCGTCGAGGTCGCGCACCTGGTCGATGATCGCCTGCTCGAGCTTGGGCGGATGGCCACCGACCTGCAGCAGCGCGAGGACGAGGGAGGTGAACTCATGCCCCATAGGCAGGCCCGCGAAGCGCAGGCTGATGTCGTGGCCCGGGCTGGTCAGCGCGAAGGAGGGCGCACGCTCGCCGCCGTCGTGGCTCTCCACGACGGAGATCTTGCTGGAGGCGGCCTGCACGTCGTGCAGCAGCTCCAGCATCTGCCGGGACTTCGGGCTGTTGTTGACGGAAGCCGTGATCTGGATGGGACGGACCACGCGCTCCAGATAGGCCTTGAGCTGAGTCTTCAGGTTTGCATCCAGCACGAGGGTGCCTCCGGCTCGGAAAGTGACGGGGGAAGAGGAGCCGCCCGCCCCGAGGGACGGGCGGCGGCTGGAAGGCTCAGATCTTGCCCACGAGGTCGAGCGACGGGGCGAGGGTAGCCTCGCCCTCCTGCCACTTGGCCGGGCAGACCTCGCCCGGATGGGCGGCAACGTACTGGGCAGCCTTGATCTTGCGGAGCAGGTCCTCGGCGTTGCGGCCGATCCCCTCGGCGGTGATCTCAACGGCCTGGATCACGCCCTCGGGGTCCACGATGAAGGTGCCGCGGTCGGCCAGGCCCTGGCCCTCGCGCAGGACCTGGAAGTTGCGGCTGATCTCGTGCGTCGGGTCGCCCAGCATCGTGTACTGAATCTTGCCGATGGTCTCGGAGGCGTCGTGCCACGCCTTGTGGGTGAAGTGCGTGTCGGTCGAGACGGAGTAGACCTCGACGTCCATCTTCCGCAGCGTCTCGTAATGGTCGGCCACGTCGCCCAGCTCGGTCGGGCAGACGAAGGTGAAGTCGGCGGGATAGAAAAAGAAGACCGCCCAGCTGCCGAGAACGTCGTTCTCGGTCACCTCGATGAACTTGCCCTGCTTATAGGCCTGGGCCTTGAACGGCTTGATCTTGGTGTTGACGAGGGACATGCGGGATCTCCTTTGCCCTGAATCGCAGCGGGACAACGCCGCGTCGCGGGTCGGAGTCGTAGTGCAATGCAGCAAATAAGCCAAATAGATAAGATCTGCTGCCATAATAGATGTGGTCTATCGTTCCACTAACCGCATCCTTCATCCCTGCCCCTGGCGAGACACGCCAGACAAGGGAGAGCCTTCTGCCCTTTCCAGCAGGCAGCCGGACATCCTGAGACCCCCTCCCAAGCAGAAGCGCCGCCGGGGTCTCCCCCGGCGGCGCTCCCGAAGCGACGGCAGTAACGCCTCAGCTCAGGCGGCAATCGCCTTCACCATGGTCGAGCCCAGCGCGGCCGGGCTGTCGGCCACGTAGATCCCCGCGGAGCGCATGGCGTCCATCTTGGCTTCCGCCGTGTCCTTTCCGCCGGAGATGACAGCGCCGGCATGGCCCATGCGGCGGCCTGGAGGGGCCGTGGCGCCGGCGATGAAGCCTACCACCGGCTTGTAGTTGGCCGAGCCGGGCTTGTTCTCGCGGCCGAGGAACTCGGCCGCGATGATCTCGGATTGGCCGCCGATCTCGCCGATCATGACGATCTGCTTCGTCTCGGGGTCGGCCAGGAACATCTCCAGCACTTCCTGGAAGTCTGTGCCCTTCACGGGGTCGCCGCCGATGCCGACGCAGGTGGACTGGCCGAGGCCGGCCGCCGTGGTCTGCGCCACCGCCTCATAGGTCAGCGTGCCCGAGCGGGACACGATGCCGACCGAGCCGCGCTTGTGGATGTGGCCCGGCATGATGCCGATCTTGCAGGCCTCAGGCGTGATCACGCCCGGGCAGTTCGGCCCGATGAGGCGGGACTTGCTGCCGGACAGCGCGCGCTTGACCTTCACCATGTCCAGCACCGGGATGCCCTCGGTGATGCAGATGATGAGGGGCAGCTCGGCCGCGATCGCCTCCAAGATAGAGTCGGCCGCAAACGGCGGCGGCACGTAGATAACGGAGGCGTCAGCCCCAGTCTTCTCCACGCACTCGGCCACCGTGTCGAAGACGGGCAGGCCGATATGGGTCTGGCCGCCCTTGCCCGGCGTCACGCCGCCCACATAGTTCGAGCCGTAGGCGATGCCCTGCTCGGCATGGAAGGTGCCCTGGCTTCCTGTGAAGCCCTGGGTCATGACCTTCGTGTGCTTGTCGACGAGAACGGCCATGCTCAGGCAGCCTTCTTCACGGCGGCGACGACCTTCTGCGCGGCGTCAGCCAGGTTGTCGGCGGGGATGATCGCCAGGCCGGATTCGGCCAGGATCTTCTTGCCGAGCTCGACATTGGTGCCCTCGAGACGCACCACCAGCGGCACGGAGAGGGAGAGGTTCTTGCTCGCCGCAACGATGCCCTCGGCGATCATGTCGCACTTGGCGATGCCACCGAAGATGTTGACGAGGATTGCCTTGACGTTGCTGTCCGAGGTGATGATGCGGAACGCCTCGGTGACGCGCGCGGCGTTCGCCGTGCCGCCGACATCGAGGAAGTTCGCGGGCGAGGAGCCGTAGAGCTTGATGATGTCCATGGTGGCCATCGCCAGGCCGGCGCCGTTCACCATGCAGCCGATCTCGCCGTCGAGCGCGACGTAGTTCAGGTCGTTCTTGACTGCGTCCAGCTCCTTCGGATCCATCTCCGTGTCGTCGCGGAGGGCCTCGAGGTCCTTGTGGCGGAAGAGCGCGTTGTCGTCGAAGGACACCTTGGAGTCGAGCGCCACGATGTCACCGGCGCCCGTCACGACCAGCGGGTTGATCTCGACGATTGCCATGTCGAGCGCCGTATAGGCCTCGTACATCGCGGTGACGAACTTCACGAAGGTGCCGACCTGCTTGCCCTCGAGGCCCAGCCCGAAGGCGAGCTTGCGCGCGGCCCAGGGATAGAGGCCGGAGGCCGGGTCGATGGCGACCTTGAGGATCTTCTCCGGCTGGTGCTCGGCGACCTCCTCGATCTCCATGCCACCCTCGGTGGAGGCCATCACGGTGACGCGGGAGGTCTCGCGGTCGAGCAGGATGGAGAGGTACAGCTCGCGCTTGATGTCGCAGCCGGCCTCCACATAGACCTGGTTCACGACCTTGCCCTCGGGGCCGGTCTGCTTCGTCACCAGCGTGTGGCCGATCATGGCCGCCGCCGCTTCCTTCGCCGCCTCGGTCTTGACGACGCGCACGCCGCCCTTGCCGTTCGGGTCGTCGGTGAAGCGGCCGGCGCCGCGGCCGCCGGCATGGATCTGCGACTTCACGACGACGACGGGGCCGGGCAGCTTCTTCGCCGCCGCCTCGGCCTCCTCGGGGGTCTTGGCCACATAGCCGTCGAGTACTGCAACGCCGTAGCGCTTCAGCAACTCCTTGCCCTGGTATTCATGGATGTTCATGCGGGTTCCGCCTGTCCGATAAGGAAAGGGCCGGGGATTTCCCCGGCCCGCATTCTCACACACCGAGGGCCTTGAAGTCCTCGACGAGCTTCTTCACGGCATCGCAGGACTTGTCGAAGGCGGCCTTCTCCTCGGGGGAGAACTGCACCTCGACGATCTTCTCGACGCCGCCCGCGCCGATTACGACGGGCACGCCGACATAGAAGTCGTTCAGCCCGTACTCGCCGTTCAGCATCACGGCGCAGGGCAGGACGCGCTTCTTGTCCTTCAGGTAGCTCTCGGCCATCGCCACGGCCGACGCCGCCGGGGCATAGAAGGCCGAGCCCTTCTCGAGCAGCTTCACGATCTCGCCGCCGCCATTGGCGGTGCGGTTCACGATCGCGTCGATCTTCTCCTGCGTCGTCCAGCCCATCTTGATGAGGTCCGGCACCGGGATGCCGGCCACCGTGGAGTAGCGGGTCAGCGGCACCATCGTGTCGCCATGGCCGCCGAGCACGAAGGCCGTCACGTCCTCGACGGAGACGTTGAATTCCTGCGCCAGGAAGAGGCGGAAGCGCGCGCTGTCGAGCACGCCGGCCATGCCGACAACCTTGTGCGCGGGCAGGCCGGACTTCTGCTGCAGCGCCCAGACCATCACGTCGAGCGGGTTGGTGATGCAGATCACGAAGGCGTCCGGGGCGTACTGCTTGATGCCCTCGGCCACCTGCCCCATCACACCCGCGTTCTTCGTCAGCAGGTCGTCGCGGCTCATGCCCGGCATGCGGGGGAAGCCGGCGGTGACGATGATCACGTCGGCGCCCGCGATGGCAGAGTAGTCCGAGCCGCCGGTCATGTGGCTGTCGAAGTCGTCGACAGGGCTGGACTGCATGATGTCCAGCGCCTTGCCGGCGGCCACGCCCCCGAACACGTCGAAGAGCACGACGTCGCCGAGCTCCTTAAGGCCGATCAGGTGGGCGAGCGTGCCGCCGATGTTGCCGGCGCCGATGAGCGCGATCTTCTTGCGGGCCATGAGGGAGTCCTTGGCATGGGGGGACGCGGGCGGGTGCCGTTTGCGGCACCTGCGAATGGACGCGGCTGGATTAGCCGGGGATCGCCCCCCCGGCAAGGCGCCCCCCTGGTCGCGGAAATGAAAGGGGCGGAACACCTTTCGGTGCCCCGCCCCTGTTTCATGCACCAGAATGATGCGCCCGGCACTTCACATCGGCATGCAGCGGAAGGTGTCGATGTGGCCGCGGGCGAGCACGGCCATCGTGCCGGCGGGGCAGTCCATTTGCTCGCCGTCCGGCGCCGGGAGCCCGGCATGCCACACGCCCATGCGGCCCGCGCCGCGCGGCGCCTTGGCGCTCTTGCCGCCGCCCGCGGGCAGCGACGCGGCCGCGGCCGGGGCGGAGAACAGGCTCACCATCCGCAGGCCGGGGCGGGCGGTGGAGAGCTCGGCCTGGCGGCGGCCGGCGACGCGCGCCTGCGCCCGGCTGCCGCGGGCCATCGTCGCCTCCTCGGCCCCGCGGGCCGCGGTGCGGATGGTGGCGCGGCCGGCGGCGCGCGGGGCGGCCACCGCGCTGCTGCGGGACAGCACGGCGACGGGCGCGCGCGCCGCGGCGGCCGGGCGGGCCGCCTTGCCCGAGGACCGGGCCTCGCGGGCCGCCGAGGCCTCGTTCGGGTGGGCGGCGGCGAGCGCCACAACCGCGCCGAGCGCGATGGTCAGGGAACGCAGCATTTCAATTCTCCCCCAGATCCGGCCGGGACTTCCACCGGACGCCCTGCCCCCCCGGGCCGGCGCCAGGCACATCCCGTGCCGGGTTTACGTCATGTCAGGTGCGGCAGGGCCAGGTAGTCCTGGCTCTGCATTTCGACGAGGCGGGAGGCGGTGCGCTGGAAAATCGCCGCCCCTTCCCCTCTCTCGTAGAGCTGGTCGGGCTCCGCCTGGGCGGAGGCGACCAGCTTGCAGCGGTGCTCATAGAGCGTGTCGATGAGCGTCACGAATCGGCGGGCCCGGTCGAAATTCTCCGGCCCCAACCGCGGCACGCCGTCCAGCACGAGCGTGTGGAAGTGGGTGGCGATGGCGAGGTAGTCGGCCGCGCCGAGGAACACCCCGCAGAGTGCCTCGAAATCGGCGCGGGCCACTCCCCGGTGCGCCTGCGGCACCTCGACCCTGCGGCCGAGCACCGAGAGCGAGCAGGGCTCGCCATGGGGCACGCCGGACAGCTCGCGGAAGGCGGCGTCCAGCGCGCGGGTCGCGCGGCCGTCCACGGGCGTGTGCCAGGTCGGCAGCCCCCGGATGCGGTCGCGCCGGTAATCCTGAAGCGAGGCGAGGTGCAGCACCTCCAGGCGCTTCTGGATCATCGCGATGAAGGGCAGGAAGGCGTCGCGCCCCGGCTTGCCCTTGAAGAGATCGGCCGGCGCCGTGTTCGAGGTGGCGACCACCACCACGCCGCGCGCGAAGAGCGCCTCGAACAGCCGGCCGAGGATCATGGCATCGGTGATGTCGTGGACCTGGAACTCGTCGAAGCAGAGCAGCGCGGCCTCGGCCACGATGCTGTCGGCCAGCGGCGGGATCGGGTCGCTCGCATCGCCATGGGCGCGGCGGTACTCGTGGATGCGGCGATGGGCCTTCTGCATGAAGGCGTGGAAGTGCTCGCGCTTCTTGCGCGGTACGTCCGCCGCCTCGAAGAAGAGGTCCATCAGCATGGACTTGCCGCGCCCGACCTCGCCGACGAGGTAGAGGCCGAGCGGCGGGCCTTCCGGCTGCTCGTCCACGGGCTTGCGGCGAAAGAAGCGGGCGAGCAGCCCCGGCTCGGACTTCGCCTCGGGGCGGGGATCGTAGCCGCGCAGCCGGCGCCAGAGATCCTGCAGCGTCTCCGCCGCGCGCTCCTGGGCGGGGTCCGCGCGCAACCCTCCCGCCGCCACGCGGGCGCGGTAGAGGGGGAGCGGTCCCTGCGAGACATCCGCCGCCAGCTTGATTGCCGCGGGGGCGGAGGAGGTGACCGGTGCGGGCGTTGTGCCGTCCATCGGCGGCGGGTCTAACCCGGTTTTGCGGCACCTCGCAACTTTGGGAAGGCTTTCACGGCCCTCCCCCCGTTCTGGGATCGTACTAAAAGTGCCGTTTCATCAACGGGCAGCAAGCCTTTGAGAGAATTGAGCCCTTGTTTTCCGGCCATCCCCTGGGAAGACGGTCCGTCGGAAAAGGGGCCCCACCGGCGGGAGCTGGCGGGGCCGAGCGGGCGGGGTGGCCCGGTCAGGCGTCCTGGAACTGCTTCATGGCGTCCATGTGGCTCATGGAGGTCCTGAGCTTGCCGCCCTCCACCGAGGCCACCGCCGAGAGCGGGAGGTAGTGGTGCTTCCCGTCCGCGCTGTCGTTCTTCGTCAGCTTGATGCGGCTGCCCTCGACCTTGTCGACGGTGCCGACATGGTTCCCGCAAGAACCGACGATCTCCATGTGCTCCTGGACCTGCGACGCATCGATCATGGGCTTCTCCCTTCCACCGTGCCGGGCGGGAGAACGGGCCCGCGCCGCGCGGGATGCCGGCGCCGTCGCGATCCGTTCCGCGGTTGGGATCAGTCCGCGGTGATCCCGGCCGCGCGGATCACGGGTGCCCAGCGCGCGCGCTCATCCGCGATGAAGCGGCCGAACCTCTCTCCCGTCATCGGGTAGGGCACGGCCCCTTCCCGCTCCAGGCTGGCGGCCAGCTCGGGGGTGCCCAGGCTGGCCAGGATCGCCTCCTCAAGCCGGGCCCGGACCGGCGCCGGCGTGCCGTGCGGCACGAGGATCCCGTACCAGGCCGTGACGCGGTAGCCCGGCAGGGTCTCGGCCACGACCGGCACCTCCGGCATCGAGGGGACGCGCCGGTCGCCCGTCACGGCCAGGGCGCGGAGCGCGCCGCCACCCACCAGCCCGGCCACCGAGGGCAGGGTGCTGATCATCGCCGGGATGTGACCGGCCGCCACATCCGTCAGCCCCGGCGCGGCCCCGCGGAAGGGGACATGCGTCGCCTCCACCCCGGCCTGCTGGAGCAGCATCGCCATGGCCAGGTGCCCCGCCGCGCCGTTGCCGGGCGAGGCATAGGTCATCGCACCCCGGGCCGCCCGGTACTCCCCGATCAGCGCGGAGAGGCCCGCGGCCCGCGTGGCGGGGCCCGCGACGAGGACGAGCGGCGTCTCGGCTACCATCGCCACGGGGTCCAGCGCCGTGGCCGGATCGGTCTTCAGGTTCCGCCCGAAGAGGGTGGGGTTCACCGAGATCGGGCCCTGGTTGCCCATCAGCAGCGTCAGCCCGTCCGGCCGCGCCCCGGCCACGGTCTCGGTCGCTAGATTGCCCCCGGCCCCCGGGCGGTTCTCCACCACCACGGGCTGCCCGAGCGCCGCGCCCAGCCGGGCGCCGAGGGCGCGGGCCACCGCATCCGTGCCGCCGCCCGGCGTGTAGGGCAGGACGAGGCGCAGCGGCCGGTCCGGCCATCCGGCCGGCACGACCTGGGCGCGCGCGGCGCCGGCCGGCAGGGCCGCGGCGAGCGCCAGCGTGAGGGAACGGCGCGACAGCGGCATGGGTGACTCTCCCGGCACTTCCTGCGCGGGAGTGCAGGCCGAAGCCGGCGGGAAGGCAAGCGCCCCCTCCCCGCCGCCCGCCGGGTCAGCCCCCCTCGCCGAGGGGCATGTAGAGCTGGCCGCCCTCGCGGAACTTCCGCGCCATGGTCTCCATCCCCTCCTTCTGCGCCTCCGCCCGGATGTCGTGGGAGATGCGCATGGAGCAGAACTTCGGCCCGCACATGGAGCAGAAATGCGCGGTCTTGTGCGCCTCCTTCGGCAGCGTCTCGTCGTGGAAGCTGCGCGCCGTATCGGGGTCGAGCGAGAGGTTGAACTGGTCCTCCCAGCGGAACTCGAAGCGGGCGCGGGAGAGGGCGTCGTCGCGGAGGCGCGCGGCCGGGTGCCCCTTGGCGAGATCGGCGGCGTGGGCGGCGATCTTGTAGGTGATCACGCCCGTCTTCACGTCGTTCCGGTCGGGCAGGCCGAGATGCTCCTTCGGCGTGACGTAGCAGAGCATCGCCGTGCCGAACCATCCGATCATCGCCGCGCCGATGCCGGAGGTGATGTGGTCGTAGCCCGGGGCGATGTCGGTCGTCAGCGGCCCGAGGGTGTAGAAGGGCGCCTCGCCGCAGACCTCCAGCTGCTTGTCCATGTTGGCCTTGATCTTGTGCATGGGCACGTGGCCCGGGCCCTCGATCATCACCTGGCAGTCCTTCGCCCAGGCGATCCTCGTCAGCTCGCCCAGCGTTTCCAGCTCCGCGAACTGCGCGGCGTCGTTGGCGTCCGCTATGGAGCCGGGGCGCAGCCCGTCGCCGAGGGAGAAGGAGACGTCATAGGCGCGGAGGATGTCACAGATCTCCTCGAAGTGCTCGTAGAGGAAGCTCTCGCGGTGATGGTGCAGGCACCACTTCGCCATGATGGAGCCGCCGCGGGAGACGATGCCCGTCACGCGGCTCGCGCTCAGCGGCACATGGGCGAGGCGCACCCCCGCATGGATGGTGAAATAGTCCACGCCCTGCTCGGCCTGCTCGATGAGCGTGTCGCGGAACACCTCCCAGCTCAGCTTCTCGGCGATGCCGCCGACCTTCTCCAGCGCCTGGTAGAGCGGCACGGTGCCGATGGGGATGGGCGCGTTGCGGACGATCCAGTCGCGGATGTTGTGGATGTTGCGGCCGGTCGAGAGGTCCATCACCGTGTCAGCGCCCCAGCGGATGGCCCAGACCATCTTCTCCACCTCATCGGCCATGGAGGAGGTGACGGCGGAGTTGCCGATATTGGCGTTGATCTTCACCAGGAAGTTCCGGCCGATCGCCATCGGCTCCAGCTCCGGATGGTTGATGTTGGCGGGTATGATCGCGCGGCCGCGCGCCACCTCCTCCCGCACGAATTCGGGGGTGACGAAATCGGGGATGGCGGCGCCGAAATCCTCGCCGTCGCGCTCCATCCTCCTGCGGATCTCGGCGCGGCCGAGATTCTCGCGAATGGCGACGAACTCCATCTCCGGCGTGACGATGCCGGCGCGCGCATAGGCGAGCTGCGTCACCGCCCGTCCGCCCGCCGCACGACGCGGTGCGTGCCATACGGGGAAGGCGGGGGTGAGGCGGTCTCCCGAGACGAAGCCGTTGTCCTCGGGCTTCAGCAGCCGCCCCTCATAGGCATCCGTGTCGCCGCGCGCGGCGATCCAGCCGTCGCGCAGCCGCGGCAGCCCGCGCTCGATCGCGATCGTGGCCGCGGGATCGGTGTAGGGGCCGGAAGAATCATAGACCATGACCGGCGGCTCGCCCGCGCTCGGGTGCAGGGCGATCTCGCGCATGGGCACGCGGATCTCCGGATGCAGCGCACCCAGCCTGAACACCTTGGTCGAGGCGGGCAGCGGCCCGGTGGTGACGCTGGGCACGCCCTTCGGGGCGGGCCGTTCGGTGGTGGTTTCGACGGACATGCGCCAGAGCTCCTTCGCCTTCGCGAGAACCCAGCGCTGGACTGCAAAGATGGAAGGATGCCCCCACGGCGGGCGTGGAGTTCCCCGGGAGGGGGAGTGAAGGGCAGCCGCACCGTCCCTACGCCAGCATGAACTGGATCAGGTTCATCGGGTCACGGCGCTGCCGAAGCCGGCCGTATCTCAGCCCCCTGTCGGGACCCCCCGGGTGAGGCGCGCAGCCTCGGCCCGCGGCGCCGGTCTTGTCAACGATTAGAGTCCCGCGCCCCCGTCGATCGCGATCGCCTGCCCCGTGATGTTCCCCGCGGGGGGGGAGAGCAGAAAGGCGGCCGTCTCCGCCACCTCTCCCGCGCCGGTGATGCGCCCCGTGGGCGTGCCCGCGGCCGCTTCCGACGCCGTCATGCCCAGCTCCGCCCAGCGCGCGCGGGCCATGCCGGTCTCCACCCAGCCCGGGCAGAGGGCGTTCACGGTGATGCCGCGCGGCGCGAGGCGCAGGGCGAGCGCCCGCATCAGCCCGATCACCCCGTGCTTGGCCGCCGAATAGGCCACCTGGTCCGGCACGGCGCGCAGCCCGAGGACGGAGGAGAGAAGCACGATGCGCCCCTCGCCGTCCGGCAGCACGGCGGCGGCCGCTTCCGCGCAGCGCCAGGCGCCGTCGAGATTGGAGGCCATGATCCGGCGCCAGTGCCCCTCGTCCGGCGCGGGCGGGTCTCCCCCCGCCACGCCCGCCGCGAGGATCGCCGCCTGCAGCGGCCCGGCCCCGGCGAAGAGGGCGCGGACGGAGGCAGGGTCCGTCACGTCGCAGGCGATGAAGCGTACCCCCTCCGGCAAGGGTTCCTCCGGCGCGCGCCGGGCGGCGGCCAGCACGGGCACCCCCTGCCCCGCCAACAGCCGCGCGCAGGCCAGCCCGATTCCCCGCGTGCCACCGGTGACGAGAACCGCGCTCACGCCGCCGTCGTCCCGCCATCGACGGGCATGACGGTGCCCGTGACGAAGCTCGCATGGTCCGAGAGGAGGAAGGCCACCGCCGCCGCGATCTCCCGCGGCTCCGCGAAGCGGCGCTGCGGCACGGCGGCGGTGTAGGCCTCCTCCGAGGCCGGGCGGGAGGGGTCCCGCGCGGCGAGGCCGGCGAGCACGGCGCGCAGCATCGGCGTGTCCGTGCTGCCCGGCGCCACAGTGTTGAAGCGCACCCCCCTGCCCCCCGGCGGCGCGGCGAAGTCGAGCGCCGCCGCCCGCGTCATCCCTGCCAGCGCGGCCTTGGAGGCGCCATAGGCCGCGCTGGCCGGCTTGCCGATGATCGCCTGGTCGGAGGCGATGTTCACCACCGCTCCGCCGTTCCGCAGGAGATAGGGCAGCGTCGCCTGCATCACGGCGAAAGGGGCGAGCCAGTTGATCCGCATGATGCGCTCCGCCTCCTCCAGCGGGGTGTCGAGCAGCGTACCGAGGATCGTGTCCCCGGCCCCGTTCACCAGCAGCTCGATCCCGCCCATCCGCTCGGCGGCGGCCGTCACCGCCGGGGCGATGGAGGCGATGTCGAGCAGGTCGTGCTCCGGCCGGTCCAATCCCTCCACCACCACGCCCGAGGCCTCCAGCACCGCGACGACGGCGGCGCCGATGCCGCCCCGGTGGCCGGTGACGAGGGCCCGCTTCCCCGCGAGGCCCGTCTGCGCGATCTCGTCCATGCAACATTTCCCCCACTTCTCCAGAGGGGATGGGGGCGGCGGAGAGGGGGCTCCGTCAAGCGCGGCCCTCGCGGGAGGCGGGGCGCCGCCCTATCTTGCCCGTTGCATGGCCATCCCATCCCAGATTCCCCGGGCGGCGCTCGTCACGGGCGGAGCGAAGCGCATCGGCCGAGCGATCGGCCTCGCCCTGGCCGGCGCCGGCTTCGACCTGGCGATCCACCACCACGACAGCCGCGAGGAAGCGGAGGCGCTGGCCGGCGAGGTGTGCGCGCTCGGCCGCCGCGCCGTCCTCCTGCGCGCCGACCTCTCGCGGGAGTCGGAGGTGGAGACCCTTATCCCCGACGCCACCGCCAAGCTCGGCCCGGTCGGCGTGCTGGTGAACAATGCCTCCCGCTTCGACCGGGACGAGTGGGACAGCGCCACCCGCGAGAGTTGGGACGCGCATCTGGAGCCCAATCTCCGCGCGCCCTTCGTGCTGACCCAGGCCATGGCCCTCGCGCTGCCCGAAGGGGCGGAAGGGGCGGTGGTGAACATGTTGGACCAGCGCGTGCTCTCCCTCACCCCGCATTTCGTCTCCTACACCGTCAGCAAGGCGGCGCTCTGGGCGCTGACGCAGACGATGGCGCTGGCGCTGGCGCCGCGGATCCGGGTGAACGGCATCGGCCCCGGCCCCACCATCGCCAGCACCCGCCAGAGCGAGGCCCAGTTCCGCGCCCAGTGCGAGAGCACCCCGCTCGGCCACGGGTCGAGCCCGGAGGAGGTGGCGCGGGCCGTCCTCGCCATCCTCTCCCTGCCGGCGATGACGGGGGGGATCATCACCCTCGACGGCGGGCAGCATCTCCAGTGGTCCCCAACCCGCGCCCATGGCGGGCCGGAGGAATGATTTAGGAATGATATCCTACATCCCGGACGCCGGACGCGGGCTGCGCCGGATCTTCGTGCGCGACCTCACGGTGCAGGCGCGGCTCGGTGTCTATCCCCGGGAGGAGGCCGCCCCCCAGCGCGTGGTCATCGGAATAGAGCTGCTGGTGGAGGACGACGCCGCCCCCTCCGGCGTGGGGGCGGACCGGCTGGATCGGGTGGTGGACTACGCGGTGGTGGCCGACCGCGCGCGGGCCGTGGCGACGGGCGGGCACACCCGCCTGGCTGAGACGCTCGCCGAGCGCATCGCCCTCGCCTGCCTGGAGGATCCCCGCGTGCGGGCCTCCCGCGTGACGGTCGAGAAGCCGGACATCCTGCCGGGGGTAGGCGCCGTGGGTGTCAGCGTGGAACGCGTCCGGAATGACCCGGGGGTGTCACAGGGCTGACTTTTTCAAGCCTCTCTCGCCGAATTGACGAAACTCATCCCCCGCGCGGATCGCAAGGCTGGCCCGACTGGCGAAAGGCGTGGGGAGCGTCAATGTGAACAGAGCATGAATGCGGATTTCAGGTCGATTATTTCTAATAACAATGACTTAGGTCATTGCACAATTTCTAGGCAGGACCGTCGTAAGCCCTTATCCGCCGCTGTCGGGCGGACCCTGACGCCTCCCCATCCACAAGCTTATCCACAGCTTCCGGGGACAACCCTCAGGGGCACCCTGGAAACCCAACGGAAACAAGCCTGATGGCCTTCTCCAACGAGCAGACCACCCCGGTGCCGCCCATGGAAGGGCGTGAGGTCATCGAGCGCACCCTCGCCACCCTGCCCTTCTCGCCGGGCGTCTACCGCATGCTCGATGCCAAGGGGGACGCGCTCTATGTCGGCAAGGCGCGCAGCCTGAAGAAGCGCGTCTACGCCTATACCCAGGTCCACAAGCTGCCGGACCGGCTGAAGCGCATGGTCTTCGAGACCCGGCAGATGGAGGTCATCACCACGGCCTCCGAGGCCGAGGCGCTGCTGCTGGAGGCCAACCTGATCAAGCGGCTGCGGCCGCGCTACAACATTGTCCTGCGGGACGACAAGTCATATCCCTGGCTGGTGATCACGGAAAATCATCCTTACCCGCAGATCACGAAGCACCGGGGGGAGCGGCGCAAGGGCGCCTCCTACTGGGGCCCCTTCGCCTCGGCCTGGGCGGTGAACCAGACCCTCACCGCCCTCCAGCGCGTCTTCCTCCTGCGCTCCTGCCGGGACACGGTCTTCGACAACCGCTCCCGCCCCTGCCTCCTGCACCAGATCCGCCGCTGCTCCGCCCCCTGCGTGGACCGCGTCTCGAAGGAGGACTACGCGGAGCTCGTGCGAGAGGCGACGCAGTTCCTCTCCGGCGAGACCCCCTCCATCCAGAAGCGCCTGGCACGCGAGATGGAGGAGGCGGCCGAGCGGCTGGAGTTCGAGCGCGCGGCGGCCATCCGGGACCGTATCCGAGGCCTGACCCATGTCCAGGGGCGGGACCGCATCAACATGGAGGGGATCGGCGACGCCGACGTGGTGGCGCTGCACATGGCGGCCGGCCAAGCCTGCGTGCAGGTCTTCTTCTTCCGCGGCGGCCGCAACAACGGCAACCGGCCCTTCTTCCTCTCGGGCATGCGGGCCGATGCCGAGCCGGCGGAGGTGCTGACGGCCTTCCTCGGCCAGCTCTACGACGACCTGCCGCCCCCGCCCCTCGTGCTCCTCTCCCACGACCTGCCGGAGGCCGCGCTGGTGGCCGAGGCGCTGGCGCTGAGGGCCGACCGGAAGGTGGCGGTCCACACCCCCAAGCGCGGCGACAAGCGCTCGGCGGTGGAGCACGCCCAGACCAACGCGCGGGAGGCGCTGGAACGGCGCCTGGCCGAGGGCGCGGCGCAGGGCGAGCTGCTGCAGGGCGTGGCGAAGATCTTCGATCTCGCCTCCACCCCCGAGCGGATCGAGATCTACGACAACTCCCATATCCAGGGCACGAATGCCTACGGCGTGATGGTCGTCGCCGGCCCCTCGGGCTTCATCAAGAACGCCTACCGCAAGTACTCCATCGCGGGCGGTGGCACGCGCACCGCCCCGGGCACGGGCAGGGGGCGCAAGGGCGCCGATGCCGGCCCGGCGCCCGCGGATGCGAGCGGCGTGGAGCCCCTGGCGCAGGAGGACGTGACCGCCCTCGCCCACGACGCCGCCGGCCGCACCACGATCAAGTCCACGGGCGGCCCCCGCGGCGGTGACGACTTCGCCATGATGCGCGAGGTCTTCGAGCGCCGCTTCGGCCGCGCGCTGAAGGAGGACCCGGAACGCGAGAGCGGCACCTGGCCCGACCTCGTCCTTATCGATGGCGGCCTCGGCCAGCTCAACGCCGCGCGCGACATCCTGACGGAGATGGGCATCCACGACATCCCGCTGGTGGCCGTCGCCAAGGGGCCGGACCGGGATGCCGGGCGCGAGTGGTTCCACCGGACGGGGCACGACCCCATCCAGCTCCCGCCCCGCGACCCCGTGCTCTATTACCTGCAGAGACTGCGGGACGAGGCGCACCGCTTCGCCATCACCACCCACCGCGCTGGCCGCTCCAAATCCCTGGTCAGGAGCGAGCTGGACGAGATCCCCGGCGTCGGCACCGCGATCAAGCGGGCGCTGCTGAACCATTTCGGCTCGGCGCGCGGCGTGCGGAACGCGGCGCTGGAGGACCTGCAGAACTGCCCCGGCATCGGCCCAGCGGTGGCGCGGCGCGTCTACGAGCACTTCCACCCCGGCACCACCGGCCCGGTCGAGGCGGTGAAGCCCCGTGGCCGCGCGGTGCGGAAGGGGGCGGGAGCGGTGGTGGGTCCCGCGCCCGTCACCGTCCTGGCCGAGATGCCGGAGGCGCCCGAGGAGGCGGGCTCGCCGGAGGACGAGGGGGCCGCCCCCCTCGCCCCCGACGCGCTGGGCCACGAGGTGGAGGGTTGATCCGCCCCCGCGTTCCCCCCGCGCCCGATCTGGGCTAGGGGAGGCGGCAAGGAGCCTCGGATGCCCACCGACCTGCCGAACCTGCTCACGCTCTCCCGCATCGCAGCGATCCCGCTGCTGGTGGGGCTGATGTTCCTCCGCACGCCAGTGGGCGACATCCTCGCCTGCGCGGTCTTCTCCGCCGCGGCGCTGACAGACTACTTCGACGGCAAGATCGCGCGGGAGCGCGGCTCCTTCACCGCCTTCGGGCGGATGCTGGACCCCATCGCGGACAAGCTGCTCGTCGGGGCGGCGCTGATGCTGCTGGCGGGGATGGACCGGCTCTCGCCGCTCGGCCTGCTGCCCGCCATCGTCATCCTGTTGCGCGAGATCCTCGTCTCCGGGCTGCGCGAGTACCTGGCGGGGATCAAAATCGGCCTGCCGGTGACGCGGCTGGCCAAGTGGAAGACGGGCTTCCAGATGGGATCCATCGGCACCATCGTTGCCGGGAACAGCGGCGCCTCGGCCATCATGCTCGATTTCCTGCCGGTCTCCTGGCTCGGCGAGGCCGGGCTCTGGGTCGCGGCCGCCCTCACCCTCGTCACGGGGTGGGACTACATGACGGCGGGCATGCGCCACGCGGCGGCCGAGGACGGCGCCCGCGCCGCCCGCGAGGGCAACCGCGCCGGGTAGCGGCCCGGCATCCACGAGCGCATCCTGCGCCCCAGCGAATCACCAGGAAGGCCCGGGGCGGCGCGCCGCCGGGGCCGATCGGAAAGGACTCTCCCCATGGACCGCCTTCGCCCGGGCCTGCTGGCCAGCCTGCCGCTGGCGCTCCTGCTCGGCGGCTGCCTCGGCGACATCGACCTCGCCCCCTTCGGCCGGCGCGACGCGATCGGCGCGCCAGACAGCCTCACCGTGCGCCGGGTCATGGGCACCTCGGGCGAAGACGCGCCCCTCATGCCCGAGCCTGGCAATGTCTGGCCCGGCGAGGAGGCCCCCCGCGCCACGCTGCAGAACCCCGACGCGGCCGTCGTGCCGCCGCAGGAGCGTGCCCGCTCCGAGGGGCTGGAACGCGCCCAGCAGCGCGGCCGAGCCCCAGACGTGATCCCGCCCAACAGCACCCAGCCCGGCCGCGGCGCCCCGCCCGAGGCCGCGCCCAACCCGCGCGCTCCGGCGCCCGGCACGCGCCGCGCAACCGGCAGTTCCCAGGCGCTGCCCCCGCTCGACCCGCCGCCCCTGCCGCGCGCCGGCGTGCCGCGGGGCGAGCCGGCCACCCCGCCCGCGGCCCGGCTGGAGGGGCAGGTGCTGCCCACGCCGGGCGGCGTGCCCGCCACCATCACGGGCGGGAACAACAATGTGCAGACCTTCACCCAGCCCGGCATCGGCACCGGCACGGCCATTCGCCAGGGCGGCACCACCACCCTCTTCGGGGCGGATGGCAGCATCCAGGTGGTGCCGACGCCGCGCTAGGACGGGACGATGAGGGTTCTCTACTTCGCCTGGCTCCGCCAGCGCGCCGGCACGGGGGAGGAGAGCGTCTCCCCGCCGCCCGAGGTGCGGGACGTGGGCGCGCTGATTCGCTGGCTCGCCGCCCGCTCGCCGGGGCACGCCTCGGCCTTCGCCGACCCCGCCCAGGTGCGGGCGGCGGTGAACCAGGAGTTCTGCGGCCCCGACCACCCCGTGAGGCCCGGCGACGAGGTGGCCTTCTTCCCCCCGGTGACCGGTGGCTGAGGAGGGGCGGGTGACGCCGACGGTTCGCGTCCAGGAGGCGCCCTTCGATCTCGCCGCCGAGACCGCCGCCCTATCCGCCGGGCGGGTGGATGTCGGCGGGATCGCCAGCTTCATCGGCCTCTGCCGCGCCGATGACGGGCTGGAGGCGCTGGTGCTGGAACACTATCCCGGCATGACCGAGCGCTCCATCGCCCGCATCGCGGCGGAGGCGGCAGGGCGCTGGCCGCTCACGGGCTGCACTGTGATCCACCGCCACGGCCGCATCCTGCCCGGGGAGGGCATCGTCCTCGTGCTCGCCGCCAGCCGCCACCGCACGGCGGCGCTGGAGGCCTGCGCCTTCCTGATCGACTGGCTGAAGACCGGCGCCCCCTTCTGGAAGCGCGAGGAGTTCGCCGGCGGCGCCGACCGCTGGGTCGAGGCACGGGCGGAGGACGAGGCGCGCAGCAAGGGATGGGTCTGAGGCCCGCGCTTTCCGTGGCGGCGGGCGGGCTGATGCTCGCCTGGCCGGCGCTTCTCTCCGGCTACCCGCTGGTGTTCAGCGACACCGCCGCCTTCCTGCACCAGACGCTCGGCCCGCTGATGATCTGGGACAAGCCCTGGGTCTACGGCCCCCTCGCCTTCCTCCTTCACTGGCACGTCACGCTCTGGCCCGTGGTGGCGGCGCACGGGCTGATCCTCTCGCATCTTCTCCTGCTGCTGCTGCGCGCCTTCGGCGGCGGGGCCTCGCCGGGGCGGCATCTGCTCCTCTGCGCGACGATCGCGGCGCTGACGGCGGCCCCCTTCACGGTCTCCCTCGTCATGCCGGACGCGCTCACCCCCGCGGTGCTGTTCGCGGCCCTCCTCCTCGGCTTCGGCCGCGCCGCCCTCTCGCGGGGGGAGGCGCTGTGGCTCGGCCTGCTGGCGGCGCTCGGCACGGCGGCGCATCTGTCGCACCTGCCGATGCTGGGGGTGCTGGCGTTGCTCGTCCTCCTGCTCGCGGGCTGGCGCGCGGCGGCACAGCTGGCGCTGCCGCTGGCCGGGGCCGCCGCCCTCCTGCTGGCGACGAATCTCGCGGGGCACGGGCGGCTCTCCCTCTCCCCATATGGCGCCACCTTCCTCCTCGCCCGGATGGTGGCGAACGGCCCGGCGCTGCGCACGATCGAGGCGCGCTGCCCGGAAGCCGGCTGGGCACTCTGCGCCCTCAAGGGGCAGCTCGCCCCCTACGGCCCCGAGGCCTGCCGCCTCCGCGACTGCCCGCGGGACCTGCTGGCGAGCGACATCTTCCTGTGGGACCCCACCAGCCCGGTGAACAGGGATGAGGCCGGGCAGCCCCGCTTTCTCGGCGGCCGCGCCCTCTCAGGCGAGGCCCGCGCCATCGTCGCGGAGACGGTCGCGCGCGAGCCCCTGGCCGTGGCCGGGCACGCGCTGCGGGACACCTTCCGCCAGCTCGCCGCCAACCGTGTGGGGGACACGCTGGAGCGGCGCCATGTCGGCGAGAGCGTGCTCGGTGCCGTCGCTCTCTTCAGCGAGGAGGAGGCGGCGCGGCTCCGGGCGGGGGCGCAGTGGCGGGGCGCGATGCCGGGGCTGGCGGCGCCGCTCCTCTGGCCCCAGGCGCCGGCCCTGCTGCTGGGGGCGGGGGCGCTCGCCCTGTTGGGCTGGCGTGCCAGGCGGGACTGGGCGCTTCTCGGCCTGGCGCTGGGGATCGGGACGGGCATCCTCGCCAACGCCTTCGCCACGGGCGCGCTGAGCGGGCCGCACGACCGCTACGGGGCGCGGCTGGCCTGGGTGGTGCTGGCGGGCGCCTTCGCCCTCGCCGCGCGCGGGCTGCGGGAGCGGGAGGCGCGCTGAGCCCCATCAGCGCCGCAGGCAGGCCATGCGCGGCCTGGCCTGACGCGGCACGGGCACGGGCCGGTTCACCCCCGGCCGCATAAAGCGCCGGGCCTCCGCCGCGCCGCCCACCAGCAGGGCCGGCTGCAGGCCGGGCGCGCAGAGATCGGCAAGGCCCCGCATCGCCGGCAGGGGAACCGCGCCCCCGCGGCCCCAGACGGCGCCGAGCCGCGCCAGCGCCACACGGCGGTTATAGGCGGCGCCCCGCTCGGGTTCGCCAGAATGGTAGCGCCCGATCGCCTCCCCCCAGTCCGGCGCCGCGCCGCGCAGCCGCGCGAGGAAGCGGGCGGCGTAGCGGGCATTGGTCAGGGGGTCGAAGGCGGCCTCCAGGCTGGGGAAGGCGTCGGGGTGGTGCATGAGGTTCACCTGCATGCAGCCGACATCGACCGAGCGCTGCCCGCGCGCCAGCAGCGCCGCCACCGCCGCGACCGCCGCCGCCTTGCTCGGCGCGGAGCCGCCCTCCCCGCCCGCGTTCCAGCTCCAGGGCCAGGGCTCCGGCCGGCCGGAGGGGGCGGCGCGGCCGGATTCGACGAGGGCGATGGCACCCAGCAGCCCTTCCGGGACGCCCGATCCCGGCTCCACCGCGGCGATCGCTCGGCGGCAGGCGGACCAGTCATCCCCCGCTCCCTGGGCATGGGCGGGGGGGGCGACCGGGGCAGCGAGGACGGCGCCGAGCAGCAGGGCGGTCAGGCGGGGGCGCGGCATGGCCCGCTCCTCGCCGCCCGGGCGGGCGGAGGTCAAGTGGGACGCGCGGGAGCGGATGGGGCCGGGCTCAGCTCGTCGCCGCGTCGGCGGCCTCAGCCGCCCGGCGGTTGGCATAGGCTTCGGCATCGTCGGCGGCCTCGGCCATGCGGGCGCGCTGCTCGCAGGTGGCGCGGATCTCGTCCAGCTCCTCCTCCGTCAGGTGCTCGATCCCGATGAAGGCGTTGCCCGCCGCGCTGGTGCGGATCAGCTCGTCCAGCTTCGCCTGGATCGCCGCGCCGTCCCGGTTCTGGGTATTCTGGATCAGGAAGACCATCAGGAAAGTAACGATGGTCGTGCCCGTGTTGATGACGAGCTGCCAAGTATCGGAGAAGCCGAAGAGCGGCCCCGAGACGGCCCAGAGGAGCACCACGCCGACGCAGGAGGCGAAGGTGAGCGGCCGCCCCGTCGCGTGCGCCACCCGGCTCGCCACGTCGCTGAACATCTTGGAGAGGGACATCGGGAATCGGCCGCGCGGTGGATATCGGGAAGCTGGGAGCCCAGCCCTTCCTGGCACAAGGGATAGCGGGGGCCGGCGGGGCGCGCCTTTCCGAGATTTCATCCCGGCTTCATACTGAACGCCCGCCGCGCAACCCGGCCGCCGGCCGGGCGATAGCCCCTCGACACCCCGGAGGGACCCATGCACGCCAAGATCACCGTCCACGCCAGCCCCGAGCGCCTCTTCGCCTGGCTGTCCGAGCCGGGGAACGCCCGCCACTGGTTCGCCCATCTGCGCCACGCGGTGGAAGGGCTGCCCGATCCCGGACTGAAACCGGACCAGGGCGCGATGACGATCCGTTGGAGCACGGCGCCGGCGGGGGAGATGGTGGTGAGCGGCCGGGGCGCCGTCGCCGACCTCTCCCTCACCTTCACCGAGGGCGACCACGAGCCGGAGCCGCCGGCCGAGGAGATGAGCCCCGACGACGCCCCGACGAATGCGGGCAACGCGCTGCGGAGCATCAAAAGCCATGTCGAGGCGGCCGAGGGCGGCGACCCCGACCTCCACACGCCCGGCATCGTCTCCCGCGAGGACGCGGAGGAGGCCGAGCGCGAGATCGAGGCCGACCCGGAGAACAGCGGCACCCCGCTGCGGTGAAGCGCGGCCGCTGCCTTAGCTCAGCCGCTGCACTGAGGCGCGGCTTCCGCGCCAAGACGTGATTGCTGCGCCAGGACCTGGCCCGCCCCTCTGGGCGCGCCCCGCCGGGCTGACAGGTACCGGGGCCGCGCGCCCCGGCGCCGTCAGGCCCCGGCCTCTCGCGGCGTGCCGGGCCTGACCGCCAGTACCTTCCACACCCCGTCCCCGGCGGCGACGCGGCGATCGCCGACCGTGATCATGCCGCGCACGAAAACGACCGACTTGGCCAGCCGGATCACCTCGCCCCGCGCTTCCAGGAACTCGCCCGGCTGGGCGGCAGCGAGGAAATGGGTGTTCATCTGCATGGTCACGGAGGGGCGCAGGCCCGTCGCGTGCCAGACCGTCATGCCCATCGTGTTGTCCAGCAGCGTCATCAGCAGCCCGCCATGGACGATGCCGTGGAGGTTGGTGTGGCGCGGCTCGGCCAGCACGCCATAGGCCCAGCCATTCCCCTCCGGGCGCGCCCAGAGCGGGCCGGTCAGCTCGGCGAAGCCGGAGGGCGCGCGCTTGGCCCAGCCCGCCGCCTCGGGGTCGAAGGCGCCGCTCACGCCGCCTTCTCATCGAGGGAGGCGAAGCCCTGCCCAGCCTCGGCGAGGCGCACCAGCAGCGGCGCGGGCTCCAGGCTCTCGTCGCCCGAGGCCCGCGCGAATTCCCGAAGTCGCTCGACGATGCGGGAGAGCCCCACACTATCGGCATGGAACATCGGCCCGCCCGTCACCGCCGGCCAGCCATAGCCGTTGAGCCAGACGGTATCGATGTCCCCCGCCCGTGCCGCGATCCCCTCCTCCAGGATGCGGGCACCCTCGTTGATCATGGGGAAGAGGAGGCGCTCGGTGATCTCCTCCCGCCCGATCGGGCGGCGGGTGACGCCCTGCTCGGCCGAGACGCGCTCGATGATGGCGACCACCTCCGGGTCCGGCACGCCGGTGCGCCCGTCGGCGGAGTAGTCGTAGTAGCCGCGCTTCGTCTTCTGGCCGAGCCGCCCGGCCTCGACCAGCGCGTCGGCCACCGGGGCCTTCTTCCCCGTGGCCTGGCGGATGCGCCAGCCGATGTCGAGCCCGGCGAGGTCGCCCATGGCAAACGGCCCCATGCGGAAGCCGAAGGCGTTCAGCGCCGCATCCACCTCCTCCGGCAGCGCGCCCTCGATCAGCAGGCGCTCGGCCTGGGCGGTGCGGCGGGCGAGCATACGGTTGCCGATGAAGCCGTAGCAGACGCCCGAGACCACCGGCACCTTGGCCAGCTTGCGCCCGAGCTCCATCGCGGTGGCCAGCGCGTCGGGCGCCGTCCTCTTCCCGCGCACGACCTCCAGCAGCTTCATGACATTGGCGGGGGAGAAGAAGTGCATCCCCAGCACGTCCGCGGGGCGGGAGGTGGAGGCGGCGATCTCGTCCACGTCGAGATAGGAGGTGTTGGTGGCCAGGATCGCGCCGGGCTTGGCGACCGTCTCCAGCTTGCCGAAGATCTCCTTCTTCAGCCCCATCTCCTCGAAGACGGCCTCGACCACCACGTCGGCGCCCGCCGCGGCATCGAGCCCGACCTTCCCCTCGATCAGCCCCATCCGCTTCGCCCGCGCCTCCTCCGTCAGGCTGCCGCGCTTGACGGAGGTGGCGTAGTTCCCGGCCACGCGCTCCAGCCCGCGCTGGAGGTTCTCCTCGCTCGTTTCGATCAGCGTCACGGGGATGCCGGCATTGGCGAAGCACATGGCGATGCCGCCGCCCATCGTGCCCGCGCCGATCACCGCCGCCCTCTCGACGCGGCGGGGCTGGGTGCCCTTGGGCAGGCCGGGGATGCGGGCCGCCGCGCGCTCGGCAAGGAAGACGTGGCGCAGCGCCTTGCTGCGGGGGTCGTCCCTCAGCCGGAGGAAATGGGCGCGCTCGGCCGCCATGCCCTCCTCGAAGGGCAGGTCGAAGGCGGCGCGCACGGCCTCCACGCAGGCGGCGACGCTCGGGTTGTCGGCGTTCTTCTTCAACAGACCGGCGGCGGCCTCCTCAAAGGCCTCGTGGTCGGCGGGGGCGCCGCGGTCCCGCGCCGGGGTGGGGCGACCCGTCTCGGCCAGGCGAAGGGCGAGGGCGCGGGCGGCGCCGACCACGTCCTCGGCCACCTCCTCCACCAGCCCCATCGCCTTCGCCGCCTCGGCGGAGACGGGGTTGCCGTCAGCCATCAGCTTCAGCGCGGGCGCGGCGCCGACCAGCCGGGGCAGGCGCTGCGTGCCCCCCGCGCCCGGCAGCAGGCCGAGCTTCACCTCGGGCAGGCCGAGCTTCGCGCCCGGCGCGGCGACGCGGGCGTGACAGCCCAGCGCCACCTCCAGCCCGCCGCCCAGCGCCGCGCCGTTGATGGCGGCGACCACGGGCTTCGTGAGGGATTCGAGCGAGGCGATCGCCTCGGGCAGGCTGGGCGGCACGGGGGGCTTGCCGAACTCGGTGATGTCGGCGCCCGCGATGAAGGTGCGGCCCTCGGCCGTGACGACCACGGCGCGGACCGAGGGATCGGCCCCCGCCGCCTCCGCCGCCCGCTTCAGCCCGCCGCGAACGGCCGCGCTGAGGGCGTTGACGGGCGGGTTGGCGATGCGGATCACCGCCACGCCCTCCTCGACCACGGATGTCACGGGCTCTTCCTGGGCCATGCCGGCTCCCTTCTCTCCCCGGCAAATCCTTGTTTTCCGTCAGGAAACATGATTTCAGCCGCGGGGGAGGAAAGAGCCGGGCGCCGCCGCCGTCAAGCACCGCCCCCCTGCCCCGGGCAGCCCGGGCGCCCGGAGGCGTCCGGGGGGCAGCGGGGTCTTGGGGAGCGCGCGGGGCGCCCCTATCTGCGCGAATGGCGGACGGGGCTTGCGATGCATCAATTCCAGCGCGGGCCAGGGCACGCTAAACCCCCGCAGCCGCCCCCCGCGACCGGGGCACCCGACCAACGCCGAACGGCCCTTTCTGGACCCCTGCCCTGACCACCCCCGTGCCCTTCCTGCACCGCTTCGCCAATCCCGGACGCTTCCTCCGGGCGACGTCGCGGCTAATGCCGTGGCTCTGGGCAGCGTCGCTGGCCGTGCTGCTGCCGGCGGCGGCCTGGGCGCTGCTCATCTCCCCCGCAGACTGGCAGCAGGGGGAGACGGTGCGGATCATGTATGTCCATGTCCCCATGGCCTGGCTCGCCATGTCCGGCTATGCCGGCCTCGCCCTCGCCTCGGCCGTCGCGCTGATTTGGAAGCACCCGCTGGCCGATCTTGCGGCGCGGGAGATCTCCCCGGTGGGGGCCGTGGCCACCGCCCTCTGCCTCGCCACCGGAAGCCTCTGGGGCCGGCCGATGTGGGGCACCTGGTGGGCCTGGGACGCGCGGATGACCTCCGTGCTCGTGCTCTTCTTCCTCTGGATGGGCCATGCCGCCATCACCCGCGCCTTCGAGGACGAGGAGCGGGGCGCGCGGATGGGCGCCATCCTCGCCCTCGTCGGGGTGGTGAACCTGCCGATCGTGAAGTTCTCGGTGGACTGGTGGAACACGCTGCACCAGCCCGCGAGCGTCGCGCGGATAGGCGGGCCGTCCCTCCATGTGTCGATGCTCGGGCCGCTGATCGCCTGCGCGGTCGGCTTCTCCCTTCTCTTCGCCACCCTCGTCCTCGCGCGGGTGCGGGCGGCGGTGATGGAGCGGCGGGTGCAGGCCCTCGAACTCGCCCGCGCGCGGGAGGCGGACCGCGCGCCGGCGGAGGGGCTGCCGGCATGACACCCCATATGATCAGCGTGGCCGCGGCCTGGGGGCTGGCGGCGATCGGCTTCGGCGGGCTCGCCCTCGGGGCCGCCTGGCGGCACCGCGCGGCGGCGCGGCGGTTGAAGGAACTGGAGCGGGCGCGATGAGCGGCGCGGGGAGCACGATACGGCGCGGCGGCGGCCTCGGGGTCGCGGCCGCGAAACGGCGGCGGCGGATCTGGGTGATGGCGCTCTGCGGCCTCGGCATCGGCGCCGCGGCGGCGCTGGCCCTGACGGCCTTCCAGGACAACCTCGTCTTCTTCCGCTCCCCCTCTGACATCGCCGCCGCCCCGCCTGACGGCCGCGCCTTCCGCCTGGGCGGGCTGGTCGAGGCCGGGAGCGTGGTGAGGGACGGCGCCGAGGCCCGCTTCCGCGTGACGGACGGCGCGAACACGATCGCCGTTACCTATCGCGGCGTGCTGCCGGACCTCTTCCGGGAGGGCCAGGGCGTGGTGGCGCTGGGCAAGCTGCGCCCCGATGGCGGCTTCGCGGCCAGCGAGGTGCTCGCCCGCCACGACGAGACCTACATGCCGCCCGAGGTGAAGGACGCGCTGCAGCGCTCCGGCCACTGGAACCCGGAGCAGGGCGCGGCGCCGCCCGCCTCCGGCTGGAACACGATGCAGACCAGCGGGCAGACCACTGGGCAGACCACTGGGCAGCCCCTTGCGCAGCCCCCTGCGCAGCCGACTAGGACGGGCGGATGATCCCTGAACTTGGGCACTTCGCCCTCGCCCTCGCCCTCGCCCTCTCGCTCGCCCAGGCGGTGCTGCCGCTGATCGGGGCGCAGCGCCGGGATGCCAGGCTGATGGCGGCCGGGCCGGGGCTGGCCATCGGCGTGCTGGTGGCCGTCGGCGCCGCCTTCGCCGCCCTGCTCCGCTCCTTCGCGGTGAACGACACCACCGTCTCCAACGTGGTGCAGAACAGCCACTCGGCGAAGCCGATGCTCTACAAGCTCGCCGGTGCCTGGGGGAACCACGAGGGGTCGATGGTCCTCTGGGTGCTGATCCTCGCCCTCTGCGGCGCGGCGGTCGCGGGCTTCGGGCGCAACCTGCCGAGCGGGCTGCGGGCGCGGGTGCTCGCGGTGCTCGGCATGATCGGGGCGGGCTTCCTCGCCTTCGTCCTCGCGACCTCCAACCCCTTCCTCCGGGTCTGGCCGCCGGCGGTGGACGGGCAGGGCCTCAACCCCGTGCTGCAGGACCCCGGCCTCGCCTTCCACCCCCCGCTGCTCTACCTCGGCTATGTCGGCACGGCCGTGACCTTCGCCTTCGCCATCGCCGCCCTCATCGAGGGGCGGGTGGATGCGGCCTGGGGGCGCTGGGTGCGGCCCTGGGCGCTGGCCTCCTGGTCCTTCCTGACGCTCGGCATCGCGCTCGGCTCCTGGTGGGCCTATTACGAGCTGGGCTGGGGCGGCTACTGGTTCTGGGACCCCGTGGAGAACGCCTCCCTCCTGCCCTGGCTCGCGGGCTGCGCCCTGCTGCACTCGGCCATCGTGGTGGAAAAGCGGGAGGCGCTGAAGACCTGGTCGGTGCTGCTGGCCATCCTCGCCTTCTCCATGTCGCTGCTCGGCACCTTCCTCGTGCGCTCGGGGGTGCTGAACTCCGTCCACGCCTTCGCCAACGATCCCGAGCGCGGCGTCTTCATCCTCGCGCTGCTGGTCATCACCATGGGCGGGGCCTTCGCCCTCTTCGCCTGGCGGGCGCCCTCCCTGGCGCCGACCGGCCTTTTCGCCCCCCTCTCGCGAGAGGGGGCGCTGGTGCTGAACAACCTGCTCCTCTGCACGATCGCGGCTGTGGTGCTGGCCGGCACGCTCTACCCCATGTTCGCGGACCTCATGCTGCGGGCGAAGATCTCGGTCGGCCCGCCCTTCTACCAGGCGACCGTCTTCCCCCTCGCCCTGCCGCTGATCCTCGCCATGGCGGCCGGGCCGCTGATGGCCTGGAAGCGCGCGAAGCCCTGGCCGGTGCTGCAGCGGCTGTGGTGGGTGGCGGTGATCGCGCTGGGCGCCATCGCCCTCGTCTGGCTCGTGCAGGGCAAGCCCGTCCTTCCTGCCCTCGGCTTCGGCGCGGCGCTCTGGCTTATCCTCGGCGCGCTGGCCGATGTGGCGGAGCGCATCGCCCTCTTCTCCCGGCCCCGCGCGGCCCTCGCCCGCGCGCGCGGCCTGCCCCGTGCGGCCTGGGGCGGGGCGGTGGCCCATGCGGGCTTCGGCATCTCCCTGCTCGGCATGGCCGGGATGGGGCTGGCGACCGAGCGCCTCACGGCCGTGAGCCCGGGGGAGAGCGTGTCGCTCGGCGGTTATGAGTGGCGGCTGGAGGGCGTGCGCGATGTGACCGGCCCGAACTGGACCAGCCGCCGCGCGACCCTCACCGTCACCCGGGACGGGGCCCCCGTGACGGTGCTGGAGCCGGAGAAGCGCAACTTCCCCCTCTCCCGCCAGAGCACGACGGAGGCCGCCATCCACACGACCTGGGCGTCCGACCTCTACGCCGTGATGGGCGAGGAGGAGGGCCGGCGGGCCACGCTGCGCCTGCACCACAACCCCCTAGCACCCTGGATCTGGCTCGGCGGCGCCTTCATGGCGCTGGGCGGCGCCCTCTCGCTCTCGGATCGCCGCGCCCGCGTCGGCGCCCCGGCCCGCCGCTCGGCGGAGGCGGCGCGGGCATGAGCGCGAGCACTTCCCGCCGCGCCCTGCTCTGGGCGCCGCTCGGCCTCGCCGCCGCGGGCGGGGTGGGCTTCTGGGCGATGCTGCGCGGGATGAAGGACGGTTCCTACGATCCGCGCGGCGTGCCCTCCGCCCTGCTCGGCAAGCCGGCCCCGGCCCTGGCCCTGCCGGCGGTGGAGGGGGTGGACACGCCCGGCTTCGCGCCGGACTCCCTCGCCTTCCCCGGCTCGCCCGTGCTGGTGAACTTCTGGGCCTCCTGGTGCGTGCCCTGCGTGGTGGAGCACCCGCAGCTCGTGGCGCTGCAGAGGCGCGGGGTCCGCATCCTCGGCGTGAACTACAAGGACCGGCCGGCCGAGGCCGCGAAGTTCCTCGCCCGCCACGGCAATCCCTTCGCCGGCCTCGTCGCCGATGCCGATGGGCGGGCCGGGATCGAGTACGGGCTCTACGGCGTGCCCGAGACCTATCTGCTCGACGGGCGCGGCATCATCCGCTGGCGCTGGGCCGGGCCGATGACGCCGGACACGCTCTCGGCCGAGCTGGACCCGCTGCTCAGGCGCCACGCGTGAGAAGCTTCACTCTCGCCCTGCTGCTGGCGCTCGGGCTGCTGACGGGCGGCGCCCTCGCCGTGGGCCGCCCCGCCGAGATGCTGCCCGACCCCGCCGCGGAGGCGCGCGCCCAAGAGATCGGGCGCGAGCTGCGCTGCATGGTCTGCCAGAACCAGTCCATCGAGGACAGCGAGGCCGACCTCGCCCGGGATCTCCGCCGCCTCGTGCGGGAGCGGGTGGCGGCGGGCGAGTCCAGCGATTCCGTGCGCGACTACGTCCATGCCCGTTACGGCGACTTCGTCCTGCTGCGCCCGCCCTTCAATTGGGTCACCGCCCCGCTCTGGGCGCTGCCCGTGATCGTGCTGGGCCTCGGCGCCTTCGCCCTCCTGCGGATGCGGCGCCGCACCGCCGCCCGCCCGGGCCCCGCGCCGCTGACGGAGGAGGAACGCGCCCGCCTGGCCGCGCTGGAGCGCGAGTCTTGACCTGGATCCTCGCCGGGGCGCTGGCCCTCGCGGCGCTGCTGCCGCTCGCCCTGGTGATCTGGCGCCCCACCCGTGCCCTCGACCGCGGCGCCGCCGACCGCGCCCTCTACCGCGCCCAGCTCGCCGAGTTGGAGCGGGACCGCGCTCTCGGCAGGCTGGACGAGGCCGCCCATGCCGCCGCCCTGATCGAGGTGCAGCGCCGGTTGCTCGCCGTGCCGGAGGCCGCCCCGGCGCGGCTCGGCGGGCGCGGGCCGCTGATCGCCGGGCTGGCCTTCATCCCCGCCCTCGCCTTCGCGATCTACTTCCTGAACGGCCTGCCCGGCATGCCCTCGGCCACCTTCGCCGAGCGGCAGGACGCGACGGCGCGGGACGAGGCGTTGCTCGCCCAGCTCCGCGCGCGGCTCGCCGCCATCCCCGCCGGCAACCCCGCCGCCCGCCAGGGCTGGCTGTTGCTGGCCGAGGCCGAGCGCAACCGCGGCCGCCACGCCGAGGCCGCCGCCGCCTATGCCGAGGTGCTGCGCGCGGGCTTCGACCCCGACATCGCCGCCCAGCGCGCCCAGGTGCTGCTGGAGGCTGGGAGGGTGGAGGAGGCCGCCGCCTTCCTCTCGGATTCCCTGCCCCGCGCGCCGGAGCATGTGGGGCTGCGCTTCCTCTCCGGCCTCGCCGAGGCCCAGGCCGGGCGCCCGGCCGTGGCCCGCGCCGCCTGGACGGCCCTGCTCGCCTCCGCGCCGGAGGGGGCGCCCTGGCGGGGCATGGTGGAGCGGCGCATGCAGGCACTGCCATGAGTCCTATCGGGTTGGACGCACTGGAAGCCCGGCTGCGCCAGGACCTGGAGTTCCTCGAACTCCCGGCCAAGCCCTGGGTGCCCGAGCGCGCCGCGTCGGACGGGCGCCCCGTGGCCGATGTGGCGATCATCGGCGCGGGCATGGCCGGCCTCGCCGCCGCCGCCGCGCTCCGGCTCGACGGCATCGACCGGCTGCGCGTGCTTGACCGGGCGGAGCGGGGGCAGGAGGGGCCCTGGGTCACCTATGCCCGGATGGAGACGCTGCGCTCGCCCAAGGGCCTCGCCGGGCCGGCCCTCGGCCTGCCCTCCCTCACCTTCCGCGCCTTCTTCGAGGCGCAGCACGGCCGCGCGGCCTGGGACGCCCTGGGCAAGATCCCGCGCGGGATGTGGATGGACTACCTCAACTGGTATCGCCGCGTGATGGGCGTGCCGGTGGAGAACGGCGCTCATGTCTCCCTGATCCGTCCGCGCGAGGACGGGCTAGTCGCGCTGGAGATGGGAGAGGCGCCTGAGATCCTCTGCCGCCGCCTCGTGCTGGCCAGCGGGCGGGACGGGCTGGGCGGGCATTTCGTGCCCGAGATGGCCCGCGGGCTGGACCGGCGCTTCTGGGCCCATTCGCGGGAGCCGATCAGCTTCGAGGCCCTGCGCGGCAAGCGCGTGGGCGTGGTGGGCGCCGGGGCCTCGGCCATGGACAATGCCGCGACGGCGCTGGAGGCCGGGGCCGCGCGGCTGGACCTGTTCGTCCGCCGCCCCGCCCTGCCGCGGGTGAACAAGTTTACGGGGATCGGCAGCCAGGGCGTGGTCCACGGCTTCGCCGGCCTGCCGGACAGGTGGAAGTGGCGCTTCCTGCACCATGCCGGCGCCGCCCAGACGCCCCCACCGCGCGACAGCACGCTGCGCGTCTCCCGCCACCCCCACGCCCATCTCCACCTCTCCTCCCCCGTGACCGGGGTGCGGGAGGAGGGCGGCGCGCTGCTCGTGGAGACCCCGCGCGGGCGGTTCACGGTGGACTTCCTCATCTTCGCCACCGGCTTCCGTGTGGCGCTGGAGGAGCGGCCGGAGCTGGCCCTCATCGCCCCGCATATCCGCCTCTGGCAGGACCGCTTCACCCCCGAGCCGGGGCAGGAGAGCGAGGAGCTGTCCACCTCCCCCGACCTCGCGCCCGACTTCTCCTTCCAGGAGAAGGTACCGGGGAGTTGCCCGGCCCTCTCGCGCATCCACGCCTTCAACTATCCCGCCACCCTCAGCCACGGGAAGCTGACGGGCGACATCCCCGCCATTTCCGCCGGCGCGCGTCGGCTGGCGCGGGGGATCGCGCGTTCCCTTTTCGTGGAGGACCGGGAGGCTCATTTCGAGCGCCTAGTCGCCTATGACACGCCGGAGCTGCTGGGCGACGAGTGGCCGGAACGAGGAGAAGCCGCATGAGCGACGGGGATCTGATCGAGGAGATCCTGGGCATCGCCCCGGGATCGCCACTCGCTGAGTTGCGCCGCCGCCGGCCGGAGGCGCGGCGCCACGCCCAGGGCGCCTGGCGCGAGCTGCTGATGCCGGAGGACCCCGGCGGCCTCTCCCACCGGGACCGCGCGGCCCTCGCGCTCCGCGTCGCCCTGCGGGAGGGGGACCGCCACCTCGCCGCCCGCTACCGCGCCCTGCTGAACGGGCCGGAGGGGCAGGAGGCGATCATGCTGGCCGAGGACCTGACCGGGGCCCCGATGGAAGGCCGCCTCGCCGCCCTGCTGCGCTATGCCGACCTCGTCGCCGCCCGCCCGGCCGAGGTGTCCCAGGCGACCATCGACGCCCTCTCCGCCATGGGGCTGACGCCGCGCGACGTCGTGGCCCTGACGCAGCTCGTCTCCTTCGTGCCCTATCAGGTCCGGCTACTGGCCGGGCTGCGGGCGATGACGCAGGAGTCCGCAGCATGAAGCGCTTCACCATGGAGGAGGTCGGCTGGACCCCGCGCATCCCGCCCGTCCGGGCGGAGACGGCCAGCCCCGCCCAGCTCGCCGCGCTGGAGGCCTGCCCGCCCGCCCAGCGCCGCTCGACCTACTTCCTCACCCTCGCCCAGGACCCCGCCTCGCTCGGCGAGCGCGGCGCGTTGTTCAACACGGTGATGTACGCGCCCCGGGGCCTGCCGCGGGCGGACCGGGAGTTCTCCACCGCCGTCGTCTCCATGGCGAATGGCTGCGTCTACTGCACCTCGGTCCATGCCCGACGCTTCGCGGAGCTGACGAAGCAGTCGGAGGCCATGCAGCGCGTGCTGGATGAGGGCCACGCGGCCGAAACCGACCCGCGCCGCCGCGCGATTGCCGATTTCAGCGAGAAGCTGACCCTCACCCCCGGCGAGGTGGGCGCCACCGACCTCGCCCCGCTGCGGGCGGCGGGGATGGACGATCTGGAACTGCTCGACCTCATCCACTCCATCGCCATGTTCGCCAATGCGAACCGGCTGATGCAGTCTCTCGGGGAGACGGAAGCGCCCGCGGGCGCTTAGCGGACCTACTGGCTGACCGCCTCCCGCCAGGACTGCTGCTGAACATCCCGGCCTGACGGACAGGACGGGATCACGCGCGGCGCGAGGTGGGCCGGCTGCCCAGCCGGTCGAGCGCGTCGGCATTGGCGCGGCCCCAGGCATAGAGCAGCTCCACCGGCTCGATGAAGCGCTGGCCCAGGGCGGAGAGCCGGTACTCGACGGCCGGCGGCACCGTGCCCTGGACATGGCGGGTGACGAGCCCGCTTCCCTCCATGTCCCGCAAGGTCTGGGTCAGCATCTTTTTGGAGATGCCGGGTAGGCTGCGCTGCAGGACGCCGGTGCGGGCCGCGCCGCCGTGTCGGGCGTGCAGCGTGTGCAGGATCATGCTCGTCCACTTCGTGCTGAACAGCTCGAGCACGCGCCGCGGCGCGCAATCCTCCCGCCACTGGTCGTCCGGACTGCCGGTTCTCACGGGCGGTTACCTCCTGGTGCCTATGTCCCCATTCGGTGCCGTCTAGAACCCTGGCGCCTGCCTGCCCAGTTCCCGCCCCGAACGGATTGGTTGGAGCACGACGTGGCGGGTACGGCACTGGTAGTGGGCGCGAGCGGCATCGTCGGAAGCGCGACGGCGGCGCTGCTGGTCGAGGAGGGATGGACGGTGCACGGCCTCGCGCGCCGTCCGACCGGGCAGGCCGGCGTGCTGCCGGTGGCCGCCGACCTACAGGACGCGGCCGGCACCGCCGCGGCGCTGAGGGACATTCGCCCGGAAGCGGTGTTCATCACGACCTGGCTGCGGCAGGACAGCGAGGCGGAGAACATCCGGGTCAACTCGGCCATGGTGCGCCACCTGCTCGACGGCCTTCGCCCCACGGGCGGCGTGCGGCACGTCGCGCTGGTCACCGGGCTGAAGCACTATCTCGGCCCCTTCGAGGCCTACGGGAAGGGCGCGCTGCCGCAGACGCCGTTCCGCGAGGACCAGGGCAGGCTCGACATCGAGAACTTCTACTACGCGCAGGAGGACGAGGTCTTCGCCGCCGCCGCGCGCGACGGCTTCGGCTGGAGCGTTCACCGGCCGCACACCGTGATCGGCAAGGCGGTCGGCAACGCGATGAACATGGGCACCACGCTGGCGGTCTATGCCACGCTATGCCGCGAGACCGGGCGGCCCTTCCGCTTCCCTGGCTCGGCCGCCCAGTGGAACGGGCTGACCGACATGACCGATGCGGGGCAGCTCGCCCGCCACCTGCTCTGGGCCGCGACCACGCCGGCGGCGCGCAACGAGGCCTTCAACGTGGTGAACGGCGACGTGTTCCGATGGAGCTGGATGTGGGGCCTCATCGCCGATTGGTTCGGGCTGGAGCCCGCGCCCTTCGACGGCACGGTGCGCCCGCTGGAAGGGCAAATGGCGGGCGACGCCACGACCTGGCGGCGCATCGCCGAGCGCGAGGGGCTGGCGGAGCCGGATCTCGGCCGCCTCGCTTCCGCCTGGCACACCGATGCCGATCTCGGCCGCCCGATCGAGGTGGTGACCGACATGAGCAAGAGCCGGCGCCTGGGCTTCACCGCCTACCGGGCGACGGACGACGCCTTCTTCGACCTGTTCGCCCGCCTCCGCGCCGACCGGCTGATCCCCTGACCGGGCGGCCGGGGGGGGCCTTCACCTAAGGATCGTCCCGCCCCGCCGCGCCTGCTCCAGGCAGGCCTGCGTGACCTCGGCACGCACGATCGCGCTGTTGATGTCGAGCGTGCCGAAGGGGCCGTAAACCCGGTCCTCCGCCATGGCGCCGCGCATCTGGCAGGCATAGACCGGGTCCGCCGCCGCGGCTCCGGGTGCCGCAACCTGCCCCGGCCCGCCTCCCGCACATGCTGCCAGCAGCAGGAGCGATCCGAGCCCGGTCCCGCGCGCGAAGGCCGTCATCGGCCGTCTCCTCCATCTGTCCGCGGAAGGAACGGCCGAGCGCCCCTATTCGTTCCGCGCGCCGGATTGGCGCACCAGCGCGGCGTGGCGCCCGATCTCCTCGTGCAGGAAGGTCGCCAGCCGCTCCGGCGGGCCGCCCAGCACGGCCATGCCCTGCTGCTCGAAACGCGCCCTTGCCTCCGGGTCGGCCAGGACCTCGTTCGCGAGCACGTTCAGCCGCCGCACGAAGGCCGGGTCCGACCCCTTGGGCAGGAACAGCCCGAACCAAGTGCCGAAGACGAGGCCGGGCATGCCCAGCTCCGCCGTGGTCGGCACGTCGGGAAGCTGGGGGGAGCGGCGCTCATCCAGCACGGCGATCGGCGTCACCGCCCCCGCCCGCACCTGCGGCCCGACGCCGGTGACGAGGTTGAACATCGCCTGGATGCGGCCGGAGAGCAGGTCCGTCACCCCCGCCGCCGGGGAGGTGTAGGGCACATGCGTCATCTGCGCGCCGGTGAGGGATTTGTAGAGCTCCCCCGCCAGATGCATGGAGGAGCCGTTGCCGGTGGAGCCGAAGTTGATCGCGCCCGGATTCGCGCGGGCATAGGCGCCGAACTCGCCGAGGTTGCGGATCGGCAGGTCCTTGTTCACCACCAGCACGTTCGGCACGTTGCCGATGAGGACCACGGGCTCGAAGTCCTTCTCGGGATCGAAGGGCAGGTCCTTGTAGAGCGCCGGCCCCGTGGCGAGCGTCCCCGCCCAGGACCAGAGGATCGTGTAGCCGTCCGGCGCCGCTCGCGCCCCGGCCAGCGCGCCGATATTGCCGTTGGCGCCGCCGCGGTTGTCGATGATCACCCGCTGGGGCAGGCGCTTCTCCATCTCCTGCGCGAAGACGCGGGCGAGGGTGTCGGCCGTGCCGCCCCCGCCCGGCGCGGGCACGATGATCCGCACGGGGCGGTCCGGCCAGTTGCCGCCCCCCGGCGCCGCCTGGGCCCGTGCCCGGGAGAGGGGGGCCGGGGCGGCGAGAAGGGCGGGCAGGAACAGGGCGCTGCGGCGGGCGATGGTCATCGTCGGGGCTCCCGGGGCGTGTCGGCGGTAGCTTAGGGGCGAACCGCGCGGCGGCGCACCCTTGCCGCGCGGCCCGGCGCGCGGATGATCGCTGGGATGGCGGGAGGGGGCGGGATGAAGCTGGTCGTTCTGGGCGCGGGGGCGGTAGGCCCGGCCGCGGCGGTGCTGGCCGCCTCGCGCGGGCACGAGGTCTCGATCTGGTCGCCCTCCGGCGCCGGCACGGCGGGGATCGAGGGGGCTATCGAGGCCGAGGGCGCGGTGAGCGGGCGCCTGCCGCTCCGCGTCGCGCGGGACCTGCCGGAGGCAATGTCGGGCGCCGGGGCCGCGCTGCTCGCCGTGCCCGCCTACGCCTTCCCGGCGCTGCTGCCCCGCATCGCGGCCGCCCTGCCGCCCGGACTGCCCCTGCTGATCGCCCCCGCCGCCGCCCTCGCCTCCCTCGCGCTGGACGCGATGCTGGCCGCGCGCGGGGCGCCGGCGGGGCGCGCGCCGATCGGCGCCATGGCGACCACCCCCGTCACCGCGCGCCGCCCGGCGCCGGGGCGGGTGCGGGTGGCGGCCGTGCGGGCGGCGGTGGACATGGCGGCGGTGCCCTCCTCCGCCGCGACGGAGATGGGCGCGCTCGCCACCGCCCTCTTCGGCCATGCCAGCCCCGCCGCTCCGAGCGCGCTCCATGCCGGGCTGGCCAATGCCAACCCGATCATCCACGCCGTGCTCGCGCTCACCAACGTTACGCGGATCGAGCGGGCGGAGGCCTGGCCGCAATACGGGCTGATGACCCCCGCCGCCTGCCGGATGATGGAGGCGCTGGCCGCCGAGCGCGCCGCCCTGGCCGCGCGCTTCGGCCTCGCCGTCCTCGGGCTGGACGAGTCGCTCCATCGCGCGAACGGCGTGCCGCTCGCGCCGCTCGCCGAAATGGCGGCGGCCATCGCGGACACGCGCGGCGCAGTGCTCGGCCCCGATACGATGGAGACGCGCTACGTCACGGAGGACGTGCCCTACGGCCTCGCCTTCTATCTCTGGCTCGCGCGCGGCCAGGACCTGCCCATGCCAGTAACGGAGGCGGTGGTGACCGCGCTGGAAGCCCTCTGGGGCCGGGACCTCCGCCGCAACCCGCTGCTGGAGGCGCTGGACCCCGCGACGCTGGAGGCGGACCTCACCCGGGGGTTCGGGCGGGGCTAATCCAGCCGGATGCCGAGCGGCGCGGCCACCCGCGTCCACCGCTCCAGGTCCTCCCGCAGGAGGGCGGCGAAGGCGGCGGCACCCCCGCCATTCGGCGTCACCCCCAGCCCGTCCAGCCGCGCGCGGACGAGATCCGTCCCCATCGCCTCGCGGAACGCCTCAGCCAGTCGCGCGACGACCGGGGTGGGCGTGCCGCGCGGGGCGGAAAGGCCGGTCCAGATGCTCGCCTCGAAGCCGGGCACGCCGGATTCGATGAGGGTGGGCACCTCGGGTGTGGCGGGGAAGCGCTCCCGCGAGGTCACCGCCACCACCTTGAACTGCGCGCCCGTCGCCGCGAGCACGGAGGGGACGGAGACGAACATGGTCGCGATCCGCCCGGCAGCGAGGTCGTTGAAGGCCGCCGCCGCGCCGCGATAGGGCACGTGCTCGAGGTTCAGCCGCTCCCGCGCGCGCAGGTCCTCCATGATGAGATGCGTGTTCGTGCCGATGCCGGTGGAGGCGTAAGGCAAGGGCTGCGCGGCCTCCCGCGCCAAGCGCAGAAGGCCGCGCGCGTCCTCGGCCCCGAGCCCCGGCGCGGCGAGCAGCGCCACGGGGCTGTCCACGAGGTGCAGCACGGGCGCGAAATCCGCGATGGGGTCGTAGGGCAGGCGCCGGCCGATCACCTTGGCGATGGTGAGCTGCCCGGCCGTGGCGAGCAGCAGGGTCAGGCCATCAGGCGCGGCGCGGGCCACGGCCTCCGCCCCCAGCACCCCGCCCGCCCCGGCGCGGTTCTCCACCACGATGGTCTGCCCGAGGATCGGGCCCGCCGCCTGGGCGAGCAGCCGGCCCAGCACGTCCTGCGAGCCGCCGGGCGCGAAGGGGACGACCAGCCGCACCGGCCCCTCCGGCGACCACCGCCCCTGGGCGAGCGCGGCCCCCGGCGCGAGGGCTGCAAGTGAGAGAAGGGCGCGTCTCTGCATCGGCGGGGTCCCCTGCTGCACAGCGGTAACGCCCGGCGGCCCCGCGGGGTGAAGGCCCCCGGCGCCGCTGCGCCTCACGGCACGGCCCCCGGTCCCGTGACGGGCAGGCCCTCGCCCGGCGGGTTCGCCGCGGCGTCGAGCGGGGGGAAGCGCGCGGGTGCCTCGGCCGGGGCGGGCGCGGCGGCGTCGATGAGCGGGAAGCCCGCGGGTGCGGCGCCCGGCACGGACACGGCCGGCGGCTCCGGCGCCCAGGCGACGCGCTGGAGATAGGTGGAGAGGAAGCGGCGCAGGCGCGGCTCCTCCGCGTCCCGGAACACCGCCCTCGCCGGCCCGTCCACCAGCACGCGCCCGTGGTCGAGGAAGACGGCGCGGGAGGCGACGGAGGCGACGAAGCCCATCTCGTGTGAGACGACGAGCATCGTCATCCCCGTCTCCGCCAGCCCGCGGATGACGTCCAGCACCTCCATGCCGAACTTGACATGACAGGTTATGAACACAACCATCCCGGCGCCGGCCGATCAAGCCCCCCCAACAGGACCGGCCTGGAGGCGAAGCGCATGGTGGACATGACCTCTCTCCCCGTGATCGACGTGTCCGGACTGGTCACGGGATCAGCAAGCGCCGTGCCGCAGGTGGGCGCGGCCATCCGCGAGGCCTGCACCGGGCCAGGCTTCTTCTACGTCTCCGGCCACGGCGTGCCGGAGGCCGTCATCTCGGGCGCGGTCGGCGCCGCGCGCGGCTTCTTCCACCTGCCGCCCGAGACGAAGGAGCAGGTGCGCGCCAACAAGCTGCATCGCGGCTGGCACGCCATGGGCGGCGCGCTGATGGAGGGCGCGAAGCACACGGACCGCAAGGAGTTCCTCTCCATCGGGCTGGAGCTGCCCGAGGACGACCCCGCCGTGCTTGCCGGCGAGGCGCTGCGCGGGCCGAACCAGTGGCCGGACTTCGCCCCTGCCCTGCGCCCGGCCATGTCCGCCTATTACGACGCCATGCTCGCCCTCGGCGGGCGGCTGCTGCGGGCCGTGGCGGTGGGCCTGGATCTCGATGAGGGCTTCTTCGCCCCGCGCTACACCAAGCCCCTCCAGCGCACCCAGGCCATCTTCTACCCGCCACAGGATGTGGGCGCGGAGGAGGAGGTCTACGGCGTGGCGCCGCACACGGATTTCGGCTGCATCACCCTTCTCTGGCAGGACGACAACGGCGGGTTGCAGGTGCGCGAGCGGCGGAGCGGCGGCTGGATCGACGCCCCTCCCCTGCCCGGCACGCTGGTAGTGAATGTGGGCGACCTTCTCGGGCGCTGGAGCAACGACCGCTTCGCCTCCACCCCGCACCGCGTGGTGAACCGCAGCGGGCGGGAGCGCATGGCCATCGCCACCTTCCACGACCCCGACTTCGGCGCGGTGATCGACCCTCGCGACCTCGGCACGCCGGCGGGGGAGGCGCGCTACGAGCCGATCACGGCGGGGCGCCATATCCTCAACCGCTTCGACCAAGCCTTCGGCTACCGCAAGGCGGTCGCGGCGGCGGGCTGAAGGCGCCGTGTCCGCAGCCCCCAAGCCGCGCTACGAGGCGGTGAAGGACTTCGTGCTGTCCCGCATCGCCTCGGGCGAGTGGGCGACGCATGCGCGTATCCCCAGCGAGAACGAGCTGGGACCGATGCTCGGCGTCTCCCGCATCACGGTGAACCGCGCCTTCGCCGAACTGGCGCGGGAGGGGCGGCTGCGGAAGGTGCCGGGCGTCGGCACCTTCGTGGCCCCCCTGACGGAGGACGGCAAGCCGCGCACGGGGCTGGCGAGCATCGAGAGCATCGCGGAGGAGATCCGCGCGCGTGGGATGGAGTGGTCCTGCGAGGTCCTGGCCCTCGGCACCGCATCGCTGACGGATGAGGCGGCGGACGCGCTCGGCCTGCCGCGCGGGGGGCGCGTGCCGGCCTCGGCAGTGCTGCACAAGGGCGACCTCCTGCCCATCCAGCTCGAGGAGCGCTTCATCCGCCCGGGCTACGCACCCCTCTATGCCGAGCAGGACTTCTCAGCCCGCACCACCTACGACTACCTCCGCGAGGTCGGCGAGGTGATGGAGATAGAGCAGGCGGTCACCGCTATCCTGCCCCCCTCGCCCGTCGCGCGCGTGCTGGAGGTGGGCGCGCGCGATCCCTGCCTCGTCATCCGCCGCCGCACCTTCCGCCGGGGCGAGCCCACCACCTTCTCCCGCCTGACCCAGCCCGCCAGCCGCTTCGAGCTCTCCGGCCGCTACCGCATGCAGGACGGGCCGGGTGGGCACTTCCCCTTCTGAGGACGCCGCCATGGACGCCCCGAGCAGCAACCCCCGCCTCCGCAACGCGCCGGCGATCCGCGCGCCGCGCGGGAACACCCTCTCCGCGAAGCACTGGGTGACGGAAGCGCCGCTGCGGATGCTGATGAACAACCTCGACGACGAGGTGGCGGAGGACCCCGGCGCCCTCGTCGTCTACGGCGGCATCGGGCGCGCGGCGCGGGACTGGCGCAGCTACGAGACCATCATCGACGTGCTGCGGCGGCTGCACGACACGCAGACCCTGCTCGTGCAGTCCGGCAAGCCCGTCGGCGTGTTCGAGACGCACGCGGACGCGCCGCGCGTGCTGATCGCCAACTCCAACCTCGTTCCGGCCTGGGCGAACTGGGAGAAGTTCAACGAGCTCGATCGCGCGGGGCTGATGATGTACGGCCAGATGACCGCGGGGTCCTGGATCTATATCGGCTCTCAGGGAATCGTGCAGGGCACCTACGAGACCTTCGCCGAGGCCGGGCGCCAGCATTTCGGCGGCGACCTCTCCGGGCGCTGGATCCTCACCGGCGGGCTGGGCGGCATGGGCGGCGCGCAGCCGCTGGCGGGCGTCTTCGCCGGGGCCTCCGTGCTGGCGGTGGAATGCCAGCCGAGCCGCATCGAGAAGCGGCTGGAGACGCGCTACCTCGATCACCGCACGGACAGCCTGGACAAGGCGCTCGCCATGATCGGTGCCGCCTGCATCGAGCGGAAGCCGATCTCCGTCGGGCTGCTCGGCAATGCGGCAGAGGTCTTCCCCGAGCTCGTGCGCCGCGGCGTGGTGCCGGACATCGTGACGGATCAGACGAGCGCGCACGACCCCGCCAACGGCTACCTCCCCGCGGGATGGACGCTGGCGGAGTGGCAGGCGAAGCGGGAGAGCGACCCCAGGGCCGTCGCCGCCGCCGCGAAGCGCAGCATGGTCGCCCATGTGCAGGCGATGCTCGACATGAAGCGCATGGGCTCCGTGGTCATGGACTACGGCAACAACATCCGCCAGATGGCGAAGGACGAGGGCTTGGCCGACGCCTTCGGCTTTCCCGGCTTCGTGCCGGCCTATATCCGCCCGCTCTTCTGCCGCGGCGTCGGCCCCTTCCGCTGGGCGGCGCTGTCGGGCGACCCCGAGGACATCCGCCGCACCGACGCGAAGGTGCGCGAGGTGATCCCCGACGACCCGCACCTGCACCGCTGGCTGGACATGGCGCAGGCGCGCATCGCCTTCCAGGGCCTGCCCGCGCGCATCTGCTGGGTGGGGCTGGGGGACCGGCACCGGCTCGGCCTCGCCTTCAACGAGATGGTGGCGAGGGGGGAGCTCTCCGCCCCCGTGGTGATCGGGCGGGACCATCTCGATTCCGGCTCCGTCGCCTCGCCGAACCGCGAGACGGAGGCGATGCTCGACGGCTCGGACGCCGTCTCGGACTGGCCGCTGCTGAACGCGCTGCTGAACACGGCCTCCGGGGCCACCTGGGTCTCGCTGCACCATGGCGGCGGCGTGGGGATGGGCTACTCGCAGCATGCGGGGATGGTGATCGTGGCGGACGGCACGCCGGATGCCGCGCGGCGGCTGAGGCGGGTGCTGTGGAACGATCCCGCGACGGGCGTGATGCGCCACGCCGATGCCGGTTATGACTCCGCAAAGGAGTGGGCACGGAAAATGGGTCTCGACCTTCCGATGGTGGGCGGCTGATGGCCGCGCTCCCCGAACTCCGCGCGGTGATGGAGGGCGGCGCCCTCCCGCTCCCCGAGGGCTGGCAGGAGGCGGTGCGGGCGAGCCATTCGGCCCTCGCCGCGCGCCTCGCCGCGGGCGAGGTGATGTATGGCGTGAACACCGGCTTCGGGAAGCTGGCGGGCACGCGCATCCCGCCCGACGCGCTGGTGCGCCTCCAGCTCAACCTCATCCGCAGCCACGCCTCGGGCGTGGGCGAGCCCCTGTCCCGGCCCGTGGTGCGGCTGGTGCTGGCGCTGAAGGCGCTCTCCCTCGCGCGCGGCGCCTCCGCGGTGCGGGAGGAGACCGTGCGGGCGCTGCTGCGGCTGCTGGAGGCCGATGTGCTGCCCGTGATCCCCTCCAAGGGCTCGGTGGGCGCCTCGGGCGACCTCGCGCCTCTCGCGCACCTGTCCATGGTGCTGATCGGGGAGGGCCAGGCCGTCATCGGGGAGCGGGTCGTCACGGGGGCGGAGGCGCTGGCGCATCTCGGCCTCTCGCCGCTCCCGCTCGGGCCGAAGGAGGGGCTGGCGCTGCTGAACGGCACGCAGGTCTCCACCGCCATCGCGCTCCACGCCCTCTTCGCGGCGCGGGACCTCTTCGCCACGGCGCTCGTCGCGGGGGCGATGAGCACGGAGGGCGTGCGCGGCTCCGACACGCCCTTCGACCCCCGCATCCACGCGCTGCGCGGCCAGCCCGGTCAGATCCGCGCCGCCGCCGCCCTGCGCGGGCTGATGGCCGGCAGCGCCATCCGGGAGAGCCACCGGGAGAACGATCCCCGCGTTCAGGACCCCTACTCCATCCGTTGCCAGCCGCAGGTGATGGGCGCCTGCCTCGACGCGCTGGACCACGCCGCCGCCGTGCTGGAGCGCGAGGCGAATGCCGTGACGGACAACCCGCTGGTGACGGCGGAGGGGGAGGTTCTCTCCGGCGGCAACTTCCACGCCGAGCCCGTGGCCTTCGCTGCGGACTATATCGCCCTCGCGCTCGCGGAGATCGGCGCGCTATCGGAGCGGCGGATCGCCCTGCTGACCGATCCCGCCCTCTCCGGCCTGCCGGCCTTCCTCGTGCGCGAGGGCGGGCTGAACTCGGGCTTCATGATCGCGCAGGTGACGGCGGCGGCGCTGGCGAGCGAGCAGAAGTCGCTCGCTCATCCCCGAAGCGTGGACAGCCTGCCGACCTCCGCCAACCAGGAGGACCATGTGAGCATGGCCACCGGTGCCGCGCTGCGGCTGGGGCCGATGGTGCGGAACCTGCACGACATCCTGGCGATCGAGCTGCTGGCCGCCGCCCAGGCGATCGAGTTCCACCGTCCGTTGCGCTCCTCCCCGCCGCTGGAGGCGGCGCATGCGGCCGTGCGCGGCGTGGCGGCGGCCTGGGACGCGGACCGGTTCATGGCGCCGGACATCGCGGGGGTGTCGGCGCTGGTGGCAGAGGGGCGCTTCGCGGGCCTCGCCCCCGATGCCTGACTTCGACCGCGTCTGGGTGAACGCCCATCTCCTCACGATGGGGAACGGGCTCGGCGTCCTGCGGGACGGGGCGGTGGCGGCCCGGGACGGGCGCATCGCCTGGGTCGGGCCGCGCGCCGATCTTCCCGCCCACGGGGCGCCGGAGACGGATTGCGGCGGCGCCTGGATCCTGCCGGGGCTGATCGATCCGCACACCCATCTCGTCTTCGGCGGCAACCGCGCGGAGGAGTTCGAGCGCCGCCTCGCGGGCGCGACTTACGAGGAGATCGCGCGGGAGGGCGGCGGCATCCTCTCCACCGTGCGCGCCACGCGCGCGGCGGATGAGGCCGCGCTGGTCGCCGCCGCCCTGCCCCGCCTGGACGGGCTGCTGGCCGAGGGCGTGACGACGGTGGAGGTGAAGTCCGGCTACGGGCTGGACCTCGAAACGGAGCGCCGGATGCTGCGCGCGGCGCGCGCCCTCGGGCGGGAGCGCGCCGTCACCGTCGTGACCAGCTTCCTCGGCGCCCATGCCGTGCCGCCCGAGTATCGCGGGCGCCAGGGGGACTACGCCGCCCTTGCCACGGGGATGATCGCGCCGCTGGCGGATGAGGGGCTGATGGACGCGGTGGACGCCTTCATGGAGCGCATCGCCTTCACCCCCGCCGAGACGGAGGCGGTGTTCCTCGCCGCCCGCGCGCGGGGCTTGCCGGTGAAGCTGCACGCGGACCAGTTGAGCGACGGTGGCGGGGCGGCGCTGGCCGCGCGCTTCGGCGCCCTCTCGGCGGACCATCTGGAGCACGCCTCGCCCGAAGGGCTGGCGGCCATGGCGGCGGCAGGGACGGTGGCGGTGCTGCTGCCCGGCGCCACCTACTTCATCCGGGAGCCGCGCCACCCCGACATCGCCGCGATGCGCGCCGCCGGCCTGCGGATGGCGCTGGCCACCGACATGAATCCCGGCTCCTCCCCCGCGCGCTCCCTCCTGCTGATGCTGAACATGGGCTGCACCCTCTACCGGCTGACGGTCAAGGAGGCGCTGCTGGGGGTGACGCGCCACGCGGCGGCGGCGCTCGGCCTCGCGGACCGCGGCGTGCTGGCGCCGGGGATGCGCTGCGACCTCGCCCTCTTCCGCATCGATGCCCCGGCCGAGCTGTGCTACTGGCTCGGCGGCAATCCCTGCGCCGGCCGCGTGGTGGCCGGGAGGGATGCCTAGGGGAGAGGGAGCAGCAATGTCCCTGCCGCCGAGCAGCCGCCGGGCCGAGGCGCTCGTCATCGGGCGGGACGGCGAGCCCCGCGCGGCGTCCCGGCAAGTGCCGGAGGAGGTGCCGGTCAGCCTCGTCTACTCCTCCGTGCCCTTCGCCGTGATGATGCTGACGCCGGCCGACCTCGTGGATTTCGCCTACGGCTTCAGCCTGACGGAGGGGATCGTCGCCGACGCCTCGGGCATCCGGGAGGTGGAGCTGGGAGAGGAAACGCGCGGGCTGCGGCTGGACATCCGCCTGGCCCCCTCGGCGCTGACGGCGCATCTAGCGCGGCGCCGCTCCATCTCCGGCCGCACGGGATGCGGGCTCTGCGGCATCGAGGAGATCGACCAGATGCCCCAGGCCGCCAGACCCGAGGGCCCTGCCCGCGCCATCGACCCCGCCGCGATCCGCCGCGCGCTAGAGGCGCTGGAGGGCGCGCAGCCGCTGAACGACGAGACGCGCGCCGTTCACGCCGCCGCCCTCGCCGGCGCGGACGGCGCGCTGCTCGCCGTGCGCGAAGATGTCGGCCGCCACAACGCGCTGGACAAGCTGGCGGGGGCGATGCTGCGCGACGGCGCGCGGGCGGGTGACGGGTTCCTGATCGTCACCAGCCGCCTCTCATTCGAGCTGGTGGAGAAGGCGGCGGCGATCGGGGCGCGGACGCTGGTGGCCATCTCCGCCCCCACCGCTCTGGCGCTGGAGCGTGCGCGGGCGCTGGACATGAACCTCGTCGCCGTCGCGCGGCGGGACACGATCGCGGTCTTCCACGGAATGGAGCGCCTGCGGGCCCCCGCCCCGGGCTGACTTGGCCACTGAAACCGCGGGGCCCACGGGCATGTGCGCGCCCGCTCCTGGCCCGCCCCTCCCGCCCCGGCTAAACCGGGAGCCCTTTGGCGAGGAGGACCGCATGAAGATCACCTGGTTCGGGCACTCGGCCTTCCGGCTGGAATTCGGGAATGCCGTGGTGCTGATCGACCCCTTCCTGACCGGCAACTCGACCTTCACGGGCACGGTGGAGGAGGCGTCGCGCGGGGCGACGCATGTCGTCCTCACCCACGGCCATGGCGACCACACCGGCGACACGGCGGCGATCTGCAAGGCGACGGGCGCCAAGCTCGTGGCCAATGCGGAGGTCTGCCAATTCTTCTCCCGCAAGGGCGTCGAGAGGACCGACGTGATGAACACCGGCGGCACGACCGACCAGGAGGGGTTCACAGTGTCCTTCACCATCGCCTTCCACTCCTCGGCGGCGATGGACGAGAACGGCGTGATCCAGGATCTCGGCCTGCCGAACGGCGTGGTGATCACGCCGAAGGATTCCGCCCATCCCGCCGTCTACCACATGGGCGACACCGACGTGTTCTCCGACATGGCGCTGATCGGGGAGCTGTACCGGCCGGGGGTGGCGATCGTGCCGGTGGGGGACCGCTTCACCATGGGCGCGCGCGGCGCGGCGCTGGCGATGACGCGCTTCCTGCCCGAGGTGCCCGTGATCATCCCGTGCCACTTCGGCACCTTCCCCATCATCGCGCCCGACGCCGATGAGTTCGTGCGGGCCATGGGCGACGGCGCCGGGCGCGTGCGGCTGGCCAAGCCGGGGGAGGCCTTCGAGGTCTGATCCGGGCGGAAGGCGCCTACCCCGCCTCCTCCGTCGCCCCATCCGGCGGGGAGGCGTGCAGCAGGCGCAGCAGGTCGCGCTTCACGTCCATGACGTGGCGCAGCGTGAAGCGCGCCGCCTCCTCCGCGGCGCCGCGGCGGCAGATGCCCAGCAGCTCCGCGTGCTCCGCCTTCGCCCGCTCCGTCCCGCCGGCGACCGCGAGCTGGAGGCGGGTGTAGCGGTCGGTATTAGCCAGGAGGGTGCGGACGAGGGCGAAGGTCTGCGTCCGGCCCGCCGCTCGGTAGAGCGCGAGGTGGTACTCCGTGTTCAGCTCGCCCCAGGCGTTGAGGTCCGCGCGGTCGATCGCCGCGCTGTACTCCACCAGAATCCGCTCCGCCTCCTCGATGTCCGCGCGGGTGAGGCGCGGCACGGCGCGGCGGATGAGGTCGGGTTCCAGCAGGGCGCGGAGGTCGAACAGCTCCGCGATGTCCTCGGGCGAGAGGGTGCTGACCACGGCGCCGCGATGCGCGTGGATCGTCACCAGCCCCTCGGCCGCGAGCTGGCGGAAGGCCTCGCGCAGGGGGATGCGGCTGATGCCGAACTCCTCGGCCAGCGCGTCCTGGCGCAGCGCCTCGCCCGCGCTGAACTCGCCGGCCAGGATGCGGCGGCGCAGCGCCTCGGTGGCGGATTCCACCACCGTCTGCCGCCGAAGCTTCCGCCCGTCGCCCGGCCCCTCCCCCTGCCGCACGCTCACGCGGCCTTGTACCGGCGCTGGACGAAGGCGGAGGAGGCGGCGGTCAGGGTTAGCGTCGTCACCATCAGAATGAAGGCGATGGCGGCGGCGAAGGGCCAGTTGTTGTTCACGGCGTACTCGCGGAACAGCATGGGGGCCATCATCTGGAAGCGCGCCCCGCCCAGCAGCAGCGGCGTGGCATAGGCATTCATCGCGAGGATGAAGACGAGAACCGAACCTGTAGCGAGCCCCGGCAGGGCCAGCGGCAGTACGACGTGCAGGAAGCGGCGCGTGGGATCGGCGCCGAGGCTGTCCGCCGCCTCCTCGACCCGCGCGTCGATCCCCTCGATCACGCTCTGCAGCGTGAGCACCATATAGGGCAGGTTGATCGAGAGAATACCCAGCACCACGGCGAAAGGCGTGTAGAGCAGCGGGAAGCTGGAGCCCGGCGAGGCCGCAGCCACCGCGCTGTCCACCAGCCCGCCGCGCCCGAGCATCCCCATCCAGCCGAGCGCGCGGACGGTGCTGCCGATGAAGAGCGGCAGGATCACCAGCAGCACCCCCGCCGACTTCCACCGGCTCTGCGAGCGCGCGAGGCGGTAGGCGATGGGAAAGCCGAGCAGGAGGCAGAGCGTCGTGGTCAGCAGCGCGATCCACAGCGTGATCCAGAGCACGCCGGTGTAGAAGGGATCATAGAGGAAGCGGAGGTAGTTCTCGGGCGTGAAGGCCTCGACCATGAAGTTCGTGCGGTCGTAGCGGTTGAGGCTGTAGCGCGCGAGGAGCGCCAGGGGCGCGACGAGCGCCCCCAGCACGATCATTGTGGCCGGGCCGATCAGCAGCCCGGCCGTGAGGCCACGAGACTGGCTCATCGCCCGTCCAGCAGCCGGCGCCACCAGTCGTTCAGCTCGTCCCGCACCGCGGCCAGCTTCGCGTAGTCGGGCGCGACGAGCTTCGGCCGCGGCTCCGGCAGGGCTAGGCGCTGCGCCACCTCGCCTTCCAGCGTCGCCTCGCTGCTGGTGGGGAGGTAGCCCATGCTGTCGGCGAAGCCGCGCTGCGCCGCCGGCTCCAGCATGGCGTTGAGATAGGCGAAGGCGGCGGCCTTGTTCGGCGCGTTCTTCGGCACGCTCATGGAGGAGACGTAGACGACGCTGCCCTCCTTCGGGAAGGAGCTCTTCACCGCCACGCCCGCCTTCTGCCAGAAGATCGTGCGCGCCTGCCAGACCGGGCCGACATCGATCTCGCCCGAGCGCAGGGCGGGGGCGAAGGCGTCGGTGACGGTGTAGGTCTTGTTGCCGTCGCGGACGAGCTTCTCCAGCTCCGGCTTCACGGCCTGCACGTTCATCGCGTCGCCCGTCTTGGCCAGGGCGGCGGCCATGACAACGTAAATAAAGCTGTTGTCGAGGATGCCGACCTTGCCCTTGAAGCGGTCCGCCATCAGGTCGTTGAAGGTGGTGGGCGGCTGCTGCACGCGCTCGGTGTTGTAGATGAAGATCTGCGGGCTGAAGATGTGCGGCAGGGCGTAGCTCGTGCGCAGCTCCGGCAGGATGTGGCGCATGTTGGGCACCTTGCCCTCGTCCAGCGGCTCCAGCAGCCCGGCCTCGTTCAGGTCGTAGGAGGCCGGGGCCTGGGCGCAGATGATGTCCACATTGCCGCGCGGCAGCCGGCGCTGGGCGATCAGCTTGGCGATGCGAGCGGGCTCCGTGCCCACGTCCTGCGTCACCTCGATATTCTTCGGCCCGAGGATCGGCTTGTCGATGTTGCTGCCGAGGAGGTTGGCGTAGTCGCCGCCCCAGGTGCTGACCACCAGTCGGCCGCCCGCCTGCGCGCGCGCGACATGGGGCATGAAGGGCAGCGCCGCCGCCCCGGCTCCCAGGCCGAGGATCTGGCGGCGCGAGGCGCCGGTGTGCCGTTCGGTCATCTTGGGCTCCTTCGTCATGGGATCACGGTGGTCAGGCGGGAACGGCGGCGCGCGCGGCCAGCGGCACGCCGGAGGCATCGAACAGCCGCTCGCTGGAGGCATCCCAGGCGATCCCCGCCCGCTCCCCCGCGGCCATGCGCCGGGCGGCGCCGCCATCGGTGGGGTCGTGCAGGATCACTCTGGTGCCGTCCGGCAGGGCCAGCAGCACCTCGACATGCGCGCCGACATAGGTGGCGTCCTCCACCACGGCGGTGACGCGCGCGGCCGGGTCCTCCGGCCCGCAGAGCCGGGCGCGCTCGGGCCGGATGGCGAGGGTGCAGGGGCCGGCGGCGGCGTAGTGCCCGGCCAGCCGGACCGCGCCGCCGGGCAGCGCGAGGCGCGCGCCATCGGCGAGCTCGCCGGCCACGAGGTTGCTGTGCCCGATGAAGCGTGCGACGAAGGGGTTGGCGGGGCACTCGTAGAGCTCCTCCTGCGTGCCCACCTGCTGCACGGCGCCCTCGTTCATCAGCACGAGGCGGTCGGCCATCATCATGGCCTCGTCCTGGTCATGGGTGACCATCAGCGCCGTCAGCCCCGCCGCGCGCTGGAGGCCGCGGATCTCCCGCGCCACCTGCTGGCGGAGATTGGCGTCGAGGTTGGAGAGCGGCTCGTCCAGCAGCAGCACCTTCGGCCGGATGGCCAGCGCCCGGGCCAGCGCCACGCGCTGCTGCTGGCCGCCCGAGAGCTGGCGGGGATAGCGCTCTGCCATGGGGGTCAGCTTCACCATCTCCAGCGTCTCGGCCAGCCGCGCCTCGATCTCGGGGCGAGGCAGCTTGCGCATCCGCAAACCAAAGGTGACGTTGCCGGCCACCGTCATGTGCGGGAAGAGCGCGTAGCTCTGGAACACCATCCCCATCTCGCGCCGATAGGGCGGCAGGCCGGTAAGGTCCTGCCCTTCCAGCAGGATGCGGCCCTCGCTCGCCTCCACGAAGCCCGCGACCATGCGCAACGTCGTCGTCTTGCCGCAGCCGGAGGGGCCGAGCAGAACGAGCATCTCCCCCTGCTTCACGTCGAGGTCCACGTCGCGCACGGCCGCGCTGGCGCCGAAGCGCTTGGTCAGGGCCTGGATGCGGAGATAGGGCTGGCTCATGACACGATCCGGCTCAGCTTGACGTAGCGGTCGAGCAGCAGCAGCAGCCCGGCGATGACGAGGGTCTGCGTCATCACCACCGCCGCCACCAGCGGGTCCACCCGGTACTCAAGGTATTGCAGCACCGAGATCGGCAGCGTCGTCTGCCCCGGCGCGATGAGGAAAAGCGTCATCTCGATGTTCTCGAAGGAGACGATGAAGGCGAAGAGCGTCGCGGCCACGATGCCCTGCCGCATCATGGGCAGGGTGACGCGCCACAGCACGGCCAGCGGCCCGGCGCCGAGATTGGCCGCCGCCTCCTCCACCGAGCGGTCGAGCCCGACGAGATTGGCCACGCAGAGGCGGATCACCCAGGGCACGGTGATGAGGAGATGGGCGACGACGAGCACGAGGTCGGAGCCGATCAGCGGCACCTCCGTCGCGATCTCCGTCTCCACGACCAGCACGTAGATGGACAGGCCGATCACCACCCCCGGCACCGTCAGCGGCGAGAGCAGCAGCACGTTCAGCATGCCGCGCCCGACGAAGTTGTAGCGCACGAGGGCGAGGCTGGCGGGGATGCCCACCGCCAGGCTGCCGAGCGTGGCCAGCGCCGAGATGCGCAGGCTCGTGCCCAGCGCCTCGCCGAAGCGCGGGAATTCGAGGATGCGCGCGTACCAGGAGGTCGCGTAGCCCGAGGGCGGGAAGACCACGACCGCGTCGCGGAAGAGGCTGATATAGGCCGTCATCGCCAGGGGCACAGCCATGACCAGCACGCCGAGCGCGATCAGCCCCCAGACGAGCATTCCGGCCAGCGAGACGCGCGCGCGCGCCGCCCGTCCCTCGGAGGAGCGTGCCGCCCCGGTTACCGGCCCTGCCGTCGCGATTCCTGCCAATCCACCTCTCCGCCCGATCAGTCCGCGCGAGGGCCATGCAAGAGGCAAGCCGCGCGGGCTGTCAATTGGATAAAATGTCCTATATAGCTGTGCTGCCGTGCCGCAGAGGGGAGCAGTTCCGATGCAGGGAATCGAGACGCCGGTGCCGCCGGGCAACCACACCTTCTCCTGCATCGACGGCCATACCTGCGGCAATCCCGTCCGCCTCGTCACCGGCGGCGCGCCCATCCTCCGCGGCGCGACGATGAGCGAGAAGCGGATGGACTTCCTCACCCACCATGACTGGGTCCGCCGCTCCCTCATGTTCGAGCCGCGCGGCCATTCCGTGATGTCCGGCTCGATCCTCTATGCCCCGACGCGCGATGATTGCGACATCGCCATCCTCTTCATCGAGGTCTCGGGCTGCCTGCCCATGTGCGGCCACGGCACGATCGGCACGGTGACCATGGCGATCGAGAACGGCCTCGCCCGCCCGGCCAGGGAGGGGGAGCTGCATCTCGACGCCCCTGCTGGCCGGATCACCGCCACCTATGAGCGGCGTGGGGAGCATGTGGACAGCGTGCGCATTCGCAACATCGCCTCCTTCCTCGCGCTGCCGGAGGTGGAGGTGCAGATGGCGGGCATCGGCCGGCTGCGGGTGGACATCGCCTATGGCGGCAACTTCTACGCGATCGTGGAGCCGCAGCCTGGCTATGCTGGGCTGGAGGATTTCTCGGCCGACGACGTCCTGCGCTACAGCCCGGAGCTGCGGCGCCGGCTGAACGAGATCGTCGAGGTCGTGCATCCCGACGACCCGACCATCCGCGGCGTCAGCCACGTGATGTGGACGGGCCGCGCGCGGGACCCCCGCGCCCATGCGCGCAACGCCGTGTTCTACGGCGACAAGGCGGTGGACCGCTCGCCCTGCGGCACCGGCACCTCCGCCCGCATGGCCCAGCTCGCCGCGCGGGGGAAGCTCTTGGTGGGCGACGAGTTCATCCATGAGAGCATAATCGGCACGCAGTTCGACGGGCGCGTGGAAGGCCGCGCGGTCGTGGGCAACCACGACGCCATCATCCCGAGCATCGCGGGATGGGCGCGCACCCACGGCATCAACACGATCTTCGTGAACGAGCGCGACCCGCTGCGCGCCGGCTTTCTCGTCTGATGAAAGGCTTGATGGCGGGGGCGCCCGTCGCCGTCATCGGCGCGGGGGTGGTGGGCACGGCCTGCGCCCGCGCCCTCCAGCGCGCGGGGCGGCCCGTGCTGCTGGTCGATCCCGAGCCGCCCGGCTCCCTCTGCTCCGCGGGCAATGCGGGGCACATCGCGATCGAGCAGGTACAGCCCCTCGCCCGGGCGGGGATGATCGCGGGCGTGCCGCGGATGCTCGCCAACCCCTCCGGCCCGCTCACCCTGCGCTGGCGCGGGCTGCCGGGGATGATGCCCTGGTTCCTTCGCCTCGCCATGGCCGCGCATCCGGCGCGGGTGCGCGCGGGCACCGCGGCGCTCGCCGGGCTGCTGGCCGGCGCGGTGGCGGACTGGCGCGCGCTGCTCGACGCGCCCGACCTCGCTCCGCTGCTGCGGCACGAAGGGTCCATCACCTTGGCGGAGAGCCCTGCCGGCGTGCGTGCGGCGCGGGCGGAGGCGGAGATCATGGCGGCGCACGGCGTCCGCCTCGAAGCCCTCTCGCCCGCCGGGGTGGCGGAGCGCCTGCCCGACCTCGCCGCCCCCGTCAGCGGCGGGCTGTTCTTTCCGGAGACGGCGCATGCGGTGGAACCGCAGCGCCTCGTACGCGACCTCGCCGCCCGCGTCATGGCGGATGGCGCGACCCTCCTCCCGCAACCCGTCACCGGCCTGCGCCGCGAGGGCGGGCGCATCGCCGCCATCGTCACGCCTGCGGGGGAGAGGGCGGTGGAGGCGGTCGTTCTCGCCGCCGGTCTGGCCAGCGCGCGCCTCGGCCCGATGCTCGGCCTGCGCCTGCCGCTGACGGCCGAGCGCGGCTACCACGCCATGCTGCCGCCGGGCGCGCTCCCCCTGCCCTGCCCCGTCTCCTTCGCCGAGCGGGGCTTCATTGCGACGCCGATGGAGCACGGCACGCGCCTGGCCGGGACGGTGGAGCTGGGCGCCGCGCGCCGCGCGCCGGACTGGTCCCGCGCCGACATCCTCGTCCGCCACGCGCGCGACCTCTTCGGCCCCGTGCCGGACGCCGCCTCGCGCTGGACGGGCGACCGGCCCAGCCTGCCGGACTACCTGCCCGCCATCGGCCGGGCGCCGGGGCTGGAGAACGCGGTGGTCGCCACGGGGCACCAGCATCTCGGCCTCACCCTCGCCGCCGTCACGGCCCGGCACGTCGCCGGCCTGCTCACGCGGGGCGAGGCGAGTGCCGATCTCCGTTCCTTCGACCCCGCCCGTTTCGGGAGAGCCTGACATGCCCGGATTCACCACGCGCCCCGAGCTTCGCGGCACCTTCGGCGCCGTCGCTTCGACCCACTGGCTCGCCTCCGCCGCGGGGATGGGGGTGCTGGAGCGCGGGGGCAACGCCTTCGACGCCGCCGCCGCCGCCGGCTTCGTGCTGCAGGTGGTGGAGCCCCATCTGAACGGCCCCGGCGGCGACGCGCCCATCATCGCCTGCCCCGCGGGGGCGAAGGAGCCGGTCGTGATCTGCGGCCAGGGCCCCTCCCCCGCCGCCGCGACGATGGAGCGGATGCGCGGGCTGGGCCTCGACCTCGTCCCCGGCTCCGGCCTCCTGCCGGCCTGCGTGCCCGGCGCCTTCGGGGCCTGGATGACGCTGCTGCTGGAGCACGGCACTGCCCCGCTGCGCGAGGTGCTGGCGCCCGCCATCTTCTACGCGCGGGAGGGCCATCCGCTCGTCCCCCGCATCCCCGCCGCCATCGCCTCCGTGCGGGAGCTGTTCGAGACGCACTGGCCGACCTCGGCCGAGATCTACCTTCCCGGCGGGCGGGTGCCGGAGAGCGAGCGCCTGTTCCGCAACCCCGCCCTGGCCGAAACCTATGAGCGGCTGCTCGCCGATGCCGAGACGGCGGGCGGGCGCGAGGCGCAAATCCGCCGCGCGCTCGACTACTGGTATCGCGGCCCCGTCGCGGAGGCGGTGGACCGCTACTACCGCGAGGCGGAGGTCTGGGACGTCTCGGGCCGCCGCAACCGCGGCCTGCTGACCGGGCAGGACATGGCGGCTTGGAAGGTGCCGGTGGAGCGGCCGATCCATGCCGACCACGGCCGCTTCCGCGTGTTCAAATGCGGCGCCTGGAGCCAGGGCCCGTCCTTCCTCCAGGCGATCAACATCCTGTCCGGCTTCGACCTCGCGCGGATGGACCCGTTGGGGCCAGATTTCGTGCATGTAGTGGCCGAGGCGATCAAGCTCGCCTTCGCCGACCGCGACTGCTGGTACGGGGACAGCGCGCCCGTGCCGCTGGAGGCGCTGCTCTCGGCCGACTACGCCGCCGGGCGGCGGGCGCTGATCGGGGAGCAGGCCTCCCACGAGTTCCGCCCGGGCAGCCCCGAGGGGCGCGCGCCCACCCTCCCCCCGCTCAGCCCCGCCGGCACGCGCAAGGAGCCTCGGGTCGGCACGGGCGAACCGACCGTCGCGCGGGAGGACGCGCGCGTGACGGACCGCGCGGGCGAGGCGCTGACCACCGCCGGCGGCACGCATCGCGGCGACACCTGCCACGTCGATGTCGTGGACCGCTGGGGGAACATGGTGGCCGCCACGCCCTCCGGCGGCTGGCTGCAATCGAGCCCCGTCGTGCCCGGCCTCGGCTTCAGCATCACCGTGCGCGGGCAGATGTTCTGGCTGAAGGAGGGGCTCGCCTCCTCCATGGCGCCCGGCGTGCGGCCGCGCACGACACTGACGCCGAGCTTCGCCTATCGCGATGGCAAGCCCTACCTCGCCTTCGGCACGCCGGGCGGCGACCAGCAGGAGCAGTGGTCGCTGCTGCTCTTCCTGCACCACGCGCATCACGGGATGAACCTGCAGGAGGCGATCGACGCGCCCGCCTTCCACACGGACCACGCGCCCTCCTCCTTCTGGCCGCGCGAGACCGCGCACGGCACGCTGACGCTGGAGGGCCGCTTCCCCGCCGCGACCGTGGAGGAACTGCGCCGCCGCGGGCACGGGGTGACGCTCGGCGACGACTGGTCCGAGGGCCGCCTCTCCGCCTGCGCGCGCGAGGCGGACGGGGAAGGCCACGTCGTCAAGGCCGCCGCCAACCCGCGCGGCATGCAGGGCTACGCGGTCGCCCGGTAACGCGCGCGGGACGGAATGCGCGGTGACGCGCGCGGAGTGGAGCGCGCGGTGACGCGCGAGGGGCAACACGCGCGGTGACGCGCCGGAGCAAGGACAGGGCATGACCTCCTACCTCTTCACCAACGGCGGCTTTCTCGAGCCCGGCGCGACGGAGCTGCGCGGCGGGGTGGAGGTGCTAGTCGAGGGCGACCGCGTGCGCGAGGTGTCGGACCGGCCCATCGCCTTCGCCTCCGCGACGCGGGTGGACCTGCGCGGGCGGACGATCATGCCGGGGCTGGTGGACGCGCATGTCCATGTCGTCGCCGCCATGGTGAATGTCGCGGAGAACGCGGCGCAGCCCAACTCGCTCGCCATGATGCGGGCGGTGCGCGTGATGAACGGGATGCTCATGCGCGGCTTCACCACCGTGCGCGACCTCGGCGGCGCGGAGCCCGGCATCGCGGTGGCGGTGGATGAGGGGCTGATCGACGGGCCGCGCGTGATCCCTTGCGGCAAGGCGCTGAGCCAGACGGGCGGGCATTCCGATTTCCGCCCGCGCGCCGATGACCGCGAGGGCGTCTTCGCCGCGCGGGTCGGCGCGCTGGGCCGGCTGGTCGATGGGGTGGACGGGGTTCGCCGCGCGGCCCGGGAGGAGATCAAGTCCGGCGCGCGCTTCATCAAGATCATGGCCAATGGCGGCGTCGCCTCGCCCAACGACCCCATCCACGCCCTCGGCTTCTCGCGCGACGAGATCCGTGCGGCGGTGGAGGAGGCGGAGAATGCCGGCACCTATGTCTCCGCCCATCTCTATACGGACAAGGCGATCCGCCGCGCCGTGGAGTGCGGCGTCCACTCGCTCGAGCACTGCAACCTCATCCAGCCCGAGACGGCCGCGATGGCGGTGAAGGCCGGCGCCATCGCCTGCCCCACCCTCGTCGCCTATGAGGGGCTGGCGCTGGAGGGCGCGGCGATGGGCCTCGGCCCGGAATCAGTCGCCAAGATCGAGACGGTGAGGAAGGCCGGGCTGGAATCCCTCGACATCATGCGCCGCGCCGGCCTTCCCATGGCCTTCGGCTCTGACCTGCTGGGCGGGCTGCACAAGTACCAGTCCATGGAGTTCGAGATCCGCGCCCGCGTGCTGCCGGTGCACGAGATCCTGTTCTCGGCCACCACTCTCGCGGCGAGGCTCTGCATGATGGAGGGAGAGATCGGCACTCTCGCCCCCGGCGCGAAGGCGGACCTGCTGGTGGTGGAGGGCGACCCGCTGAGGGACATCTCCGTCCTCGCCAACGGGGGGGCCGCGATGCGCGCGATCATGCGCGACGGGCGGTTCTTCAAGAACGAGCTGAACTGAGGGGCGCGGACGCCCCCTCGCCACGCATTTCGGAACGGGCTCGCGACATGACACTTGCCATGAGTTGGGACGAGTGGGCGGCGCATGACGCGACGGCGCTGGCCGCGTGCGTGCGCGGGGGCGAGCTGACCCCCGCCGAGCTGTCCGCCCAGGCCGCGGCCGCCATCGCCATGACCAACCCCGCCCTCGGCGCGGTCGTGGAGGTGTTCGACGATCTCGTGGCCGATCCGCTCAGCGGCGGGCTGAATGCCGAGGGACCCTTCGCGGGCGTGCCCTACCTGATGAAGGATCTCGGCCCGACGCTGAAAGGCCGGCTGCAGGAGATGGGCTCTCGGCTCATGCGCGGGAACCGGGCCACGGCGGACAGCTACCTGGCCGGGCGGATCCGCGGGGCCGGGCTGAACATCATGGGGCGCACCACCACGCCGGAATTCGGCTGCTGCTCCTCGGCGGAGAATCCGGCCGTCTATATCACCCGCAATCCCTGGGACACGGGCTACACCACTAACGGCTCCTCCGCCGGCACCGCGGCGGTGGTGGCCGCCGGCGTGCTGCCGATCTCCCACGCAACCGATGGCGGCGGCTCCATCCGCATTCCCGCCGGGGCGGCCGGCAACATCGGGCTGAAGCCCTCGCGCGGCGTCTTCTCCATCGCGCCCCATGCCTCGGACCTCACGGGCCTCGTCTCCATCCAGGGCTGCCATACGCGCAGCGTGCGCGACACCGCGGCCTTCGTGGATAGTTGCCGCGGCGGCGCGCCGGGAGAGTTCATGCCCTATTGGACGGCCGACGAGCCCTATGCCGAGTTGATCGGGCGCGATCCCCGGCCGCTGCGGATCGCGCTCTCGCATGAATGGGGCGACTACCGCGCCGTGCCGCATTTCGTGCAGGCGTTGGAGCGCGCCGGCCGCCTGCTCGAATCCCTCGGCCATCATGTCGAATGGGCGCTGCCCCAGGTGGATTTCCGCGCCGCCTTCACGGCTCAGACCACCTGCTACATCAGCAACTTCGCGCAGACGGTGAACAACCTCATCGCGCAGCTCGGGCTTGAGCGGCCGCCGGAGGATCTCGTCGAGCCGATCAACATCCGCATCTGGGAGGCCGGGCTGAACACCTCCTACACCGAGCGGGCGCGGATGCAGGCCGTGTTCAACGCGACCTCGCGCGCCTTTGGGGACTTCTTCGAGCGGTGGGACATCATCCTCACACCGATCACCGCCCTGCCGACGCCGCGGATCGGGACGACGGAGTATCTGACGATCTCCGACGACCCCTCGGTGCTCGACTGGTTCGGCAATCTCTGGCGCAACTTCGCCTACACGCCGCTGTCCAACCTCTGCGGCATCCCCGCCATCTCTCTCCCCCTCGCAGAGCAGGAGAGCGGGTTGCCGCTCGGCATCCAGGCCCAGGCGCGGCAGGCCGATGACGGGCTGCTGCTGCAACTCGCCGCGCAGGTCGAGCGCGCGGTCGGCGGGCGCTGGAACGGGGGCCGCAAGCCCGGCGTCCACGTCACCCGCGCCTGAGCGCGCGGCCGGGCGGGTTCAGCGCCCGGCCCCGCCGCCCCAGAGGATCAACCCCGCCCCCGCGAGGCAGAGGGCGGCGCCGGACAGATCCCACCGGTCCGGCACCCGGCCCTCCACCGCCACGAGCCAGGCGAGGGAGGCCGCGATATAGACCCCGCCATAGGCCGCATAGGCCCGCCCGGCGGCCGAGGACTCGACGAGGGTGAGCAGCCAGGCAAAGGCGGCGAGGGAGGCCATGGCCGGCGCGAGCACCCATCCCGGCCAGCCCAACCGCTGCCATCCCCAGAAGAGGAAGCAGCCCCCGATCTCCGCCAGGGCCGACGCAGCATAGATCACCGCCGATTGCATGGCGGGCAGCTTGCCACCCGCCCCCCCGAAACCCCAATTCCCCGGCATGAAGCGTTTCTGGAACGAAGCCGCCGCCCAGCCCGTGGATGCCGGCTGGGGCATCACCCTCGATGGCCGCCCGCTGCGCCTGCCCGGCGGCACCACCCTGCACCTGCCCAGCCGTCCGCTGGCCGAGGCCGTCGCCGCGGAGTGGTCCGCGGCGGGCGGCTCCAAGGGTGGGGAGATGACGATGGAGGAGGTGCCGCTCACCCGCCTCGTCGGCACGGCGGTTGACCGCATCGCGCCCGACCCCGCCCCGAGCGCCGCCGCCATCGCGGAATACGGGGAGAGCGACCTGCTCTGCTACCGCGCCGAGGACCGGCGGCTGGCCGCGCTACAGGCGGAGAACTGGCAGCCCCTGCTCGACTGGGCGGCGCTGCACCACGACGCCCCGCTGCTGGTGACCAAGGGCATCGTCCATGTCGCCCAGCCCGCGGACTCGTTGCGGGCGCTGCACGCGGCGGTGGCGGCGCACTCGCCCTTCGGGCTCTCCGCGCTCGGCATCGCCGTGCCGGCCATGGGCAGCCTCGTCCTCGGGCTCGCCCTCTCGGCCGGGCGGATCGACGCGGCGGAGGCGCACCGGCTCGCCACGCTCGACGAGACCTACCAGGAGTCCTTCTGGGGCGCCGATGCCGAGGCGACCGCCCGCCGCGAGCGCATCGCGGCGGATGTGGCCCTCGCGTCGCGGCTGCTGGAACTCTCCCGGTGAAGGCCCGGCTGCTTCGCATCAAGGGCCGGGTCCAGGGCGTCGGCTACCGGGACTGGCTGCTGGGCGAGGCGACGGCCGCGGGGCTGAGCGGCTGGGTCCGAAACCGCGCGGACGGATCGGTGGAGGCGCTGCTGGCCGGGGAGGAGGCGGCGGTGGGCGCCGTGCTCCTGGCCGCGCGGCTCGGCCCGCCCGCGGCGCGGGTGGAGAGCATCGACGAGAGCTTCGCCGACTGCCCGGAGGAGCCTGGCTTCGGCCGCCGGCCGACGCTTTAGCGCCGGATCGGGGCTGGACGCGGGGCACCGCGCGGGTTCAGGCTTTCCTCCCAAGAGAGAATGGGAGGAAGACATGTTCCAGCGACGATCCGTGCTCGCCGGCCTCGGCGCGGCAGCCCTGCCCCTCGCGGCCCGGGCGCAGGATCCGTACCCCTCCCGCCCCATCACCATGCTCGTCGGCTTCGCCCCGGGCGGCGGGACCGACATCGTCTCGCGCCTGCTCTCCCCGAAGCTGCAGGAGGAGCTGGGCCAGCCCGTGACGGTGGAGAACCGCCCGGGCGCCAGCGGCACCCTCGCCGCCGGAGCGGCCGCGCGCGCCCGGCCGGACGGCTACACCCTCCTCACCGGAACCGTCAGCACGCAGTGCACCGTCGCGCCGCTGATGCGGCCCCCGCCCTATGACCAGCTTCGCGACTTCACCCCGATCATGCTCGTCGGCACGCTGCCCCTGGTGATGGTGGTGCGGGCGGACAGCCCGGCGAAGGACGTGGCCGGGCTCAGGGCGCTGGCGCAGGAGAAGCCGGGCGGGCTGAACTACGGGACCTCCGGCGTCGGCAGCCAGCAGCACCTGGCGAGCGAGCTGCTGGCCCGCCAGGGCGGGATGCGGATGACCCATGTCCCCTATCGCGGCACGGGGCAGTCCGTGAACGCGCTGCTGGCCGGGGACGTGGACGTGAACATCGACACCATGGCCACCTACCTTCCCCAGATCCGCGCCGGGCGGCTGCGCGCGCTCGCCACTACCCTGCCCCAGCGCGCCGCGGCCCTGCCGGATGTGCCGACCGTCGCGGAGCAGGGCTTCCCGGGATATGACATGTCCGTCTGGTACATGGTGCTCGGCCCCGCCGGGCTGCCGGCGGAGGTGGTACGGCGCTGGGAGAGGGCGCTCGGCCGCACGCTGTCCGACCCCGCTATCAACCAGAAGCTGGTCGAGACCGGCTACATCGTCGGCGGCGGCACGGCGGCGGATGCCGCGGCCCTGGTGCGCCGGGATGCCGAGCGGCTGGGCCGGCTGGTCGAGGAAGCCGGGATCAGACTGGAATAGGGCCCCGCGGCCCGTTCGGTCTACTGCGCAAGAGAGGACTCGCCATGAACCCCTTCGCCCCCGATCGCTCCGTGATCGCCGGACGCCGGGCGCTGCTGCTGGGGGCCGCCGCCCTGCCCTTCCTGCCGCGCCGGGCCCTCGCCGCGGAGGTGCAGGTGATGACCTCCGGCGGGCTGACCGCCGCCTACCGCACCCTCGTCCCCGAGTTCGAGCGGAGCACGGGCCACAAGCTCGGCACGGTGCAGGGCGCTTCCATGGGCGCGGCGCCGGACGCCATTCCCCAGCGCCTCGCGCGCGGGGAGCCGGCCGACGTGCTGCTCCTCGCCGCCGACGGGCTGGAGGCGCTGATCGCCCGCGGCCTCGCCCAGCCCGGCAGCCGGGTCGACATCGCGCGCTCCCTCATCGGCATGTGCGTGCGCGCGGGCGCGCCGAAGCCCGACATCTCCACGCTCGATGCCTTCCGCCAGGCGTTGCTGAACGCCTCCTCCATCGCCTATTCGGCGAGCGCGAGCGGCGTCTATATCGAGAACGAGATGTACCGGAAGCTCGGCATCCACGATCAGGTCATGCCCAAGAGCCGCCGCATCCTGAGCGAGCGGGTGGGTACCGTCGTGGCGCGCGGGGATGCGGAGATCGGCTTCCAGCAGGTGAGCGAGCTGCTGCCCATTCAGGGGATCGACTACATCGGCACCATCCCGGAGGCGGTGCAGCAGCCCACCATCTTCTGCGCCGGCCTCGCGGCGGGGGCAAAGGAGCCCGAGGCGGCGCGCGCCCTCATCCGCTTCCTCGCCTCGCCCGAGGCCGCGCCGGTCCTCACCCGCACGGGGCTGGAGCCCCTGGCCAAGGGCTAGCGCAGGCAGTCCAGCAAGGGGCCGAGCTGCCCCACGCGCCGCTCGATGATGGCGGCGCGGGCGAGGACATGGGAGGAGGGCCGGGCGGCCGACCAGGTCAGCGGGCTCGGCAGCACCGCCGCCAGCCGCGCCGCCTCACCCCGTGTGAGCGCGGCGGCGGGCTTGCCGAAGAAGGCCCGCGCCGCGGCCTCGGCGCCGTAGATGCCCGGGCCGAACTCGACGCTGTTGAGATAGATCTCGATCACCCGCTGCTTGGGAAGGAGCAGGGCGACCTGCGGCGTGAGCCAAGCCTCGATCACCTTCCGCAGGGGGTCGCGACCGGGCCAGAGGAAGAGGTTCTTTGCCGTCTGCATGGTGACCGTGCTGGCGCCGCGCGGTCGCTCCCCCTCCATCCAGTCCGCGATCTCGCCGCGGAGCGCGCCGAAATCGAAGCCCAGCGCGTGCCGGCAGAAGAGGTTGTCCTCCGCCGCCACGACCGATTCGGCCAGGGCGGGCGCGATGGCGCCGAGCGGCACCCAGTCCCTTTGCCACCCCTCGCCCTGGACGGAGCGGATCACCATCAGCGGCGTCGCGGGCACGGGGGTGAAGCGGAACAGCAGGATCAGCGTCGGCGGGGCGAGCAGCAGGAGGAGGGCCAGCCTTATCAGCCAGCCCCGCCATCCCGCCCGCCCCTTCGAAAGACGCAAAAGCTGCTGCCGCCCCATCCCCCCGTGCTGGCCGCCACCCCGCTCTGCGTCAAGCGCGCCCCCTTCCGTCTTGCGCCGCAGCACGGCTTGCCCCATCTTCCCCCCGTGCTCGGCCCCAAGCCGCGGCCACGCCCCGGCCGCGTGAGACGGCCGCCACGCGCATGAGGCGCGCGGCCCTGACCGGGGCGTCGAACCTTCCGATACCCTGGATGCGACCGGACACGCGGGGCGCCTCCACCCGCGAAGCGGCGTGCTGTGAAAGGCATGCCCCGATTGGAATCCATGACACTGTTCAACGAGCTCGGCCTCGCCGCGCCCCTCCTGCGCGCGCTCGAGGAAGAGGGTTACACCACCCCCACCCCCATCCAGGCCCAGGCCATCCCGGCCGCCATCGCGGGGCGGGACGTGCTCGGCATCGCCCAGACGGGCACCGGCAAGACGGCGGCGTTCGCGCTACCCCTGCTGCACCGCTTGGCGAACGATCCGAAGCGCGCCGCGCCCTTCACCTGCCGCGTCCTGATCCTCTCCCCGACGCGTGAGCTGGCCTCGCAGATCCATGAGAGCATCCGGGCCTATGGCCGCCACATCCGCCCGAGCACCGCGCTCGTCTTCGGCGGCGTGCCGGAGAACCCGCAGAAGCGCGCCATGGCCAAGGGCGTGGACGTGCTGATCGCGACGCCGGGCCGGCTGATGGACCTGCTGAACCAGCGCGCCATGAAGCTGGATGGCATCGAGGTCTTCGTCCTCGACGAGGCCGACCAGATGCTCGACCGCGGCTTCTGGCCCTCCATCCGCCGCGTCGCCGGCATGCTGCCGCGCAACAAGCACACGATGTTCTTCTCGGCCACCATGCCGGACGACATCGCCAAGCTGGCCAAGGAACTGCTGCCCGACCCCGTGCGCGTGGAGGTGACGCCCGTCGCCACCACCGCCGAGCGGGTGAACCAGCGCGTGATCCACACCCGCGCCGAGGGCAAGCGCGCCATCCTGGCCGACCTGCTCCGCGGCGAGGGCGTGGGCCGGGCGCTCGTGTTCAGCCGCACGAAGCACGGCGCGGACCGCATCGTGAAGCAGCTGGAGCAGGACGGCCTCGCCGCCGGTGCCATCCACGGCAACAAGAGCCAGGGCCAGCGCGAGCGGGCGCTGGAGGCTTTCAAGCGCGGCACCGCCCCGATCCTCGTGGCGACCGACATCGCCGCCCGCGGCATCGACGTGGATGGCGTGACCCACGTCATTCAGTACGACCTGCCAGAGGTGCCGGAGACCTATGTCCACCGCATCGGTCGCACCGCCCGCGCCGGGGCTTCCGGCGAGGCGGTGGCGCTGGTGGCGCCGGATGAGGTCTCCCTCCTCCGCGCCGTGGAGAAGCTGACGCGCCAGCAGGTGCCGGCCGAGGGCGACATCCCCACGGGGCCCGTGCCGCGCCGGCCGAACCGCCAGCAGCAGGGACGGCCGCCCCGCCGCGAGGACGGCGGGCGCGGGCAGTCGCAGGGCCAAGGGCGCGGCGCCCCGCAGCGGGAAGGCGGGCGCCACGCCCAGGGCCGCCCCGCGGCGGGTGGGCAGCCCGGGCGCGGCGGCAACGGCTTCGGCGGCCAGCGCCGGCCCGAGGCCCCGCGCGGGGACCGGAAGGACCGGTCCTGGCGGGAAGGCGATTTCCGCGACAGCGGCCGCTGAGACAGGAAGGGCGCCCCTCGGGGCGCCCTTCTTCGTTCCGGGCCTCGTTCAGGCCTCGGCGCATTCCAGCATCCGCCGGGCCACCTCGCGCTCGCTCATGACGATATGGGTCGCGCCCAGCCGCTCCAGATGCTCCACCGCCGCGTCCGAATGGGCGCGGGCCGTGATCTCCAGCGCGGCGTTCAGGGCGCGGGCCTGCTCCACCACCTGCCCGGCCTCGAAGGCCTCGGGCACCGTGACGAAGAGGCGGCGCGCGCCGGAGAGGTTGGCGAGGGCCAGCACTTCCGGGTCCGCGGCATTGCCGAGCACGGCGGGCAGCCCGTCCGCGCGGGCGGCGGCGGCGATGCTCTCCGCATCATCGAAGACGAGGACGGGGCGCCCGGCATCCCGCAGCCGCTGCGCGACGAGGTGGCCGACGCGGCCATAGCCCACCACCACGTCATGGTCCTCCATGGCGGGAATGGCCTCCGCCTCCGCCTCGACGGGCAGCACGGGCTCGGCGCTGGGCGCGGGCGGGGTGGGGGCGAGTTCCGGCGCGGCCCGGTCGGGTTCCGCCAGCTCGGCCATGGGCGCCTCTGCCACCAGGTGTGGCGGGGAAACCGAGCGCGCCGCCACCCTCGCGCGCCGCTTCTCGACGAGGGCGAAGAGGAAGGGGTTGATGAGGATGGAGAGGATGGCCCCGGCCAGGATCAGGTCCCTCCCCTCCTGCGGCAGCAGGCCGAGCGATCCGCCGAGCCCGGCGAGGATGAAGGAGAACTCGCCGATCTGGGCGAGGCTGGCCGAGATGGTCAGCGCCGTGCCCGATGGCCGCCCGAAGGCGCGGACGATGAAGTAGGCGGCCACCGACTTGCCCAGCACGATAATCGCCAGCACCGCCAGCACCGCGAAGGGGGCGGTGACGATGATCGTCGGGTTGAACAGCATTCCGACGGAGACGAAGAACAGCACGGCGAAGGCGTCGCGCAGCGGCAGCGCCTCCTCCGCCGCGCGCTGGGAGAGCTGGCTCTCGCCCATCACCATGCCGGCGAAAAAGGCGCCGAGCGCGAAGGACACGCCGAACAGCTCCGCCGCCCCGAAGGCGACGCCGAGGGCGATGGCGTAGACAGCCAGGCGGAACAGCTCGCGCGAGCCGGTATGGGCGGCGTGGTGCATCACCCAGGGGATCACGCGCCGCCCGGCGACGAGCATCAGCACGACGAAGGCGGCGACCTTGCCGAGGGTGATCGCCAGCGTCACGGCGAGCGTGCCCAGCGACAGCCCCTCCCCGCCCTTCAGCGCCGGCGCGATGGCCGGCAGCAGGACGAGGGCGAGGACCATGGCCAGATCTTCCACAATGAGCCAGCCGATGGCGATGCGCCCCCGCTCCGTCTCCGCGATGCGTCGCTCCTGCAGCGCGCGGATGAGCACGACGGTGGAGGCGACGGAGAGGGAGAGGCCGAAGACGAGTCCGCCGCCGATCCCCCAGTTGAACAGCCAGCCCAGCCCCATGCCCATCAGCGTGGCCGCCAGGATCTGCCCGACCGCGCCCGGCAGGGCGATCGAGCGTACCTCCAGCAGGTCCTTCAACGAGAAGTGCAGGCCGACGGCGAACATCAGCAGGATGACGCCGATCTCGGCGAGCTGGTTCGCCAGCTCCTGGTCCGCGACGTAGCCGGGCGTGAAGGGCCCGACCGCGACGCCGGCCAGGAGATAGCCCACCAGGGGTGAAACCCGCAGGCGGTTCGCGACCATCCCGAAGATGAAGGCGAGGAGGAGGCCGAGCGCGATGGTGGCGATGAGCGGGGTGTGGTGATCGGGCAATGATCCGTCCTGTGCGGTTGGCGTGACCATCACAGGATAGGGAGGAGGAGCCCGCGATACCACCGGCAAGGCTGTGACGGGCCGTAGCTTTTCCGCCAAACAACCACCTTCCCCGACGTTTCCCGCGCGGCCGGCCGTGCCCGCCGAAAACCGCTGGCTCAGTCCCCGAACACCTCCGCCCATGCGGCGATGAGCGCCGAATCCGCCTCCTCCATCGTCACGGGAAGGCCGAGGGCGTGCAGGCTCGTCACCCCGTGCTCGCTGATGCCGCAGGGAACGATTCCGCCGAAATGGGAGAGGTCGGGCTCCACGTTCAGCGCGATCCCGTGCCAGGACACCCAGCGGGAGACGCGCACGCCGATGGCGCCGATCTTCGCCTCCGTCCCCCTCGTGCGGTCCGCCACCCAGATGCCGACGCGGCCCTCCCGCCGCTCGCCCTTCACGTTGAAGCGGTCCAGCGCGCGGATCATCCACTCCTCCAGCCCGTGCACATAGGCGCGCACGTCCCGCGCGGACACGGTGCCGTGCGGGCGGGTGAGGTCGAGCATCACATAGGCCGTGCGCTGGCCTGGGCCGTGATAGGTCCACTGCCCCCCGCGCCCGGCCTCATAGGTGGGAAACCGCGGGTCCAGCAGGGCGTCCATGCGGGCGGAGGTGCCGGCGGTGTAGCTCGGCGGGTGCTCCACCAGCCACACGGCCTCCGCCGCCGTGCCCGCGCGGATCCCGGCCACCCGGGCCTCCATGGCGGCCAGGGCGTCGGGGACGGAGACCCTGCCGTCGGAAATCAGCCATTCCGGGGCGGGATGCCCGGTTGCCGCCGCCGCGCTCATCGGTTATACGCCCGGCCGCGGAGCAGCCTTCGGGCCGCAACCCGCACGCGGTCATGGCGGAATGGTAGACGCGCCAGCTTGAGGTGCTGGTGGGGGCAACCCCGTGGAAGTTCGAATCTTCTTGACCGCACCATCTCTTCAATCCGGCATTCAGCGGCCCGCCCCGACGGTGCCTGCCGGCGCTATGTAGCGCGCCCGCGGCCGGTCTCCCAGGGCACCCCTCCAGAGGCGGATCACCCCCGGCCGGAGCCGAAATCGGGTCCTTCCCCCACCGCGATGCCGGGAAGGTCGCTCACCGGGCGGTTCACCATTCCTGTTCCGTTGCAGGCGAGGCAGGGCTTTCCCATCAGCTCGCCCTTGCCCTGGCACTCCTCGCAGACGCTCTCCTCCACCCCCGGCGTGCCCGCCGGGGCCTTGTCGCCAGGGCGCATCTCGCCGCCCGGATCGTCCGATGGTCCCGGCACCACGACCTCCTGCCCGCCTCGATACGGGACGAACGCGGCGTGAAGGGCTCGGTTCCCCGCTGGCGCCGCGCTCGCGAGGGGGCCATAACCCTGGTATGGACGAGGACTTCCGCAAAGCCGCCCTGGACTATCACCGGCTTCCCAGGCCGGGGAAGCTCAGCATCGAGCCGACCAAGCGCATGGCCACCCAGCGTGACCTCGGCCTCGCCTACTCGCCGGGCGTCGCGGCCGCCTGCATGGAGATCGCGGCCGATCCGAGCACGGCCTATGACCTCACCACTCGCGGGAACATGGTGGCCGTCATCACCAACGGGACCGCGGTGCTCGGCCTCGGCTCGATCGGGGCGCTCGCCTCCAAGCCGGTGATGGAGGGCAAGGCGGTCCTCTTCAAGAAATTCGCCAACCTCGATTCCATCGACATCGAGGTGGACGAGCGTGACCCCGAGCGCTTCGTCGAGGCGGTGGCGGTGCTGGAGCCCTCCTTCGGCGCCATCAACCTCGAGGACATTAAGGCCCCCGAGTGCTTCGAGATCGAGCGCGCGCTCCGCGCCCGCATGAAGATCCCCGTCTTCCACGACGACCAGCACGGCACGGCCATCATCGTCGCCGCCGCCGTGCGGAACGGGCTGCTGCTGCAGGAGAAGCCGATCGGGGAGGCGCGGATCGTCACCTCCGGCGCCGGCGCCGCGGCGCTGGCCTGCCTCGACCTCCTCGTCGCCATGGGCGCCCGGCGCGAGAACATCACGGTCTGCGACATCGAGGGCGTGGTCTATGAGGGCCGGCAGGTCCTGATGGACCCGTACAAGGCTCGCTACGCCCGCGACACCGAGGCCCGCACGCTGGCCGAGGCCCTGCCCGGGGCCGACGTGTTCCTCGGCCTCTCCGCGCCGCGCGTGCTGAAAGCGGAGTGGCTGCCTGCCATGGCGCCCCGGCCGCTGATCCTGGCGCTCGCCAATCCCGAGCCCGAGATCCTGCCCGAGGCCGTGCGCGCCGCGCGGCCGGACGCGATCGTGGCTACGGGGCGCTCGGACTACCCGAACCAGGTCAACAACGTCCTCTGCTTCCCCTTCATCTTCCGCGGCGCGCTCGATGCCGGCGCGACGACGATCAACGAGGAGATGAAGGTCGCCTGCGTGGAGGCCATCGCGCGGCTGGCGCGGGCCGAGGCGAGCGAGGTGGTGGTGGCCGCCTATGGCGGGCAGGCGCCGATCTTCGGGCCGGACTACATCATCCCCAAGCCCTTCGACCCCCGGCTGATCCTGGAGATCGCCCCCGCCGTGGCGCGCGCCGCCATGGCCTCTGGCGTCTCCACGCGGCCGATCGCGGATTTCGACGCCTACCGGCAGGTGCTGGAGCGCTTCGTCTTCCGCTCGGGCGACCTCATGCGCCCGGTCTTCGCCGCCGCCCGCAATGCCGGCCGCCGCATCGCCTACAGCGAGGGCGAGGACGAGCGCACGCTGCGCGCCGTGCAGACCGTGCTGGACGAGGGGATCGCCGAACCCGTCATCATCGGCCGCCGCGCCGTGATCGAGGAGCGGGTGCGCTCCATGGGCCTGCGCATGGACCTGCGGGGCAGCGTGACCGTGCTGGACCCCTCGGTGGACACCGAGGCCTTCGCCCCCCTCCTGCCGCTCTACCAGAGCAAGGTCGGGCGGCGCGGCATCCCGCCCGACGCCGCTGCCCGCTACATCCGCGTCCGTCCCACCGTGGCCGCCACCCTGCTGCTCGAGGCCGGGCAGGTGGACGCCGCCATCGTCGGCGGCACGGGCGAGTGGATGACCCAGTGGCACCTCGCCTTCGACATCGTGGGCAAGCGCGCGGACGTGAACCGGGTCTATGCCATGACGGGGGTGATCCTGCCCGCCGGCACGCTGTTCTTCGTGGACACCCACCTGCTGGTGGACCCGAACGAGGAGCAGATCGCGGAGATGACGATGCTCGCCGCCGAGCAGGTGCGCGGCTTCGGTGTCACGCCCCGGGTGGCGCTGCTCTCCCATTCCTCCTTCGGCGCCTCCGACGCCCCCTCGGCCCGCAAGATGCGCCGCGCCCTGCGGCTCATCCGCGAGCGCGACCCCTCGCTGGAGGTGGACGGCGAGATGCATGCCGACGCGGCGCTGGAGCCCGCCATCCGCGACCGCGCGGTGACGGACGGGCGGCTCACCGGCTCGGCCAACCTGCTCGTCTTCCCCAATCTCGATTCGGCCAACATCGCCTACAACCTGCTGAAGGCGGCGGCGGACGGGCTCCAGCTCGGGCCGATGCTGCTGGGGATGAACAAGCCCGTCCATGTCATGGTGCCGAGCACTACGGCGCGGGGCATCGTGAACCTCTCGGCCATCGCGGCCGCGCAATCCGGCTGAGCGGGGCGGCGCCGTTCCACCCGAAGAGGCGGCGCCCCATATCTCCGGCATGGCCAAGCCGCTGGTTCCCGCCCAGACATCCAGCGCCATCACCGCCTTCCTGCAGAAGGCGGCGGCGGTGCCCGCCCTGCGCGCCGCCCCCTCCCCCGCGCGACTCGTCTTCGCCGTGGACGCCACGGCCAGCCGCCAGCCCACCTGGGACCAGGCCTGCCATCTCCAGGCCGGAATGTTCGCCGAGGCGGCGGGGCGGCTGGCGATCAGCCTCGCCTTCTACCGCGGGCACGGCGAGTTCCGGGCCACGCCCTTCCTGGCCGATTCGCGCGCCCTCGCCGCGGAGATGAGGGGGCTTCTCTGCCGCGGCGGCCACACGCAGATCCTGCGCCTGCTGCGCCACGCCGAGGCGGAGGCGGCCCGGGCCCGGCTTCACGCCCTCGTCTTCGTGGGGGACGCGGTGGAGGAGGAGCCCGGCCCCATCCTCGCCGCCGCAGCCCGACTCGGGGCGCGCGGCACACCCGCCTTTGTCTTCCAGGAGGGCGACGATCCCGGCGCCTCCGCGGTGCTGCGCGGCATCGCCCGCGCCTCGGGCGGCGCCTGGGCGCCCTTCGACCACCGCAGCCCCGGCGCCCTGGCCGCCCTGCTGCGCGGCGCGGCGGCCTTCGCCACGGGCGGGCGGGAGGCGCTGGCGCGGCTGCCGGGCGCGGGCCCGCTGCTCGCCCAGCTCCCGCCGCCGGGAGGGGCACGATGATCGCCCTCGCGGCCGGCGCGCTCATCCTCGTGCTGCTCGCCCTCGGGCTGCGGGCCTTCAGCACGGCCAGCGTGGCCGGGGTGAAGACCGCGCTCGCGGCGATCCTGGCCGCGGCGGGGCTGGTTCTCGTGGTGGTGCTGCTGCTCACCGGGCGCGCGGGCGGTCTGGTCTGGGCCCTCGCCCTCTTCGGCCCGGCCGCCTGGCGCTGGTGGAAGTCGCGCCAGCCGCCCGCCGCTCTGGGCGACGCCCCGGCCGATACGGTGGAGACCGCGATGCTCTCCATGCGGCTCGACCCCGCTTCCGGCACCCTCTCCGGCCGCGTGCTGCGCGGGGCCATGGCCGGTCGGGATCTGGCCGATCTGTCCCCCGCGGAGTCGCGCGCCCTCCTGGCCGAGGCCGCCTCGGCGGACCCTGAGAGCGTGCCGCTGATCGAGGCCTGGCTCGACCGCGCCCATCCCGGCTGGCGCGCGGAGGCAGGCCCCGCCTCCCCCGCGCCGGACCGGGCGGAGGCGCTGGCCGTACTCGGCCTGGACGAGGGGGCGAGCGAGGAGGAGATTCGCGCCGCCCATGCCCGGCTGATGCGCGCCGCTCACCCCGATGCCGGCGGATCGGACTGGCTGGCAGCGCGCGTGAACGCCGCGCGGGACGCTCTCCTCGGCTGATCCGGCGGGCGCAACCTGGGGGTGCATTCCCAAAAACGGCGAGCCGTGGCACATCTTCGGGCGATAACCAGACTAAGGGGAACCGCCTCCCGTGCCGAAGCCGTTGAAGAAGGCTGTCCTGCCCGTCGCGGGCCTGGGCACCCGTTTCCTTCCCGCCACCAAGGCCCTGGCGAAGGAGATGCTGCCTGTCGTGGACAAGCCCCTCATCCAGTACGCGGTGGAGGAGGCGCGCGACGCCGGGATTGAGCAGTTCTGCTTCATCACCGGCCGCGGCAAGACCGCGATCGTCGAGCATTTCGACGTCGCCTATGAGCTAGAGCGCACGCTGAAAGAGCGTGCGAAGGACCAGATCCTCGCCGATCTGCGTGCGAGCGCGGTGGAGCCGGGCTCCATCACCACCGTGCGCCAGCAGGTGCCGATGGGGCTGGGCCACGCCATCTGGTGCGCGCGCACCTTCATCGGCAACGACCCCTTCGCCATCCTCCTGCCGGACGACCTCATGCAGTGCGAGGTCTCCTGCACGAAGCAGCTCGCCGACGCCTACATGGAGACCGGCGGCAACGTCGTCGCCATCGAGGAAGTGCCGATGGAGCGCGTCAACAAGTACGGCGTGCTCGATGTGCTGGAGGACAAGGGCAAGCTCGTCTCCGTCAAGGGCCTCGTCGAGAAGCCGTCGGTGGAGAAGGCCCCGTCGAACCTCACCATTATCGGCCGCTACGTGCTGATGCCGGAGGTCGTGAACTTCCTCTCGCTGATGGAGAAGGGCGCGGGCGGCGAGGTGCAGCTCACCGACGCAATGGCCAAGCTCATCGGCAGCCAGCCCTTCCACGGGCTGCGCTACGAGGGCCGGCGCTTCGACTGCGGCGACAAGGCGGGCTTTCTGGAGGCGCAGATCGCCTTCGCGCTGAAGCGCCCCGACCTGGCCGAGGCCGTGCGCGCCTTCCTGCCGCGCTACGCCGGCTGATCACGCCTTCGACGGCGGCCCCGGCGGCTGTATCGACCGCCGCGGGACCGCGCGATATGCAGGGCGCGCCGCGGGCCCCGGCCCGCGGACCGGCCAGGGAGTTCTCATGCGCATCGCCATGATCGGCGCCGGCTATGTCGGCCTCGTCTCCGGCGCCTGCTTCGCCGAGTTCGGCGTTGACGTTTGCGTCATTGACGCCGAGGTCTCGAAGGTCGAGGCGCTGCGGGCGGGGCGCATCCCGATCTACGAGCCCGGGCTGGACAAGCTCGTCGCCGAGAACGTCCGCGATGGCCGCCTCTCCTTCACCACCGACCTTGCCGAGGCGATGGAGGGGGCGGACGCGGTCTTCCTTGCCGTCGGCACGCCGTCGCGCCGCGGGGACGGGCATGCGGACCTCACCTATGTCTTCGCCGCGGCCGAGCAGGTGGCGCGCGCCGCCCGCGGCCCGCTGGTGCTGGTGACGAAGTCTACCGTGCCCGTCGGCACCGGGCGCAGGATCCAGGAGATCATCGCGCGCGTGGGCCCGGCGCACCCGATCGACGTCGCCTCCAACCCCGAGTTCCTGCGCGAGGGCAGCGCAATCGGCGACTTCATGCGCCCCGACCGCGTGGTGATCGGCGCCGAGAGCGAGCGGGCCTTCACCGTGCTGCGCCGCCTCTACCGCCCGCTCTACCTCATCGAGACGCCGATCGTGCAGACCGGCCTCGAGACGGCCGAGTTGATCAAATACGCCGCCAACGCCTTTCTCGCGGTGAAGATCACCTTCATCAACCAGATGGCCGATCTCTGCGAGAAGGCGGGCGCGAACGTGCACGACGTCGCCCGCGGCATGGGGCTCGATGGCCGGATCGGCCGCAAGTTCCTCCACGCCGGCCCAGGCTATGGCGGCTCCTGCTTCCCCAAGGACACGCTCGCCCTAGCCCGCACCGCCCAGGAGCTGGGCGCGCCGGCCACCATCGTCGAGACCACCATCGCGGCCAACGAGGCTCGCAAGGAGGCCATGGCCGAGCGCGTGATCGCGGCCATGGGCGGCTCGGTCGCGGGCAGGACGATCGCGGTGCTCGGCCTGACCTTCAAGCCCGAGACGGACGACATGCGCGACGCTCCCTCGCTCGTCGTCGTGCCCAAGCTTGCGGCCGCCGGCGCCACCATCCGCGCCTACGACCCCCAGCCCGGCCATGCGCGCCAGCTCATGCCGGCCGCGACCCATTTCGCCGGCTCTGCCCTCGACGCGGTGGAGGGGGCGGACGCCCTCGTGCTGCTGACCGAGTGGAACGAGTTCCGCGCCCTGGCCCCCGAGCGGCTCCGCGCCGCCATGGCCGGGAACATCGTCCTCGACCTCCGCAACGCCTGGGATCCCCAGGCCTTCCGCGAGGCCGGGTTCCAGTACCTGTCCATCGGACGACCGTGAGAGAGACCGCGATGCCGAGCTTCAGCCACCGCTTCGACCCGACGAGCCTGCGCGAGTACGACATCCGCGGCGTCGTCGGCAAAACCCTCTCGGGAGAGGACGCCTTCGCCATCGGCCGGGTGTTCGGCTCGATCGTCTCGCGCCAGGGCGGGGCGAAGGTGGCTGTGGGCTATGACGGCCGCCTCTCCTCCCCGATGCTGGAGGAGCGGCTGGTCGCCGGCCTCATGGCCTCGGGCATGGAGGTGATCCGCATCGGCTGCGCGCCGACGCCGATGCTCTACTTCGCCGCTTACCACTTCGGCACCGACGGCGCCGTGATGGTGACGGGCAGCCACAACCCGCCGGACTACAACGGCTTCAAGTCCATGATCGGCAAGAAGCCCTTCTTCGGGCCTGACATCCAGAACCTCGGCAAGATGGCGGCCGAGGGCGACGTGGTGGAGGAAGCCCAGGGCTCCTCCCGCCAGGAGGACATCTCCGAGCAGTACGTTGCCCGCCTGCTGCAGGACTATGACGGCGGCGACCGCAAGCTGAAGGTGGTGTGGGACCCCGGCAACGGCTCGGGCGCCGAGATCACCAAGATGCTCGCGGCCAGGCTGCCTGGCGAGCACACCGTCATCAACGGCGAGATCGACGGCAACTTCCCCGCCCACCATCCCGACCCGACGGTGGCGAAAAACCTTGAGCAGATCATCGCCGAAGTGGCGAAGCAGGGCGCCGATCTCGGCATCGCCTTCGACGGCGATGCGGACCGCATCGGCGTGGTGGACGATAAGGGTAATATCTTCTTCGGCGACCAGCTTCTCATCGTCCTCGCGCGCGACGTGCTGAAGAGCAAGCCCGGCGGCACGATCATCGCCGACGTGAAGGCGAGCCAAGTGCTGTTCGACGAGGTGGCCAAGGCCGGCGGCACGCCGCTGATGTGGAAGACGGGCCACTCCCTCATCAAGTCGAAGATGGCCGAGACCGGCGCGCCGCTGGCGGGCGAGATGTCCGGCCACATCTTCTTCGCTGACAAGTGGTACGGCTTCGACGACGCCCCTTACTCCGCCGTGCGCCTGCTCGGCATCGTGGCGCGGATGAGCGAGACGCTCTCCGCCGTGCGCGACGCCATGCCGAAGGTGATCAACACGCCCGAGCTGCGCTTCGACTGCGCCGAGGACCGCAAGTTCGTCGTCGTGCGGGAGGTGAAGGACCGCCTCGCCGCCGAGGGCGCGAAGGTGCAGGACGTGGACGGCGTGCGCGTGCTGACGGATGACGGCTGGTGGCTGCTCCGCGCCTCCAACACCCAGGCCGTGCTCGTCGCCCGCGCCGAGGCGAAGAGCGAGGAAGGGCTGGAGCGGCTGAAGGCGGGGATCGCGAAGCAGCTCGAGGCCAGCGGGCTGGCAGCGCCCGACTTCTCCGGGGAGAATGCGGGGCACTGAGCCCCGTCTTCCTCTACGGCACCCTGCTGGACGGGCGCATCCTCGCGCGCCGGTCCGGCGATCCCTCCCTGCCGCGCCCGGCTGTCCTGCATGGCTTCGTGCGGACTGCCTCCCGCGGCGCGCCCTATCCCACCCTCATCCGCCGCCCCGGTGCTTCCGTGGAAGGCGCGCTGGTCCGCCCCGGCCCGGCCGCCAGGCGGCGCTGCGGCGCTACGAGGGCCCCTGCTACCGATTTGTGCCCCCCCGCGTCGAGGCTAGGCGCGGGCCGGTGCGGGCGCGCGCCTGGGTGGTGCCGCGCTTCATAGCGGGCGCGCAGCCCTGGCCACGACGCGCAGCCCCGGGCCTGACGCGACGCTCCGGCCCGGGCTAGAAAGCCCGGGACCACGGAGCACCGGAATGCTGCAAGCCCCACCCGCCGAACCCGGGATGCGTGAGGAGGAGGTGGACACCCCCGCCCTCCTGCTCGACCTCGACGCCTTCGAGGCGAATCTCGATGCCATGGCCGCCCGCCTCGCCGGCACCGGCGCGAAGCTGCGAGCCCATGCCAAGACCCACAAGTCCGCGGTGATCGCGCAGCAGCAAATGCGGCGCGGCGCGGTGGGCCAGTGCGTGCAGAAGGTGGCCGAGGCCGAGGCGCTGGCCTGGGGCGGGGTGCCCGACATCCTCGTCTCCAACCAAGTCGTCGATCCCCGCAAGCTCCGCCGCCTCGCCGCCCTGTCCGGCATCGCCAAGGTCGCCGTCTGCGCGGACGACGCTGCGGGCATAGACACGATCGCCGCCGTGGCCGAGGCCGCCGGGCGCCGGATGGAGGTGCTGGTCGAGATCGATGTCGGCGCTGGGCGCTGCGGCGTCTCCCCCGGGCCCGAGGCGGTCGCGCTGGCCGAGCGGATCGCGGCCTCCCCGCACCTCATCTTTGGCGGGCTCCAGGCCTATCACGGCAGCGCCCAGCACAAGCGGGGCATAGAGGAGCGCCGCGCCGCCATCACCGGGGCCGCCGATGGCGTGCGCCGCACGGTGGAGCAGCTCACCCAGCGCGGCCTGCCCTGCCCCATCATCGGTGGGGCCGGCACCGGGACCTATGAGCTGGAGCTGGAGTCCAGGCTCTGGACGGAGATCCAGGCGGGTTCTTACGCCTTCATGGATGCCGACTACGCGGCCAATGGCGAGCCGCCCGCCTTCCGGCAGAGCCTCTTCGTTCTGTCCCAGGTGATGTCCGCGCCGCGGGACGGGGTGGCGGTGCTCGATGCCGGGCATAAGGCGGTGGCGGTCGATTCGGGCCCGCCCCTCGTCTGGGAGCGCCCAGGGGTTCGCTACACCGGCGCCTCGGACGAGCACGGGGCGCTGGTGGTCGAGGGCGGGGCTCGGCCGAAGCTGGGCGAGCGCCTGCGGCTGGTGCCCGGCCATTGCGACCCGACGGTGGACCGCTACGACTGGTATGTCGGCGTGCGGAAGGGGCGGGTGGAGTGCCTCTGGCCTGTCTCGGCCCGCGGCGGCATGGCCTGATCGAAGAAGGGGGCCGAGTTGCGGCCCCCTTGGCTCGACGCAGGATCTTTCGGAGGGATCAGCGCCGGGCGCGCTTGGCGCGGGGGGCCGCGGCGGCGGGGGTGTTGCGGCGCTTGGCCGGGGTGGCCACGCGGACCAAGCCGCCGCCATCGCCTTGCTCGATTACGCGGCGGGTGCGCGCGGCCGCGGCCCGGGTGCCCCGCTTCACGACCGGCTTCGCCGTGGCCCCGGCGCGGCGGCCACGGATCTCGGCGGCTTCGGTGACCGTGCGGACCTGGCGCAGCGAGACCTGGCGGATGTTGGAGCGCGCGACCGGCGCCGCGATCATCGCGGCCTGGGCGCGGGAGAGCACGGAGGGCGCCCGAGCCATGACTAGGCTAGAATCGGGAATGCGGGCCGGGGGCGCCACGCCCAGGCGGGAGAAGCCGTCATCGAGCAGCATGGCGGCGTGGCGGTCGCGCTCCACCCAGGAGGCGCCGCCGAAGACGGAGACGAAGACCCGCTGGCCGCCGCGCTGGGCGGAAATGACGTTGTTGAAGCCGGAGGCGTTGATGAAGCCGGTCTTCACCCCGTCCACACCCTCGTACTCGCCGAGCATGCGGTTGTGGTTACGGAAGGCGTAGTTGCCGGCGCGCACCACGGCGCTGCCGAAGTAGTGCCAGCGGTCGGGGAAATCGAAGTAGAGGCGGCGGCCGAGGGTGGCCATGTCGCGCGCCGTTGTCGTCTGGTTGAAGTCGGGCAGGCCGGAGGCGTTGCGGAAGGTCGTGTTCGTCATGCCGAGCTGACGCGCCTTCTGCGTCATCATCTGGCCGAACCGCTCCTCCGTGCCGCCCAGCGCCTCGCCGACCGCCGTGGCGACGTCATTGGCCGACTTCATGGTTAGCGCGTAGATCGCGACCTCGACCGGGATCGTCATCCCCGGGGGCACGCCGAGCTTGGAGGGCTGCCGGCTGTTCGCCTCCTCGCTGATATAGACGCGGCTCGCCATAGTGATGCGGCCCTCGCGCATCGCCTCGAACAGCATGTAGAGGGTCATCATCTTGGTGAGGGAGGCGGGATAGCGGAGCTCGTCCGCGCTGGCGCCGCCGAGGGCCTGACCGGTGCGGCCGTCCATCACGAAGGAGGCGTAGCGCTCGCTGCCGATCTGCGCCGCGGCGGGCTGGGCGGCCAGCAGGGCTGGAAGCAGGGCTGCCATCCAGCCCACATTCCTGGCCATTGACCGGACGCCACCGCGCCCACGGCCAAGCCAGGCCCCCAAACCCTGTGTCATAGCAATCCCCCATGTCTCGGCCCCGCCCCCGCGGTAATGGCCGTCCCGGTAGGCCCCCCAGCCATCCCGGACCCCGACGATACGGGGCTTCGCGCGAGCCTGTCCACCCGAACATGACGGTCTTTCAGGCTATGCGTCGGTTTTTACGGTATATTCACCTTTGACCGAAAGTTTCTTACATAAAGTAATTGTGATGTTGCACTGCAGAATAGTGGATGACAGCCGTTCATTGCGCTCGGTATAAGACCCATGTTGCAGCGCAGCAAAGCCATGGCAACGATCATGGCCTGCCCCTTCGAAAATCCAGGAGACGACAGTCATGGCCAATGAGTCCCCCAAGGTTGCCCGCCTCGCGACCGACACCGTGAGCACCGCCGCCACCACCGCGACGACCGCCGCCACTGAGAACGTGGCGAGCAAGGCCACGAACTTCGCCGAGGCCGGCACCACCCAGATGCGCTCCGCCATGGAGCAGGCCAGCAAGGCCGCCCAGGAGTTCGCCGAGTTCTCGCGCGGCAACGCCGAGATCTTCACGCAGGTCGCGCAGACCTGGATGATGGGCACTCAGGACCTGAGCCGTCAGGCCTTCGCCTTCGCCCAGTCCCTGACCGACCACGCGCTCGAGGGCGCGCGCGCCCTGGCTACCGTGAAGAGCCTCAAGGAGGCCGCCGAGATCCAGGCGAACTACGCACGCGGCACGCTGGACCGCGTGATGTCCGAGACGACGAAGATGCAGGAGGCCTCCCTCCGCCTCGCCGAGCAGGTCACCACCCCGGTGACCCAGCGCGTCTCGCTCGCCATGGAGCGCGCGACCAAGCCGCTCGCGGCCTGATCCGGCCCCGGCCGGCCGCAGGGGCACCCCCTTGTGGCCGGCCACCGGGATCGCGGGACCCCGCCTGCCCACCCTTCGGGGTGCGGCGCGCGGGGTCCTTCGCGTTCGATCGGGGGGCCACCCCCTGGCAAGGTGAGGGGCTCTGGCCCATATGCGGGGGTGCCGAGAGGCTTCACCTCGCGCGATGCGATCCGGTATCCTCACAGCACAATAGTACATCGGCGGGACGCCGGCCCCCTTGGCAAGCCGGCGATCCGTGGGACCATGGCGGGGCGATGACAGAGCAGGACAGGCGCCCGGGCGGCATGACGGGCGGGAATTCCGAAAATCCCGACAAGGGTGGGCCCGACAAGGGCAATGTTCCGTCCCGCCCGAACACGCCAGGCGACGGCGGCTCGGGCACGGATGGCGGGAGCCCGGCGACGGGGGTGGTGGTCAAGGCGCGCCCGCGGACGCGCAAGCCCACCATGTACAAGGTCTTGATGTTGAACGACGACTACACGCCGATGGAGTTCGTCGTTCACGTTCTGGAAAGGTTTTTCCAGAAGAACCGGGACGAGGCGACCCGCATCATGCTGCACGTCCATCGGCGGGGCGTGGGGGTCTGCGGGGTCTTCACCTATGAGGTAGCCGAAACAAAGGTGACACAGGTGATGGACCTGGCGCGCCAGAACCAGCACCCTCTGCAGTGCACGATTGAGAAGGACTGATTCTGCGGGCTGGCGGGGAAGGTCGGAGCGTTGAAACACCGCGTAACCGACCCCTCCCCTCCGCGTTCGGGGAATTAGTCCCAATATAGACCTCTGAGTAGCGGCCGCCCCAAGCTTGACGTCCAGGGGGACGTCCTGCCGGGAGATCCCGGCGGCCGATGAGATAGGGGAGCGTCGATTATGCTGTCCCGTAACCTTGAACAGACGCTCCACCGCGCCCTGGGCCTCGCCAGCGAGCGCCGGCACGAGTACGCGACCCTGGAGCACCTCCTCCTCAGCCTCGCCGAGGACACGGACGCCACAACGGTGCTCCGCGCCTGCGGCGTGGATGTGGACAAGCTCAAGCGCGACCTCGCCGAGTTCCTGGACAAGGACCTCGCCGGGCTGGTGACCGACCGCGGGGGCGATCCGAAGCCGACCGCTGGCTTCCAGCGCGTCGTCCAGCGCGCGGCCATCCATGTCCAGTCCTCCGGGCGCGACGAGGTGACCGGCGCGAACGTGCTGGTGGCCCTGTTCTCCGAGCGCGAGAGCCACGCCGTCTACTTCCTGCAGCTGCAGGACATGACGCGGCTCGACGCGGTGAACTTCATATCCCACGGCATCGCCAAGGCCCCCGGCCGCAGCCAGACCCGCCCCGTGCAGGGCAATGCGGGCAAGGACGGCGAGGGTTCCGACGAGAACCGCGGTGGCGAGGAGCGCCGCGAGGGCGGCGCCAAGCGCGGCGGCGACGCGCTGTCGAACTACTGCGTGAACCTCAACAAGAAGGCTGGCCAGGGCAAGATCGACCCGCTGATCGGGCGCGCCGAGGAGATCGAGCGCACGATCCAGATCCTCTGCCGCCGGACGAAGAACAACCCGCTCTATGTGGGCGACCCCGGCGTGGGCAAGACCGCCATCGCCGAGGGCCTGGCCAAGCGAATCATCGAGGAGGACGTCCCCGAGGTCCTGCTCAAGTCCACGATCTACGCGCTGGACATGGGCAGCCTGCTGGCCGGCACGCGCTACCGTGGGGACTTCGAGGAGCGGCTGAAGGCCGTGGTGAACGAGCTGGAGCAGCAGCCCGGCGCCATCCTCTTCATCGACGAGATCCACACGGTTATCGGTGCCGGCGCGACCTCGGGCGGGGCGATGGATGCGTCCAACCTGCTGAAGCCAGCGCTCGCCCAGGGCACGCTGCGCTGCATTGGCTCCACCACCTACAAGGAGTACCGGCAGCACTTCGAGAAGGACCGGGCCCTCGTCCGGCGCTTTCAGAAGATCGACGTGAACGAGCCGAGTGTCGAGGACGCGGTGAAGATCCTCACCGGCCTGAAGACGAACTACGAGAAGCACCACAAGGTGAAGTACACGCCGGAGGCGATCCGCGCCGCGGTGGAGCTCTCGGCGAAGTACATCCATGACCGCAAGCTGCCGGACAAGGCGATCGACGTGATCGACGAGGTCGGCGCCTCCCGCATGCTGCTGCCCGAGGGCAAGCGGCGGAAAATGGTCACGCTGAAGGACGTGGAGGACATCGTCGCGAAGATCGCGCGGATCCCACCCAAGTCCGTGTCCACCGACGACAAGGAGACGCTCAAGAGCCTGGAGCGCGATCTGAAGTCGATGGTCTTCGGCCAGGACAAGGCGATCGAGGCCCTCTCGGCCGCGATCAAGCTGGCCCGGGCCGGGCTGCGCGACCCCGAGAAGCCGATCGGCAATTACCTCTTCTCCGGACCCACGGGCGTCGGCAAGACGGAGGTGGCCAAACAGCTCGCCAAGACGCTTGGCATCGAGCTGATCCGCTTCGACATGTCGGAGTACATGGAGCGGCACAGCATCAGCCGGCTGATCGGCGCGCCCCCGGGCTATGTGGGCTTCGACCAGGGCGGCTTGCTGACCGACAGCATCGACCAGCACCCGCATGCCGTGCTCCTGCTCGACGAGATCGAGAAGGCGCACCAGGATCTCTACAACATCCTATTGCAGGTGATGGACCACGGGAAGCTGACGGACCACAACGGCAAGACGGTCGACTTCCGCAACGTCATCCTCATCATGACCACCAATGCCGGCGCCTCCGACATGGCGAAGCCCGCCATCGGCTTCGGGCGCGAGGCGCGGGTGGGCGAGGACGAGGAGGCAGTGAAGCGGCTCTTCACGCCGGAGTTCCGCAACCGCTTGGACGCGATCGTGCCCTTCGCCGGGCTGACGCCGGAGATCGTCGGCAACGTCGTCGAGAAGTTCGTGATGCAGCTGGAGGCCCAGCTCGCGGACCGGAACGTGACCATCGAGCTGTCCTCCGCCGCCAAGGAGTGGCTGGCCGAGAAGGGCTATGATCGCCTCTACGGTGCGCGGCCGCTGGCCCGCGTGATCCAGGAGTACATCAAAAAGCCGCTGGCCGAGGAACTGCTCTTCGGCAAGCTGGTGAAGGGTGGCTCGGTGAAGGTGGGGCTGAAGGACGATGCCCTCACCTTCGACATCGCCGAGGCGCCGCCGCCGGCGCTGCCCAAGCCCGATGAGGGCCAGGGCGGCAATGACGGCGACGGCGAGGCGGAGCGGGAGCCGGAAGCGGCGGGCTAGTCCCGCCGCCCCGCAACCGGCAGCGAACTGTTTAGTGTAGATGAACCGCGTTGAGTTCCTGTTCTCCAACCTCGGCTTGGTCGTCATTGGATTACTGGTCCTCAGCGCGGTTTTCGCCTAGATACGCCCCCGCGCGAGCCGCGGGACTCTGGACCCTGGCGAAACCGGGCTGATCGAGGCGGGCCGCTCCGTGAAGTCCTACATCTTCCCGGGCTTCCAGGCCGTGCTGGAGCAGGTGGTGCTCCCGCGCGCGACCCGGTACCCGGACTGGGAGCGGCTGGACGGTGCGGTGGACGTGCCGGGCCGGACCGTCGCCAAGTTCGACCATGAGGGCGCCACCTACTCCATCAACGGCGAGAGCCGGGTCGCCGCGCTGGTCGCGGTGCTGGAATGGATGCGCGCCCATCCCGGCGAGAACCCGCTGGTGACGCAACCCCATGAGCGGGGCGTGACCCGCCTGACCCTGCGGCCGGAAATCACCGCGGTGGACAGCAAGTCTGTTCGAATCGCTTCGAAATAGCCGGCCGTCCCGCGCCCTCAGTCAGGGTGCGCACGGCGCAGCAGCCACGCGCCGACTGTCTCGAGCACCGGCGCTCCTTCCAGGCCGAGGGCACGGACCGGCCCCGCCAGAGCCGCGATGATCCCGACATGGCCGAGGCCCGGCAGCAACTGCGCCCCCACCTCCACGCCTTGCGACCGGGCCAGCGCCGCGAAGCGCGTGGTCTGGGCGGGGCGCACCGTGTCATCCTCCGTGCCGTGAAGCAGCAGGAGGGGCGGCGCGCCGCGCAGGCGAGCCTCGTCCGCCGGGGCCGCCCGGGCACGCGCGCCGGGAGCCGCGGCAAAAATGCCATGGGGGTCGTCCTCAGGCCCGAAGTCGTAGGGGCCGGCCAGCCCGTCCTCCGCCCCACAGTTGATCGAGACACCCCGCAAGCGGACGGTATCCGCGGATGGGGTGGATGATGACGACAGAGACGCCGGATGCCGCTGGTCCTGGCCGGGGTGGTCGGATGTCACGGCAGCGCAAGCGGGATGCGGTGCTGCGGCTGCTCCGGGGCGAGGACCTGGAGACGGTTTCGCGGGCGCTGGGTGTGACGGCGGCTACCCTGAGCGGCTGGCGCGACGCCTTCCTGGCCGCTGGCGAGGCGAGCCTGGCGACGCGGCCCAGCGACGGCGAGGCGCTGGAGAGCGAGCGGCTCAAGGCGAGGCTGGGTGAGATGCTGCTGGAGCGCGAGCTGCTGGAGGCCAAGGTCGCAGCCCTGGAGGGCGGCCGCCCTTTGGCCCGGCGGAGGTCACGGCCATGAGCCTGACGGTGTCACCTGGCAGCGGTAGGCCCTATGGCCTGGCGCGGGTGTGCCGGATCTGGCGCACGTCCCGAGCCACGATCTACCGCCATCGTGCCCCACCCCGGGCGGAACCGCCGGGGCGACGTGGCCCGGTCGGGCCGATGCCGGATGCGGCGCTGCTGGAGGCGATCCGGGCCGTCCTCGCGGCCAGCCCCTTTCATGGCGAGGGGCACCGCAAGGTCTGGGCGAGGCTGCGCATGCAGGGCGTCCGGACCTCCAGGCGCCGGGCACTGCGGCTCATGCGCGAGCACGACCTGCTGGCCCCGTCCCGGGTCGGCAGCCCGCGAGGTCCGCGCAACCACGACGGCACCATCATCCCCGAGGCCCTGGACACCATGTGGGCGACCGACATGACCACCACCTGGACAGCAGAGGGTCAGGCGGTGGTGTTCGTCGCCCTCGACCACCACAGCGCCGGGTGCGTGGGCCTGCATGCCGCCCGGCGCGGCACCCGCTTCGAGGCACTCGAACCCCTCAGGCAGGGAGTGCGCCAGCACTTCGGCGGCTTCGCCAAAGGCATCGCCGCGGGCCTCTCGCTGCGCCACGACCATGGCTCGCAGTACATGTCCGACGCCTTCCAGGGTGAGCTGAAGTTCCTCGGCATCGAGAGCTCGCCCGCCTTCGTCCGGGCTCCCGAAGGGAATGGCTGCGCCGAGCGCTTCATCCGGACCCTCAAGGAGAACCTCCTGTGGGTCCAGACCTTCGACACCGTCGAGCAACTCCGCCAGGCGCTCCTCGAGTTCCGCCGAACCTACAACTCAACCTGGCTGATCGAGCGGCACGGCTTCAGAACACCCGACGCCGTCCGCCAGGATCAGCTTTCAACCAAGGCTCTCGCCGCTTAGGCTGCAACACGGTGTCTCATCAACCGTGGCCGGTACACCCGACAGCACCGGCCAGTGTTCCGCGCTCCGGCCCGAGCCAGCCCGGATCCGCCGCAAGGGAGACGGCGATGAAGGCCCCCGCCGAATGCCCCATGAGGAAAACGGGCCGCCCCTGCCCCGGTCCAGCGCGGATGGCGCGCACCGCGGCGGCGCCGTCCTCCACGAAGCCCGGCCAGCGCGTCCCGGGAAAGAGGCGGTAGTCCGGCACGGCGACGAGCACGCCGAGGGAAGCGAGGGCGTGCGCGGCGAAGCCGTAGTCGCTGCGCTCCCCGCTGCGCCAGCCCCCGCCATAGAAGAAGACGATCAGCGGCGCATCCTCGCGCGCCGCGGCCGGGCGATAGAGGTCGTAGAGGCCGCGCTCCCCCGGGCCGTACCGCAGGCCGGCCGAGAGCGTCGTACCACGCCTTGGCGTAAGGGCGTTGGCGAGATCCAGTGGCGAACAGGCTGCCGAGAGGGCGGTACCGACAGCGGCAAACCAGGCACGCCGGGCGGCCTTCCTGGGGCGGGTGATCCTCCTGAAGAAGTGGGGCAGGCTCAGGGGCGGTCCCGCACGCGCTCGCGCATCTGCGCCGCCTCCCCGGCCGTGACGGCCGGCGCGGCATTGCCCCAGGCATTGCGGATGTAGGTCGTCACCGCGGCCGTCTGCTCGTCGTCCAGGCGCCAGCCAAAGGCGGGCACGGCAGGCGATGTCGGCGCGTGCGGCGAGTAGGCGGCGCGCACGCCCTGGAGCACGACGCGGAGCACCGTCTCGCTCCCCTCCTGCTGCACGACTTGGCTGCCGGCAAGGCGCGGGAACATCCTCGGCACCCCCTCGCCGCTCCGCGTGTGGCAGGCGATGCAGCGGTCGAGATAGATCGCCTCGCCCGTCCTCATGCGCTCGTCCGTGGCAGCCAGGGCGGTGCGGGCGGGCGGCGCGGGTGCCGCGCCCGGCGGCTCCTTCAGATAGACGGCGATGGCGCGGAGATCCGCATCCGTCATCAGCGCGGTGGAGTACTCCACCACCTCCGCCATCGGGCCGGAGGCCGCGCTGCGCGCGTTGCGGCCGTTCTTGAGGTACTCGGCGATCTCCTCGACGCTCCAGCTTCCGACGCCCGTGCGCTCCTCCGTCGTCAGGTTCGTCGCGTACCAGCCCTGGAGCGGCCCGCCGCCGAAACGCTGGCTCGTGCAGTCGACCCCGAGCAGGTTCTTCGGCGTGTGGCAGGCGCCGCAATGGGCTGGCCTCTCCACGATGTAGGCGCCACGGTTCCACTCGGCCGAGCGGTTCGGGTCCGGCCTGAACTCGCCGGGCTCGAAGAAGAGCGCGTTCCAGGCGAGCATCGACGCCCGGATGTTGAAGGGGAAGGGCAGCGTGTTGCGGTCCACCGGATTGCGGACCGGCTCCAGCGTGTTGAAATAAGCGAAGATCGCGTCGGTGTCCCCGCGCGGCATGCGGGTGAAGTAGGTGTAGGGAAAGCCGGGATAGAGGCGCGCCGTTGGGGCGGATGCCCTCGTGCATGGCGCGGCAAAAGTCGTCCGCGGACCACGTGCCGATGCCGGTTTCGCGGTCGGGCGTGATGTTGGGGGTTGCGATCTCGCCGAAGGGCGTCTCGATCGTGCGGCCGCCCACGAATCCCTGCGAGCCCGTGCTGTCCCGTTGGGGTTCATATGGAAGGCCGCGCAGTCGCCGAGGATGACGAGGTAGCGGCCGCGCTCGGCCTGGTCGAAGTTGTCGGGCGCCGCCGCCAGCGGCGTCGTGCCGAGCAGGGCCGCGATGCCGGCAGCTGCGGCAAGGAGGCGCACGCGCATCAGGCCTGCACCAGTGGCTGGCCGGGGTTCTTCAGATCCTGCTTCGTGATGGCCTCCGCCGCGTAATAGGTGAGCGCGCCCACCGTCCCCGTCGGGTTGTAGCCGGCATTCCGCGGGAAGGCGGAGGCGCCGAGCACGAAGACGTTCGGCATGTCCCAGACCTGCAGGTACTTGTTCACCGCCGATGTCCGGGGATTGTCGCCCATGATGGCGCCACCCGTATTGTGGGTGGTCTGGTAAGGGACCACGCCCACGGCCCCTTCTTGGGATTGACCACGATCTGCTTCGCGCCCCTGGCCCGCATGATCGGCACCATCTTGTCCGTGACATAGGCCGACATTCGTTCCTCGTTCGCCTTGAAGTCGAAGGTCATGCGCAGGAGCCGGCAGCCGAGGCGATCCTTGTAGGAGGGGTCGAGGTCCAGGTAGTTGTCGCGGTAGGACATGTTGCAGCCCTGGCTGCCGACATTGGCGAAGCTGCCATAGGTGTCGCGCGTCGCCTTCTTCCAGGCGCTTCTCCAACGCGGCGTGCCGGGCGGGATGGGGCGCGCGGAGATGGGGCGCGCGTGGAAGATCGTGCAGTTGATGTTCGCGCCGCCAACGAAGTTCAGGCCGCTATGGTCGAAATTGTCGCCGTTGTACTCGTCGGCGGTTATGCCGAGGGAGCCTGCCCCGGCCCAGTGGTTGAAGGCGTGGCTGCTGTCGAAGAAGCCGTTGACCGAGGAATCCGCCTGATAGGCGTAGTTCTTGCCGACGACCCCCTCGCCCGTGCTCGGGTCATAGGGCCGGCCGATGCCGGAATAGAGCATCAGGCGCACGTTCCAGAGCTGGTAGGCGGCCATGATGACGAGATCGGCCGGCTGCTCCCACTCCTCGCGCTGCGCGTCGATGTAGACGACGCCGTGCCTCTCAGGCGAGCGCGTCCCGTGCGCGCAGCAGCGCGGCCTTGCCGGCGGAGTCGAGTTGCGGGAACTGCAGGTCGAGCCGCTCCATCTCTCGCGCCACCGTCTCCGCGATCAGCAGCCGCGCAAGCCACTTGCGGTCCGCGGGAATGACGAACCACGGCGCGTGCGGCGCGGCGGTGGCGCGGATCGCCTCCTCATAGGCCTCCATATACTTGCCGTAGAGCGCGCGGTCGGCGAGGTCGCCGAGCTGGAACTTCCAGTTCTTCGCGGGCTCGTCGATCCGCGCGAGCAAGCGCTCGCGCTGCTCCTCGCTGCCGAGATGGAAGAAGAACTTCAGGACGAGCATGCCCTGCCGCGCGAGGTAGCGCTCATGGGCCGCGATGTCCTCCAGCCTCTCCGCCCAGATGGCGGGCCCGACCAGCGCCGCCGGCAGCGGCGCGGCCTGGAGGACGGAGGGCTGCACGCGGGGTACGAGCACCTCCTCGTACCAGGAGCGGTTATGGACGCCGATGCGCCCGCGGCGCGGCAGCAGCATGTCGTGGCGCCAGAGGAAGCCGTGCGAGCGCTCCAGCGTGCTGGGGGCGGAGAAAGATTCCACGCGCATCCCCTGCGGGTTCACCCCGGAGAAGACGTGCTTGATCGCGCCGTCTTTGCCCGAGGCATCCGTGCCCTGGAGGATGCAGAGCACGGACCAGCGCGCATCGGCGTAGAGCCGCTCCTGCTGCTCCGAGATGCGGGCCACCGAAGCGCGCAGTGCCTCCTCGCCCGACTTCTTGTCCAGGCCGATGCCGCCGTCCTCGTCGGAACGGCGGTCGGCAAGGGAGAAGCCGCTGCCATCGGTCACGCGGCAGGCAGCAACGAAATCATGAAGGTCGGATTGGGCAGGCATGCGGGCTCCCCGAGACAGATGCGGTTCGGAGGCGCAACGCGCGGAAGGGTCAGGGGATGTCGAGGGTCATGCTGACGGGGCAGTGGTCCGAGAGGCGCCGCCGCCACTCCCGCCCCCGCTCCGCATAGACGAGGACCCGCAAGCTGCCCGGCACTACCCACTCCCTTGCCGCGCCGCCGGGGAGGATATGGTCGATGAGGGGCCGCCCGCCCCAGCGGGGATTGGACCGCGCGGCCGCCGCGCGGGTGAGCGGCGGGGCGCGCTCCCGCGCGGGCAGGATAGCGGGGTCGCGGTCGAAGCGGCGTTTGGAGTCGCCGGCGATCGCGAACGCCTCCCTGGCCCGCCGCCGCGCCTCGATCCAGCCGGTCAGGATCCCGGCCTGACGCGCCAGGCTCTCGCATTCCCGCCCGGCATTGTCGGGCTCCCGGCAGCCGGCGTTGAGATGGACGGAGAGGAGGCGCAGGGCGGAAGGCCCCTGCCCCACCGTCACGTCCACGCCCCGGCGAAGCGAGAAGTGGGCCCGCCATGCAGGTCGAGCGCGGCGAGATCCAGGTGCTGGCGGGCAGGGATGGAGCGCCGGACGGCGATGCCGGCGCGCTGCACGTCCCGCTCCTCCGGGAAGAAGAAGGGCCAGTCCGCGGGGTCGAGCACCAGGGCGGTAGCTTCGGGCCCGTCCACCTCCTGCAAGGCGATCACATCGGCCGCGAGGCGGGCCGCGTAGTGAGCCAGGCGAGATTCCAGGAGGCAAGCTTCAGCTCGGCCGCCCCGGCGGGGGGTGCGAGGAGGAGGCGGAGCATGTGTCCTTATAGCAGTACAGTGAGAGTATCCGATGCCGGCGCAGCCTCGAGCGGTCGGGCACCGCAGCCCAGGAGATAGGCCGCCACCGCCTCCATCTCGGCGGCGTCGCGGGTCGAGTCATGCCAGGCATCGCCCGCAGGGCTGCCGGGCGGGATCCAGATCACGGTTTCATACCGGGCGCGAGTGAGGACACGGCACGTGTTAAGATTGAAGGCGCGCTCCGTCGCGCCGCGAACCATGTTCCAGCGGGCGCCGGACAGGGTGCGCATGCGCCAGCCAACCACGCAGCGCAGCGCGCATGGCCGCAAGGTCGCGGGTAAGGAAATAAGGGACGCCGCTGGCTTCCCGGGCAATGCTGGCGGCGTTCTCCACATCTCCCGCCAGGACCGCATCCACCCAGGGAGTGCCTTGCGGATCGTGGACGGAGCGCATCAGGATAGCGAGGTCGAGATCGTCGTCCAGGGTCAGCCAGGGTCTTGGGCCTTCGGCAAGGCGCTGTGTGGCTACGGACGCGCGGATGGCACGTTCCGGCGCCACCGCCCGCCAGCCCGGCGAGGCGGCTATGACGCGCCCCCACTCTGCCAGACCGGGCTCGCCCGTGTTGATCTCCTGCCCGTTGCCAATCAGGGCAACAACGACGGACCAGTCGCTGTGGCGGCCCATGATCTCCAGCGTGTGGGCGGGCTCACTGTCCCGCAGCCTGCTTGCCCCGCGCCGCTGAGAGGGCTTGGTGGCCTGGGCCCGGTCCCAGGCACGCTGTGCCTCGTCAAAGACGATTGCGCGGGCTTCGGGGACCTCGGCCGGGCGCTCGACGTAGTGCTCGAGAAAACGGTGGACATTCTGGAGAGCGGTGACGGCCTCGGAACGCTTACTGGAACGCCGCCCGCCATCGGCGACAGCGCGGCGGACAAGGCTCTCGCGCAGAACCTCCACCAGGGGAGAGTTTCCGGTAAGGAAGGCGGCACCGTCTTCACGCAGGGCGCCGAAGACGATGTTCAGGCCACAGAGGGTCTTTCCGGCGCCGGGAATGCCCGTGTTAAAAATGGCAACCTGCTCCCCTGCCTCATGCGCGGCGGCAATGGCGCGGCGCACCGCATCCGTGGTGTGGGTCAGATTCGCAGCATCCGCACGGGTGGACACCATCTCGGCACCGCGATGCCGATCGAAGAGGATGGTCGCGGCTTCGAGCACGTTCGGCACCGGCCGGTAGGGCGCCCTGAGCCAGGCAGCGTGTTTCACCGGCGTAACCGGCAGAGCAATGGCCGCTTGGACGGCAGGAAGAATGTCGCCGAGCACGCGATTGTTGGCGCGCACAGGGGCGAGACACCGTGCCAGATCAGCGATGGCTCAAAGGGCACGGCGGGAGCGTGGGTAGCGACGAGGCCGGGAATAATCGGCAGGTCACGGCAGCCAGCATGAAAGTCGCGGAGGTCGAGCGCATAATCCTTAGCCTGGCGGAGGTCTGCAGCATGATGACCGGCAGCACCATCCTTGATCTCCAGGACGAATACGGCGCGATCGGTGAGGATCACGCAATCGGCGCGTTTCTCCAGGCGCAGCAGGTCGTATTCGAGCATCACCGTCCATTCGGCTGCTTCGAGCGCGACCAGGGCCGATCGGAGAAGCTGCGTGGTTGAGACCCAGGCGGCGCGCTGGGGGAGTTCAAGTGTGGCGTGGCGGGAAGCCTGGACATAGGAAAGTCGTGCGGCGACGTCCTCCGGCGAGATTGAGGGGTTTCGGGACGGTCAGGATTAGCCGGGGTTTCAGCGCAGGGGTCTTTCGGGCCAGGTGGCGAGAAGAATGCTTGCGAGAAGCAGAGCAAAGCCGAGAGCGTGGGCAGGGGCCGGGACCTCGCCCAGGAACAGAATGGCCGTCACCGCCGCCGTAGCGGGCAGAAAGGCCGTGAGCACGCCCGCGGTGCCGGCCGTGGCACGGCGCAGCCCGCTGTACCAGAGAAGGAGCGAGAAAATGCTGGCGGTGAGCGCGTGCAGAACCAGCAGGACAAGGAGGAACGGGTCAGCGAGACGGGCGGTGGCACCCGCCTCGGGCAGCCAGGCCGGCAGGATCAGCGCGGCGGAGAAGCCCTGCATCCACAGACTGGCCGTGAGCAGCGGCAGCGCCCCGGCAGCGCGCTTGGCCAGAAGCACGTAGGCGGCCTCGCCGCAGACACCAAGGAAGACGAGGGCATTCCCGAGCGCGCTTCCCGCCCCTCCCCCGCCGCGGGCGAGGACGATGGCGGCCATGCCCCCCGCGGCGAGCACCACGGCGGCCCAGCCGCGAGGCGGAACGCGCTCGCGCAGCCACAGGGCGCTGCCGAGGGCCACGACCGCGGGCATGGTCGCCAGAACCAGCCCGCCCTCCAGCGCCGAGGTGTAGCGGAGCCCCGCCAGAAGGGCGGCGTTGTAGAGAACGGTTCCCGTCGTGGCCTGGAGAAGGAGGTTCCACAGCACGGCGCCGCGGGCACGCGGCACGCCGTCCCGCCAGAGCGCCAGGGGCAGCAGCACGGCGCAGGCGATAAGGCAGCGCAGGCCGAGGATGAGCGGTACCGGCAGGGCCGCAGCCAGCGCCTTGGCCACGGCGACATTCGCGCCGGTCAGGATCATCGATCCCGCGAGCTGGGCGTAGGCGGCGAGCACGCCCTAGTCGTCACCGGCGCGGCGATAGGGGGAGAGGGCGTCGAGCTCCGCCATCTCCTCCTCGATCGCCGCGCGCTCGTGGCGGAGCGAGTCGGCCACAGCGCGGCGCAGGCCGGAATGGGCAATGAGATGGGCGGAATAGGTGGGCACGGGGCGGTAGCCGCGCTGGATCTTGTGCTCGCCCTGCGCCCCGGCCTCTACGCGCTTCAGCCCGTGCTCGATCGCGAAGTCGAGGGCCTGGTAGTAGCAGAGCTCGAAGTGCAGGAAGGGCGCCTCGACAAGGCTGCCCCAGTTGCGGCCGTAGAGCGCGTCGCTCCCCATGAGGTTCAGCGCACCGGCGACGGGCACGCCGTCCCGCTCCGCCACCATCAGCACGACACGGTCGCCCATGCGCTCGCCCATCAGTGGCCAGAAGCGCGCGGTGAGATAGGCGCTGCCCCATTTGCGGTCGGTGGTGCTGCGGTAGAACCTGTGGAAGCGCCGCCAGATCTCCGGCGTGATCTCGCCGCCCCAGAGCACGCGCATCGTCAGCCCGGCGGATTGCGCGTCCCGCCGCTCGCGCCGGATGGCCTTGCGCTTGCGCGAGGCGAGGGCGCCGAGGAAGTCGTCGAAGCTCTCATAGCCCTCATTGGTCCAGTGGTACTGCACGCCCATGCGCTGCAGCCACCCGGCCTCACCCAGCGCCTCCCATTCCTCCCGCGTGCAGAAGGTGACGTGGCAGGAGGAGAGCTTCAGCGCCTCAGTCCCCTGCGCCAGCCCCTGCGCAAGGGCGGAATGCGGCACGCCGGTGCCCGGGCGGACCATCAGCCGCGGGCCGGGCACGGGGGAGAAGGGCACAGCCACCTGGAACTTCGGGTAGTAGTCGCCGCCCGCATTCTCGAAGGCCCGCGCCCAGGCGTGGTCGAAAACGTACTCGCCGTAGGAATGGCCCTTCACATAGGCGGGCGCCACGGCGACCAGCGCGCCGGAGGCGTCGCGCAGCGCGAGGTGCTGCGGCAGCCAGCCTGTGCGCGGCCCCGTGCAGCCCGATTCCTCCAGCGAGAGCAGAAAGGCATGGGAGGTGAAGGGATTCGCCGTCTCGTCGCAGGCATCCCACTCCTCCGCCGGGATGTCCGCGATGCGGGGATGCAGCGAGAGAGTCAGCTCAGAAGGCATGGTGGCGCATGTGCGGCGCGCGGCGCGCGATGCAAGCGGTGCTCAGCCCTGCACTAGGGGCGCGAAGGCGCCGAAATCCGCCACGGCCTCAACCCCGGCGATAATGCCGTCCCGCACCGTCCAGACATGGAGGAAGGGCACGCGGCCGGCGCGGCCGGCGGTGTCCCGCGCGTCGTAGGCACCGGAGGCGAGGAGGCGGCCATCGGCCAGCGGGGCGAAGCTCTCCACCTCGATGCGCCAGTGCGGGAAGTGGCGGCGCAGCACCGGGAAGAACCCCTCTTCCACCTCTGCGCGGCCGCGCCACACCGTGCGCGGCACGGGGTAGCCGGGGGAGACGCGCCAGGACACGTCCTCGGCGAGGAGGGAGTGGTCGCCGCTCCCCATCCAGCGCCGGATGAGGGCCTCGGCCCTCTCCTCCCTGCCTGTCACGCGATCTCGAACACGGCCTCCACCTCCACCGCCGCGTCACTGGGCAGGGAGGGGACGCCGATGGTGCTGCGGGCGTGGCGGCCGGCATCGTCGAAGACGGCGACCGCCATGTCGGAGGCGCCGTTCATCACCTGCGCGTGCTGGGTGAATTCCGGCACGGCGGCGATGAAGCCGCCGAGGCGCACCACGCGCGCCACGCGGTCGAGGCTGCCGAGCATCGCCTGGGCCTGGGCGAGGACGTTGATGAAGCAGAGTTGCGCTGCCCTCTGGCCGATCTCCACCTGCACCGTGGCGCCGAGCTTGCCAGTATAGGCGATCTTGCCCTCGCGCACCGGCACCTGGCCGGAGACGAAGAGGAGGTTCCCCGTGATCACGGCGGGCACGTAGTTAGCGATAGGCTTCGCGGCCTCGGGCAGGGTCACGCCGAGTTCCGCCAGCCGGGCGGCGATCCGCCCCTGATCGGCCTGGGCCATGCGCTAGCCCACCAGCCGCAGGGCGCGGCGGCGCCCGGCCGGCGCCGGGGCCGAGGGAAGGTCCGGCAGGAGCGGGAGCTGCTGCGCGGCGGTGCCGAGATGGTCGGCACCGCACTCCTCCTCCGTCGGGTCGGGCAGGACGCGGCCGCCGAGGTGATCCAGCGCGAGGCGGCGGAAGGCCCAGTCGAGCACGGAGGAGGCGCGGTGGATGGCCGGGTCGCCCTCCACGGTGCCGGCCGGGCCGAAGCGGGTATAGGCGAAGGACTGGACGTACTCGTCCAGCTTCACCCCGGCGGCGAGGCCGACCGTCACAGAATGGCAGAGCGCGTCCACCATCGCGCGGAAGGCGGCGCCGTCCTTGGTCAGGGAGAGGGAGATCTCCTCCAGCCCCGAGGCGCCCTCCATCGTCCGCAGCGTCACGCGGTGGCCGCCGATCGTCACCTTCCACACGGCGCCGCGGCCGTGGCCGGGTTGGGCGACGGGACGCGGCTTCGGCGCGGGGCGAGGGGCCTCGGCGGGCGCGGCCACAGCCGGGGCGGCATGCAGCCAGGGGCGGAGGATCGACTCCATTCCCGCCCGGGCCTCCGGGCCGCGGGGGGCGAGGAGGCGGGCGGCATCCGGGCCGGCGCGCAGAGCGGCAAGGGTCGGCATCTCGGCTATCCCGCCATCTGGCGTGGAGACGAGGCGCGTGGGCGCGGGGGCCGGTGCGAACCCGCCCGTCTCGGCACCGAGCAGCGCCTCCACCGCGTCGGGCGCGGAGATGGCCAGGATGGCGGCGTGGCGCAGGCCCAGCGCCCCGGCGGCGGCGTCCAGCGCGGCGCGGGCGGCCTCGGCGAGGCCGGGCACGGGGGTCGATTCGGGCGGCTGCGGCCAGATGAGGGCGACGGGCTCGCGCGCGCCCAAGCTCTCCGCCAGGTCTCCCGAGGCAGCTTCGGCGGCGCCGCGCGTGAGGGCGGCGATCGCGGCGGTCACCGAGCGGGCCTCGGCGGTTTCGTAGTCCAGCCCCAGCCCAGCGAGCAGCCCGGCGAGGTCGGCGAAGCCGAGTCGCAGTCGCATCGCCTTCGCCCCGCCCATGATCTCCAGCGCCGTCACGCCCAGCCGCACCGAGGCGGCGTAGCCGATGGAGTCGAAGCCATCGCCGTCGAGGAAGGCGGGGAGGTTCAGGACGAAGCGGGACTCGGCCTTGGGGTCGTTCGCCCAGGTCCCGGCTCCCGGCGCGCCGCGGCGGGCGAGGAGAAGGGCGCGCAGCGCCGCGGCGAATCGCTCGGACGCCCCGGCATCGGCGAGCACGCCGAGCTTGCGACCGCGCGCGGCAAGGCGGCGAATCCAGCCCTCGGCGAGGCGGGGCAGCGCCACCGGCCCCTCTCCCGGCGCCAGGGCTGCCAGGGCCTCGGCGGCCCCATCGTCCCAGTCGGCAGGGAGCGCGACCTGGCGGGGATCGGCGTCGGGATCGGCGGCGGCGCGAGTGCGGCGCAGGGCCACATCCTCCCACACGGTGTTCCGGATCGTGCCGTCGCTGCGCGTCATGTGGCGAACATAAGCCCGGCCGCCCCGGGGGTGAAGCTGCCATATCGTGTCCGGAGCCTTCCAGGGCCACAAGAGCGGGTATCCGCCCGGCGGCTTTCAAGCGCGGCCGGGGCGTGCCATATGCAGCCCCCAATTCCCTTCCGCCCGCATCGGCAGGAGCCCTTCCATGTCCGCCATGCAGCGCTGGCTCTCCGGCCTTACCGGCCGCAGGATCGGCACCGATTCCTCCGGCAACGTCTATTTCGAGAGCCGGCGCGACTATATGAACTACGGCCGTAAGCGCCGCTGGGTCGTCTATGCCGGCGAGCCGGACCCGAGCGGGGTGCCTCCGGAATGGCATGGCTGGCTGCACTTCACCGTCGATTCCCCGCTGGAGGCCGGCAAGCGCCTGCCCTGGATGAAGCCGCACCAGGGCAACCTGACGGGCACGCCCAAGGCCTACCGCCCCCAGGGCCACGACCTCGCGGGCGGCCAGCGCATGCCGACGGCGGGCGACTACGACGCCTGGACCCCCGGTTCCTGATGCGGGTCAAATTTCCGGGGCAGGTCGCGTGAGGGAACGTAGTATCGCGGAGATCGCGGCGGGGGCATTAGTGCTCCTCGCGGCCGTCATCTTCCTTGCCTATGCCGTGACGAATTCGGGCCGCTCGGGCGGCGGCAGCGGGCTGCGCCTGACCGCGCGCTTCGACCGGGTGGACGGGCTTGCGCAGGGCGCCGACGTCCGGATCGCCGGCGTGAGGGTGGGCAGCGTGACGGGGCAGCGGATCGACCCGCAGACCTTCCTCGCCGTGCTGACGATGGACATCGACTCCGCCCTGAAGCTTCCGGATGACAGTTCCGCCGAGATCACCTCGGAGAGCCTGCTGGGCGGGAAATACGTCGCCCTCGTGCCCGGCGGCAGCGACCGGAACCTGGCGAGCGGGGGGGAGGTGAGGATCACCCAGTCCGCCGTCAGCCTGGAGAGCCTGCTCGGCCGCTTCATCTTCTCCGTCACCGAGTTGGCGGGGAACAAGAGCAACGAGAACGCCGCCTCCGCGCCCTCCACCGCGCCGGCCGCCCAGCGCCCCGGCGCGGCGGCGCCCCGGGCGCCCGCCCAGCCCACCGCTCCGGCGGGCAGGCCGCGTTGAGCGGGGGCGACCTCGCCCCGCCCGAGCGCTGGCCGGGCGCGGACGGCCAGCCTGTCTCCTGCCGGGAGAAGCTGAGGATGCTGGCCGAGAACCATGCCGAGGTCGCGCAGGTTCTGCGCGACGCCTTCGAGGATGCGGTGCTCATGGGGGTGGACGAGGCGGCGATGCGGCGCGTGCTGACCGACCTCGTCGCCGCTCTGCCGAGCCCGCGCCGCCCCTCATGAGGCGCCCCTTCCTGAGCCGGGTGACCCGGATCGCCCTGGTGGCGGCGCTGCTCCCCCTCTCCGCCCTCGCCCAGGCGCCCAGCCAGGACTCCGTCGGCGAGGCGGCCTGGGTGCGCAAGCGCACCGCCCAGCTCCAGGCACTCGACAAGGTGACGGCCCGGATCACCGTGCTGGACGCGACGGTGAACCAGCCCGTGCGCTTTGGCAGCCTCACCATCACCGTGCTCGCCTGCAACGCCCGCCCGCCCGACGAGGTGCCGGACGCGGCCGCCTTCATCGAGGTGCGGGACACGGTCGGCTCGCGGAACACGCCGCCCGCCTTCCGTGGCTGGATGCTGGCAAATGCGCCGGCCGCGCATATGCTGGAGCATCCGGTTTACGATCTCCGGATCCTCGATTGCCGCTGAGCGCGGCAGCGGGACCCGGTTGGGCAGGGCGTGGAGAGGAGGCGCGATGACAGAGCTCCCCGATTCGGGCGTCGCCCTGGCCGGGCCGCCGATGCCGGGCCCCGATGCCGCCCTCTTCCTCGACCTCGACGGCACGCTGCTGGAGATCGCGGCGCGCCCCGATGCGGTGGTGGTGCCGCCAGAGCTGTCGGAGCTTCTCTCCCACCTTCAGGAGGCCCTCGGCGGTGCCGTGGCGGTGGTGACGGGGCGCGGCCTGGCCATCGCGCGCGGCTATACGGGGGTGGCGAGCCTGCCCATCGGGGCGGAGCACGGCGCCGTGCTGGACCCTTCCCTGCCCGGGGCCGTGCCGCTTCCCGTGCCACCGCCCGAGTGGCGCCGTGCCGCCGATGAATGGGCGGCCGCCCGGCCCGGCACGCTGGCGGAGCACAAGACGCACGGCTTGGTGCTGCATTTCCGCCAGCGCCCCGAGTCGCAAGCCGAGGCGCTTGCCCTGCTGGAGGAACTGCTGCGCGGGGACGGGCACGGCTTCCACATCGTCCCCGCCCATGCCGCGGCGGAACTGCGCCCGGTGGGGGCGGACAAGGGTGGCGCCGTGCGCCGGCTGATGGCAGTGCCGCCCTTCACCGGCCGCCGGCCGATCTTCATCGGCGACGACGTGACCGACGAGGACGGCATGGCGGCCTGCGCCGAGTATGGCGGTTACGGCCTGCGGGTGCCGGACGATTTCGCGGGGCGGCCGGCCCTCGTGCGCGCTTGGCTCTCGCGGGTGGCCGCCATCCTCTCGGACCGGGAGGGGCGACGCTGACGCGCCCCCCGGTCCGCGCGGGGCTCCGGCGGGAAACCGGCCGTGAGCCGATGGGTTCTTCGATGGTGGCGCAAGAGGGATGAGCCGAACCGGGGAGAGCGGCGACAAGGGAGCGAGCGGGCATCGACCGCGGCCCGGCTTGTCCCCGGTTATTGCGGTCGGAAGCCCGCCCGCGCCCCATATGGGGCGGGCGGGGCACGGCCGTGCAGCAGGTCCGGCCAGCGGGGAGAGAGAGTAGTGGGTCGCCTCGTTATCGTATCGAACCGTGTTCCCGTGCCGAAGCGGGGCGAGGCGCCGGCGGCGGGCGGGCTGGCCGTGGCGCTTAAGGACGCCTTCAGCAGCCGCGGCGGCCTCTGGTTCGGCTGGAGCGGAACCGCCTCGGAGGAGCCGGCGGACATGGTGCGCCACGCGCGGCGGGCGGGCGTAGACTACGCCGTGATCGACCTCTCCAAGACGGCCTATGACGGCTTCTACGCCGGCTACGCCAATTCCGCGCTCTGGCCCATGTTCCACTTCCGCCTGGGGCTGCTGAGCTATGACCGCGACCAGGCGGAGTGCTACCGCATCGTCAACCGGCGCTATGCCGACAAGCTGATGCCGCTGCTGCGCCCAGACGACACGATCTGGGTGCATGACTACCAGATGATCCCGCTGGGGGCGGAGCTGCGCGCGCGCGGCTCGCGTCACCGCATCGGCTACTTTCACCACATCCCCTTCCCGCCCTGGGCCGTCTTCTCCGCCATGCCGGGCGCGGAGGATCTGATCCGCGACCTCCTCGCCTACGATCTCGTGGGCGTGCAGACGCATCGCGACCATGTCGGGCTGATGGACTGCATGGCCCAGGGCACGGGGATGAAGGTGCGGCCCGAGGGCGAGGTGCGGCTGCGCGGCCGCCGCATCAAGCTGCGCAGCTTCCCCATCGCGATCGCGACGGACGAGTTCGGCCACATCGCCGCGCGCAGCGTCGCCTCTTCCGAGGCGAAGCGCTTCGCCTCAAGTCTCGCCGGCCGTTCCCTCGTGATCGGGGCGGAGCGGCTGGACTACACCAAGGGTCTGCCCGAGCGCCTGCGGGCCTTCGGCGCGCTGCTGGAGCGCTTCCCCGAGCGCCGGAGCTGCGTGACCTACCTCCAGATCGCGGCCCGCTCGCGCGAGGACGTCGAGACCTACAAGGACCTCAAGCGCGAGATCGAGACGCTGGCCGGGCGGATCAACGGTGACTACTCGGAGGCCGACTGGACGCCGGTTCGCTATGTCGGCCGCGCCGTGCCGCGCGACACCCTCGCGGGCTACTACCGCATGGCGCAGGTCGGGCTGGTGACGCCGCTGCGGGACGGGATGAACCTCGTGGCCAAGGAGTACGTGGCGGCCCAGGACCCCGCCGATCCCGGCGTGCTCGTCCTCTCCCGCTTCGCCGGCGCAGCGGAGGCGATGACGGAGGCGCTGCTGGTCAACCCGCTGGACGCGGTGGGCATGGCGGAGGCGATGGATACCGCCCTGGCCATGCCGTTGGAGGAGCGGCGGGAGCGCCACGGCGCCATGCTCCGGCGCTTGCGCGAGAACAGCGTGGAGGACTGGGCGAAGCGCTTCCTCGAGGTGCTGGAGGGCAAGGAAGGGGCTGAGGTTCAGCCCTCCCGCGCCGCCGCCCTCGCGATCCCTCAGCCCCGGCTGATCTCGCGCAGCGCCTCCACCTCCTCCGAGAGCGCCTCGGGGGAGAGGACGGGCAGCCAAGTCGCCGCCCGGTCCACGGCCTGGGCGAGGCGCAGGCGGTAGTCGGCCTGGGGGATCTCCTCCGCGCCGAAGCGCGCGAGGTGGTCGTTCAGGAACTGGGTATCAAGCAAGGTGAAGCCGCCGCGCCGCAGCCGCGCGACGAGATGGACGAGCGCCACCTTCGAGGCGTCATCGGCGCGGGCGAACATGCTCTCCCCGAAGAAGGCCGCGCCGATCCGGATGCCGTAGAGCCCGCCCACCAGCGCCCCCTTCCGCCGCACCTCGATGGAGTGGGCGTTGCCCATGCGGTGCAGGGCGTTGAAGAGACCCTCGATCTCCTCGTTGATCCAGCTGTCCTCGCGCCCCGGGGCGGGGGCGGCGCAGGCGGCGAGCACGCCGGGGAAGTCGGTATCCGCCGTCACCTCGAAGGCGCCGGAGAGCACCGTGCGGCGCAGGCGGCGCGGCAGGTGGAACCGGTCCAGCGGCAGCACCCCGCGCAGCTTCGGGTCCAGCCAGTAGAGGTGGCGGGAACGGCGACCCTCGGCCATGGGAAAGAGACCGGCGCGATAGGCGCGGAGGACGAGGTCGGGGGTGATGGGCAGCGCGCGGCGGCTCATGCGGCGGCCGGCGGCGCGGGCAGGTTCGTGCAGATCCGCATCGGCGGAGGATAGGCCCATCCCCGGCGCGGCGCCAACCGGCGCCCCGCCGGGGAGGTCGTCCTCACTCCGCTGGCAGGTGCCGGGCGACGAAGCGCTCCAGCCAGTGGATGGTGTAGTCGCCCTCGCCGAACTCCGGATCGTCCATGATGATCTGGTGCAGCGGGATGGTTGTGCGGATGCCATCCACCACCATCTCCGTCAGCGCGCGGCGGCAGCGGGCGATCGCCTCGGCCCGGTTGGAGCCGTGGACGATCAGCTTCGCGACGAGGCTGTCGTAGTGCGGCGGCACGGCGTAGCCGGCGTAGAGCGCGCTGTCCACGCGCACGCCCAGCCCGCCCGGCGCGTGATAGGCGGTGACGCGGCCGGGGCTCGGCGCGAAGGTCACAGGGTCCTCGGCCGTGATGCGGCACTCGATCGCGTGGCCCTTGAAGCGGATGTCACCCTGCCCGTAGCCGAGCGGCTCGCCGGCGGCGACACGGATCTGCTCGCGCACGAGGTCCACGCTGCAGACCATCTCCGTCACGGGATGCTCCACCTGCAGCCGGGTGTTCATCTCGATGAAGGCGAATTGCTCGTCTTGGTAGAGGAACTCCAGCGTGCCGGCGCCGCGGTAGCCGAGCTGCTTCAGCGCCTTGGTCACCGTCTCGCCCAGCGCGTCGCGCGCGGCAGCCGTCAGCACGGGGCTGCCGGCCTCCTCCACCAGCTTCTGGTGGCGGCGCTGGAGGGAGCAGTCGCGCTCGCCGAAATGCACGACGTTGCCGTGGGTGTCGGCCAGGACCTGCATCTCGATGTGGCGGGGCCGGTCGAGATACTTCTCCATGTAGACACTGTCGTCGCCGAAGGCGGCCTTGGCCTCGGTGCGGGCGATGCGCCAGGCATCCTCCAGCTCGTCCGCGTTGTGGGCGACCTTCATGCCGCGCCCGCCGCCGCCCGCGGCGGCCTTGATGAGCACGGGATACTTGACCCCCTCCGCGATCTCCCGCGCCTCCTCCAGCGAGGCGAGCGCGCCGGGCGAGCCGGGGACGAGGGGCACGCCGAGGCGGCGCATCGCGTCCTTGGCGGCGATCTTGTCGCCCATGATGCGGATGTGCTCGGCCGTCGGGCCGATGAAGGCGAGGCCGTGGGCCTCCACCATCTCCGCGAAGCGCGCGTTCTCCGAGAGGAAGCCGTAGCCGGGGTGGATAGCCTCGGCGCCCGTGATGGTGGCGGCCGACAGAATCGCGGCGGCGTTGAGGTAGGAATCGCGAGCGAGCGGCGGGCCGATGCAGACGGATTCGTCGGCCAGCCGCACATGCATCGCTGTGTCGTCGGCGGTGGAGTGCACGGCCACCGTGCGGATGCCCATCTCCTGGCAGGCGCGATGGATGCGGAGCGCGATCTCGCCCCGGTTGGCGATCAGGACTTTGTTGAAGGCGGGCTTGCTGAAACCGGACACCGGGCGGCTACTCGATGACCAGCAGGGGCTCGCCGAACTCCACCGGCATCCCGCTCTCGACGAGGATGCGCGTGACCGTGCCGGCCTTCGGCGCCTTGATCTGGTTAAAGGTCTTCATCGCCTCGATGAGCAGCACCGTCTGGCCCTGGGCGACGCGGCCGCCGATGGTGATGAAGGGCGCCGCGCCCGGCTCGGGCGCGAGATAGGCGACGCCGACCATGGGCGAGGTGACCGCGCCGGGGGTGGCGGCGGTGACCTCGTCGCTCGCGGCCGGCGTGGCAGCGGGAGCAGCCGCGGCCGGGGTGGCGGGCGCCACCGGCGGGGGGGCGGCGACGGCCTGCACCACCTGCTGCGCGGGCACGCTGCGCGCCACGCGGATGCGGCTCTCGTTCTCGACCAGCTCGATCTCAGTCAGGTCGGTTTCGCGAAGGATCTTGGCCAGGGCGCGAATCGCGTCTGGGTCGAAGGAGAGGCCACTCATGCCGTGTCGTCCTGACCGATAATTCCGGCAATCGCGCGCAGCGCCAGGGCATAGCCCCCGACCCCGAGCCCGCAGATCACGCCCACCGCAGCGCGGGAGACGTAGGAGAGATGCCGAAAGGCCTCCCGCCGGTGAATGTTGGTGATATGGACCTCGATCACCGGCAGGTCCACCGCCAACAGCGCGTCCATCAGTGCGATGGAGGTGTGGGAGTATCCCGCCGGGTTGATGATGATACCGGCGGCGCTGCCGCGCGCCTCCTGCACCCAAGAGATCAGCTCGCCCTCCAGGTTCGTCTGGCGGAAGTCGATCGCCAGCCCGAGTTCCTCGGCCGCCTCGGCGCAAAGGGCCTCGACGTCGTCCAGCGTCGCGGTGCCGTACTTCTCCGGCTCCCGTGTGCCGAGCAGGTTAAGGTTGGGGCCGTTGAGGACGGCGATCAGCGGGGGTTCCAAGGGCTCTGTTCCGGTCCGCCCGGGATCGGCCCGGGTTCCTGGCCGGGCGGGCTAGCATGGGCCGAGCCCCGCACGCAAACCCGCCCCCTTCCCGTGCGCCCTCCGCCGCAACCCGCCCCACGGCTGCCGGGTTCAAGACCGGAACCGGCGAGAAGGCAGCCATGACGAAGAAGAAGACCGATCACGGGAGCGACGACGACCGCGTCACCGGCCGGGGCACGGTGAAGGGCCGGCACGGGGACCACGACGCCAACGTGTCGGAGGGCGGGGAGGCCGAGGCGCCGAAGCGGGACCACGGGTCCATGAAGGGTGCCACCTCAACCGCCGAGGACGGGGCCGCGGGCACGGGCGGCACCAGCCACGCGACCGTCGGCAAGCGCGAGCAGGAACAGGCGGCAGCGGCGGGCACGGAGAAGACGCAGACCGGCCGCGGCCACCGCAAGCACGAGGACTGAGGGGCGCGTCCCTCCGGCCCGGCTGGAGGGGCATCTCCTGGTCTCCGTTGAGGGGGCGCCCCTTCAACCCGGCCCCGGCGCGTGCCACATGCGCCGGAGCATGCATGGATCCATCCGCATCACCGTGAACGGGGAGGCCCGCGACCTGCCGGCCTCCCCTCTCCTGTCCGACTTCCTGGCCGGCGCCGGGCTCGACACGCGCAAGGTGGCGGTGGAGCGGAACGAGGAGATCGTTCCCCGCTCCGCCTATGCGACGACGCGGCTGCAGCCGGGGGACGCGCTGGAGATTGTGCATTTCATTGGGGGAGGCTGAGGCCATGGACGGGGCGATCACCACCGGCGACGATTCATGGGAGGTTGCCGGGCACCGCTTCCGCTCCCGCCTTGTGGTCGGGACCGGACGCTACAAGAGTTTGGAGGAGACAGCCGCGGCCATTGAGGCCTCGGGCGCGGAGATGGTGACGGTCGCGGTGCGGCGGGTGAACCTCTCGGACCCCGGCGCGCCGATGTTGCAGGATTTCGTGCCGCCCAGCCGCTACACCTACCTGCCGAACACCGCCGGCTGCCACACGGCGCGGGACGCCGTGCGGACGCTCCGCCTCGCGCGCGAGGCCGGGGGATGGAATCTGGTGAAGTTGGAGGTCCTCGGGCCCCCGCCCTTCCTCTATCCCGACATGCCCGCGACCTTCGAGGCAGCGGAGGCCCTCATCAAGGACGGCTTCCAGGTGATGGTCTACTGCGCCGACGACCCGCTGGCGGCCAAGCGCCTGGAGGACATGGGCTGCGTGGCGGTCATGCCGCTCGGCGCCCCGATCGGCTCCGGCCTCGGCCTGTCCAACCCCTTTATGCTGCGCTCGATCATTGAGAACGCGGGGGTTCCCGTGCTGGTGGATGCCGGAATTGGCACGGCGAGCGAGGCGGCGCAGGCGATGGAGCTGGGCTGCACGGCGGTTCTGCTGAACTCCGCCATCGCCCATGCGAAGGACCCCGTCCGCATGGCCCGCGCCATGAGGGCGGGGGTGGAGGCGGGGCGGCACGCCTTTCTCGCCGGCCGGATGCCACGGAACTACGCGGCCGACGCGTCCAGCCCGATGAGCGGGCTCATCCGCCCCGGCAGCGCGGCCTGAAGGAAAACGCCCGGGCCGCTGCCCGGGCGCACCCCGCTTTCAGGCGAAGAGGATGCCGAAGTGGCCGGGGTCCTCGCTCGCGATGTTCGGCGCCGCAAGGGCCTGGTGCTCCGCACTCTCCGAAAAGAGCAGCACCGCGTCGGCCCTGCTTATGGAGCCCGCGTCGAGCGCCGCCGTCCACCCCGCCTTCCCCGCCGCATCCGAGGCGCGGTCGAGCGCGTTGTTGTAGAGCAGTTCGACGAAGTCCGCGTTGCTGGTGGCGCTCCCGTAATGGGCAGCGAACTCGGCGCTTCCCATGAATGCCTTCGCCTCGTCGGCAAGGGTCATCGTGCCGCTGTCCAGCTGCGTCCGCCAGGCCTGCAGCCCTTCCACGTCGGGCTGCCGCCCGAGGGTGGTGTCGTAGAGGCGGGCAACAGAGGCCGCGTTCTCCGACAGGTCCCAGATGCCGGCCTGCATCAGCCCTGCCATATGGGTGTGCGCCTCCGCGCTCTCGGAGAAGTTGACGAGCGCGTCCGCACGGGTGATCGCGCCGGTATCGAGAGCCGCCGTCCAGGCCGCCTTGCCCTCCGTATCGGAGGCGCGGCCCAGGGCGTGGTTGTACAGGGCCTCCACATAGTCCGAGGTCGTCAGGTCCGTGCCGTAGAGGGCCGCGAACTCGGTGCTCCCCACGAAGCCCTGGGCCACGCTGGCGAGCGACGCGCCATGGGCGATGCCGCCGGACCAGGCGTTCAGCCCGGCCTGGTCTGCATCACGGCCCAGTGCCGCCTTGTAGAGCCGCGCCACCTGGGTCACGGGATCGGTGTCGTCGAAGACGAGGCGCCCGTCGGCGAAGTTCGCCACCTCGACGCCGCGGAGCGTGTCCACCTCTCCTCCATGGGTGAAGGTGACGTCGCCATCAGCTTCCCGGGCGAAGGTGCCTGAGCGGAAGCCGAGGGTGAAGCTGACGGAATCCTGGCCCGCCCCGCCGTCGTAGAGGTCCCTGCCGGGTGTATCCGCGAAGACATCGTTGCCCGCCCCGCCGGTCACGGTGTGGTCGAACGGAGGCGGCGAGGCTGTGCCCGCAACCGTCACTGTCTGCGCCGCGGAGGTCGAGAACTCGAAGTAGTGAAAGGTCTGGTCGTCGGCGAACTTCGACTCCAGCGAGGCCACGGCGAAGCTGTGCTGCCCCTCGCTCAACGGTTCCGTCGTGTAGGTCCAGTTGCCCTGGGCATCGGCATGAACGAGAGCGACCTTGTCGAGACCGGCGCGGGTAGGGTCGGCGATGGTGGGATCAGTGACATAGAGGGCGCTGTTCTCGGCGGCCTTGCCCGTGAGTACCGCGACCGTGCCGCCGGTGCCATTCGCCCGGGTAGCGATGCCGGTGATCGTGGCGGTGTAGTCGAAGTCCTGCGACACGAACTGGCCGAGAGTGGTGTTCTGCACTGTGAGCGCCTGGTCCGGCCGCAGCTGGAAGACGACGTCAGCCCCTTCCTGCCGCGCGGTCGCCATCACCGCCGCGAAGCTCTGGAAGCCCTGTCCCTCCAGCTGAATGACATCGCCTTCATCCGCGCCGGGTGCGAAATCCCGGATGGTGTCGATGCCCTCGCCCGCGCGGATGATGAAGGTGTCGCCGCGCGGGATGACATGGCCCGCCTCATGGGCGCTTCCGCCGCCGATCAGCGTGTCGTTGCCGGCGCCGCCATCGAGATGGTTCGGCTCGACATTGCCGGTGATGATGTTGCCCAGCCCGTTGCCCGTGCCGCTCGACCAGCTGTTGCCGGTCAGGACAAGGTTCTCGACATTCTCGGGGAGAACGTAGCTGCTTCCCCAGGTGTGAATGGTGTCGATGCCCCCGCCAGGGTTCTCGACGATCACGTCATCCGGGCCGATGAAGAAGTCGTCATCGGCGGGGCCGCCGCGCGTGGTTGTTCCGGACATCGTCGTTTTCCCTGGGGCAGCTTCGTCCGGATGAGGACGAAATAGTTGAGCGCCCGTCAGTGCGCCATGCCGCCCAGGACTGGATCGTGACTCGGATCCGGTAGGTCGCGGCAAGTGCCAGTGTGATCGCCGAGAAGCAGCGTCGCGGAGGCTTCAAAATAAGTAAACCACGGCCTTAATGAATATAAATTGAGAAACACGTAAGTTAATTAATGATGGAGACATGTTCCCTTTTATTGGTCGCCCATCATCACGGGATCGTGATTGCCCACTCCAGATCACTTCGGCCCATCCGCAAGCACGAAAAAACTCACGGAGATCCTTCTGCCACAGGTGGCAGAACGCCATGGCGGGAAGGCGAGTTCAGTCCCAATAGGAGGGCAGGTTCCCATAGGGATCCCTGCTCAACCGGCTCGCGCACAGGATATCAAGGAGCGTCACCCCGGCCACCGCGGCGATGGCGAGCTTCACATTCGCCCGCTCCTGCCGGCCGAAGGAGGGCGTGCCGATCAGGGTCGCGAGGTCCAGGGCATCGCCGCCGACCCGGGCCCAGAGGAGCGGCGCGGAGGTGGGGGCGGCGAGGATGGCGACGCCGTTCGCCACCTCCCTGACGCCGAAAGCCTGGAACAGCTTCGTGCGCCCGGTCATGCCCAGATTCCGCGCGAGGCCGCGGCCGGCGAGGATCTCCACCAGCCCGAGGCCGATGCTGAACACGCCCAGGAAACGGGCCAGGCGGATGGCGCTCATTCGTCGATCCTCTCCCACGGCACTCGGCCGCCCGGGTTAACGCGCGAGAGAGGGAAATGGCTCGGTGCCGTCAGCTGGAGCCGCGGAGAACTTCCAGCACCTCCCGCATGAGGGGCCGTTCCGCCGGCGGCCCGGCGCAGCGGCGCTGCAACTCGGCCAGCGCCACGGGCGGCGCGCCGGCGCAGCGCTCCAGCAGTTCGCCCAGTAGCAGGCCCCAGGCCCGGACCTCGACGCGGCGGAACGCGTCCCCCTCCGCGCCGGGAGGAAGGAAGGAGGCAGCGCCGAAATCCGACAGCACGCCGTCGCCGGCGCGGCCGTCCCACAGGATGTTGTGCGCGTAGAGATCGCCGTGCAGCAGCCCGCGCCCGTGCAGATGCGCCACCGCCCCCGCGATTCCGCCCGCAAGGCGAAGGGCGACTTCGGGCTCCAGCCGCAGGGAGGGGTCGTAGACGTCCCGGCTGCAGCTCTCGAGGCTCGGTGGGCCGGCGAGCACGCGCCAGTCCGGGGGCAGGAGCGGCATCAGCAGCCCGTCCAGCCTCTCGGGATGGCCGGACAGGCGGCCCAGCGCGCCGGTCAGCCCCGGATGCTCGCCGGCGGCGAGGAGCGCGGCCATCTCCCGCTCGGGCAGCCCGTCGCTCGTTATCGCGCCCTTGAAGAGCTTCAGCGCCACGGGCCGGGGCGCCGCGCCGGAACCCTGTTGCCAGAGCGCCCGGTGGACGCGGCCCGAAGCCCCCTCCCCCAGCACGGGCCCGGCCTCCAGGGCTCCCCAGGGAACGGCTGCAGTCGCCGAGGGAGCGCCGGTGTCGAAGGGATTGCCGGACCAGGCGATCCAGGCGAGGCAGGGCAGCTCCGCCAGCCAGGGTGGCAGGCCGTCAAGACTGTTTGCCGAGAGGCGGATTAGCTCAAGGCCGGTCGCGCCGGCCAGGCTGGCGGGCAGCTCGCGCAACTGATTGCCGGCCAGCATCAGCTTTTGGAGCAGCGGCCGCTCGCCCAGCGCGGCGGGCAGGCCTTCCAACCGGTTGTCGGTCAGGGTGAGCCAGCGCAGGGCGGGGGGCAGGGATTCGGCCGGAAGCTCGCGGAGCCCGCTGCCCCGTATGCCGATCTGCGAGAGGGCGGGCAGTTCCCCCAGCACCGGGGGCAGGCGCGCCATCGGGTTGCCGGAGAGGAAGAGGGCGCGGAGGCGGCGCAGGCGGCCGAGTTCCGGGGGAAGGTCGGACAGGGCGTTGCCGCCGAGGTCCAGCACCTCCAGCGTCTCCGCAAGGCCGAGGATCTCGGGCGGAAACCCCGTCAGGCCGAGGCCGGGGAGGCGCAGCTCGCGCAGCCCGGACAGCTCGCCCCGGTGGAGGGCGTCGAGGGTGGCAGCGCTCACGCCGGTCCGCGCGCGTGGCCAGGGGTCGGGCGGGTCATGCGGCGGCATAGGGGCCCGGCGCCCGGCGGCGCAAGGCCCCTGCCCGGCCTCGATGCGCCGCGCCGCCCCCTGCTCCGGGCCTCGGGGCCTTCAGCAGCAGGACTAGCGGCACCGCCAGGGCGAAGAGCGCGGCGATCACCCCGAGCACGTCGTTGTAGGAAAGGATCAGCGCCTCCCGCGCGATCAGGCCGGAGACGCGCGCCAGCGCCGCATGGTCCGCCGCCTCGCCCAGCCGGCCGGAGAGGGCGGAGGCCATGCCCTCGATCGTCTAGGAGACGCCGGGGCGCGCCCAGTTTGTGGCCTCGGCCAGGTGCAGTCGATGCGCCGCGGATCGCTCGATCACCAGCGTGTTGATCATGGCCAGCCCTACCGCGCCGCCGAGATTGCGCATGAGGTTGAACAGGCCGGAGGCATTCTTGATCATCGCCGGCGGCAGCGTGCCGAGCGCCACCTGGTTCACCGGCACCATGGCGAACATCGTACCCACGCCGCGCAGCGAGAGCGGCAGCCACAGCTCCGCGAAGGAGGACTGGGCCGTGAGGCGCGAGGTCATCCACATCGCGAGCGCGGTGGTGGCGAGGCCGTAGCCGAGCAGGATGCGGAGGTCCAGCACGCGGCTGAGCCGCCCCACCACGGGCGCGGCGAGGAACATGGCGAGGCCGGTGACGAACATCGTCTCGCCGATCTGCAGCGAGTTGTAGCCGCGGATAAGCCCGAGGAAGAGCGGGACGAGATAGACCGCCCCGTAAAGGCCGATGCCGACGAGGAAGGCAAAGACGCTGCCGAAGGCGAAGTTCGCGTTGAAGGCGCGCAGCTCCACGATCGGGTCGTGCTTCGTGAAGGCGCGCCAGAAGAAGACGATGCCGCCGACGAGGCAGGCGGCAGCGAGGGTGGCGATAGTGGGATCGTCCAGCCAGTCCCAGCGCGGCCCCTCCTCCATCACGTGTTCTAGGCTGCCGAGGAAGACGGCCATGGCCACCAGCCCCCACCAGTCGAAGCGCGAGAAGAGGCGCGCATCACCGTGGTCGATGTCCATCGTGTTCCAGACGACGCCCGCGATGAAGGCGCCGATCGGCACGTTGGTGAGGAAGAGCCAGTGCCAGGACAGGCTCTCCGTCAGGTAGCCGCCGAGCGTCGGGCCGATGGTGGGCGCGAGCGTCGCGGTGAGGCCGATGAGAACGGAGCCCCCCACGCTGCGCGGTCCCTTGAACAGAAGGAAGGCGGTGGCGAAGACCGTCGGGATAATCGCGCCGCCGAGGAAGCCCTGCATCGCCCGCGCCGCGATCATTACCGGCACGGAGGAGGCCGTGGCGCAGAGCAGGGAGAAGACGGTGAAGCCCGCGGCCGAAACCGTGAGGAGGACGCGGGTGGAGAGCAGGCGCGAGAGGAAGCCCGAGAGCGGGATCATGACGATCTCCGCGATGAGGTAGGAGGTCTGCACTCAGGAGGCCTTGTCCGGGCTGGCCGCGAGGCCGGCCTGGATGTCGGAGATGCTGGCCGAGACGATCTGGATATCCAGGATCGCCATTAACATGCCGAGCAACATCGTCATAAAGCCGAGGAAGTGCTTCGTGGAGACGCCCTCCCCGGCCCCAGCGGCTGGCATGGCGGGGGCGGCCGTGCTGGCGGACATGACGCCCCCGGTTAGCGGCGGCCAGCCATCGCGGCGGCGGCGCCGAGGAGGGAGCGCGGGGCGTGCGGGTCGTCGCGCGTGTCACCTCCGCCTCAACCGAGAGGCCGGGGCGCAGCCGGGCCACGTCCTGCCCGGCCTCAATGGCGATCCGCACGGGCACGCGCTGGACAATTTTGGTGAAGTTGCCTGTCGCATTCTCCGGCAGCAGGAGGGAGAACGGGGCGCCGGTCGCGGGGGAGAGGCTCTCCACGCGGCCGTGCAGCACCCGCCCGCATCGACCGAGAGCTCGACCGCCTAGCCCTCCCGGGTCCGGCGGAGCTGCGTCTCCTTGAAGTTCGCGGTCACGTAGAGCCGGTCGGCCGTGGAGGAGACGGCGATGAGATTCTGCCCGGCCCGGACATGCTGGCCGATCTGCGCCGCGCGGTTGCCGGCGATGCCGGCGAAGGGCGCGCGAATGATGGTGTGCTCGAGGTTGGACTCGGCCAGGGCGAGGCTCGCCCGCGCCGAATCGCGCCGCGCCACGGCGGAGCGGGACTGGGCCTCCAGCACGGAGAGGGCGCCGCGGGCCGCTTCCAGCCCGGCCTGGGCGGCGGTGACGGCGGCCTCGGCCTTGCGGCGCGCGGCCAGGGTGCGGTCCACCGCCTCGCGCGTGCCGTAGCCGCCGGAGGCGAGGGTGCCCGCACGGCCGGCATCGGCCACGGCGCGGACGCGCTCGGCCTCGGCCAGGGCGGCGGCCACGGCGTCGCGCCGGGCCTGCCAGTCGCGGCGGTCCAGCTCGATCAGCGGCTGCCCGGCCTCCACGGCCTGGTTGTCGGCGACCAGGATGCGCTCGACATCGCCCTCGATCCGGGAGGAGAGCACGGCGATGTCGCCGCCGACATAGGCATTGTCGGTCGATTCCATGAAGCGGCCGACGGTCCAGCACCAGCCGCCGCCCACCGAGCCCCCGGCGAGGACGAGCAGCGCGGCCAGCAGCAGGACGCGGCGGATACGCGAGGGGCGGGGCTTGGCGGGGCCGCTGGCCCGCGTCTCGGTCTCGGGAATGGCTGGGGTCCGGGCGTTCATGGCGTGACTGAACCGTTCAGTTCAGTCGCTGGATGGGACGCCTTCTGCCGATTGTCCATGGAAAACTGAACCGTTCAGTATCAAATACCAGCAGTCACACCCGGAGCGCCGCAGAACCTTGTCCCTCGCCCTCTCCCCTTCCGGGACCTCGCCGAAGCGCGCCGCCATTCTCGCGGCAGGCGCGCGCCTGTTCATGGGCGTGGGCTATGCCAGCGTCTCGATGGACGCGGTCGCGAAGGAGGCCGGGGTCTCGAAGGCGACGGTCTACGCGCATTTCTCCGGCAAGGAGGCGCTGTTCGGGGCCATCGTGGGGGACCGCTGCGCCGCCATCGCGGGCCAGGCGGAGGAGCTGGCAGCCCATGCCAGTTCCACCGACGCCGCGTTGCGCGAGGTCGGGCGCCTCTGGATGCGCTTCCTGCTCCATCCCGACAGCATGGCCATCCACCGCACCGTGATCGCGGAATGCGCCCGCTTCCCCGACCTCGCCCGCGCCTTCTACGATGCCGGCCCCGGCACGGGCCGCGCCTGGCTCGCCCGGCGCATGCAGGAGGAGCAGCGGCGAGGCCGGCTGCGGGCCGACGCCGATCCGCTGACCGCCGCGGATCACCTCATGGGCCTCCTGCGGGGCGAGTTGTACCTCCGCACCGTGCTGGGCGGCCCCGCGCCGGAGGAGGCGGCGATCGGCGCGGCGGTCGATCAGGCGGTGGACGTGTTCCTCCGGGCCTACCGCGAGCCAGCCGCGCCGTAATCCCCCCGGTGCTCAGGGGTATCGGCCGCGCTTTCGGCGGGCCGGATCACCCTTCCTCAGGCAGCTTTCCGGCCCTTTACATAGCTCACGAAAAAAATCGGGCCCCGCCCCGCGATAGGCCTTGCACCCCCGGTTCGCGGGGGCTATCTGCCGCCCCAGACGCAGTACGCACGTGCCTCTGGCCCACAAGGTTACGCAACGACGTCAAGCGTTCTGGCAACCCCTGGCGGAGCGATCCGCTCAGGCTCTCACTTGGTCGCTGGTTCGTTCGACCGTTCGTCAACCTTGGCAGGGCCGCTCCGCTGGAGGCGGACGCCTTGCCGCCTCTTATGGGGAGGGTGGTGCGATGACCCCGAAGATCGCGCAGTTCCTGGCGGATGTGCAGCCGGCGACGCCGTGCCTGGTGCTCGACGTGGATCGCGTCGAGCAGAACTACCGGCGCTTGCAGTCGGCCCTGCCACTTGCCCGCATCTACTACGCCGTGAAGGCGAACCCGGCGCCCCAGATCCTGGAGCGGCTGGTCGGCCTCGGCTCCTGCTTCGACGCGGCCTCCTGGGAGGAGGTCTCGGCGGTGCTCGATGCCGGCGCGGCGGCGGAAGCCGTCTCCTACGGCAACACGGTAAAGAAGGAGAGCGCCATCCGGGCCGCCTATGCGCGCGGCGTGCGGATGTTCGCCTTTGACTCTGAGGGTGAGCTGGAGAAGCTCGCGCGCTCGGCGCCGGGCAGCCGCGTCTACTGCCGCATCCTGGTGGGCAATGACGGCGCCGAGTGGCCGCTGTCGCGCAAGTTCGGCTGCGAGGTCGAGATGGCGCGGGAGCTCATGGTCAAGGCGGGCGAGATGGGCCTCGATCCCTTCGGCCTCTCCTTCCATGTCGGCAGCCAGCAGACGAACACGGCGGCCTACGAGGCGGCGATCGCGAAGGTCGGCATGCTCTTCACGGACCTCAAGGAGGCCGGGGTGAACGTGCGGATGGTGAATCTTGGCGGTGGCTATCCCGTACGCTACCGCGCCGAGGTGCCGGAGATTGACGCCTTCGGCGACGCCATCATGGGCGCCATGGCGAAGCACTTCGGCAACGCCCTGCCCGACATCGTGGTGGAGCCTGGGCGCTTCATCGCAGCGGACGCGGCGGTAGTCTCGGCCGAGGTGGTGCTCGTCTCCCGCAAGGCGAAGGACGATCCGGTGCGCTGGGTGTACCTGGATATCGGGCGCTTCGGCGGCCTGGCGGAGACGGAGGGCGAGGCGATCAAGTACGCCTTCCGCACGCCGCATGACGGCACGGAGGAGGGGCCGGTGACGATCGCGGGCCCGACCTGCGACAGCACCGATACCCTTTATGAGAAGTCGAACTATCGCCTGCCGGAGAAGCTCCAGCCCGGCGACCGGATCGAGATCCTCGCGGCCGGGGCCTATGTGACGACCTATGCCAGCCAAGGCTTCAACGGCTTCGCTCCCCTGGCCGAGCACTACATCTGACGCATGGAGGGGGGCGCCGCCGGGCGGCTCCCTCTTTTTTTGCGCGAAATGTCGAGATCGTTTTCCCCGCTGGCGTGTATCCTCTATCCTGCAACGCAGAATCGATTTTTCTTTCTTAACCATGACCGCTCAGTAATACTGCTGCAAAAGATCGGGGGCTGGCGTGGCAGAGTTCTGGGCTGATTGGGGCGCGGCTGCCTATCTGCTGGCGGCCCTCTGGGCATTCTTCGAGGGCGAAACCTTTGTACTGGCCGCCTCGGCTATCGGGGCGATGACGGGCGCCGTGGATCCCTGGATCCTGATGGTATCGGTCTGGATCGGCTCCTTCCTGGGAGACCAGACCTGGTTCACCCTCGGCCGCCGCTACGGCCCCCGGGTAATGAGGCGCTTCCCCCAGGCCGAGGCGAAGATGGCCAGCGCCACCGCCATGCTACTCCGATACGGCACGCTCTTCGTGCTGAGCTTCCGCTTCCTCTATGGCATCCGGAACGTGGCCGCCGCCGCCTGCGGGCTCGCCGGCATGGGGCGGCTGCGCTTCGCGGTGCTGAACTTCATCGCGGCGGGCGTCTGGGCCGGGAGCTTCGTGGCCGCGGGTTGGTATCTCGGCGCGCTCATCGGGCCGGAGCGGCTCTTCCACGCCATCGCCGGCGGCGCGCTGCTCATCCTGGCCGTGGTGCTCTTCCGCCGCTTCTACCGCCGCCGTCGCTTGGCCCGGACGGTGCCGGCTCTCTAGCCTGTCCGGGCATCGCGGGCCGGGTGGCCCGCCTCTTGGGGCACCCGGCCCGGTGCCGGGCTTCCCGATCCACGAAGCCCCTTTCCTCCCTACCTCCGGGGCACAGGGCGTTTTTCGCGCCGGGCAGATTTCGGCCCCGCGGGATCCGCTCTAGGCTGCATCCATGGACGAGATTGACCGCAATATCCTGATCGCCGTGCAGCAGGACGGCGCGGCGGGGCTGTCTGAACTGTCCAAGGTCGCTGGCCTCTCGGTGTCCGCCACGGCCGAGCGGGTGAAGCGGCTGGAAGAGCGGGGAACGATTCGCGGCTGGCACGCGGCGCTGGACCCTGCGGCGGTCGGCTGCGCGCTCCTGGCTTTCGTGATGGTGGGGCTGCGCCCCGGGCGCGACGACGGCGCCTTCCGCAAGGCCATGCGCCGCGCCGATGCCGTGCTAGAATGCCACGCCGTCAGCGGGCCCTGGGACTACATGCTGAAGCTGCGCCTGCCCGACCTAGCCGGGCTGGAGCGCTTCGTGGCCGAGGAGATCCGGGGACAGACCGGGGTCGAGCGCACCGAGGTCGTAATCGCGCTCGCCTCGGCGAAGGAGACGATGATCCTTCCCGTTGCCGAGGCAGACGAGGAGTAGTCGCCCCCGGGAGGCACGCGCCTCCCGGGGCGACGGCCTCATGCGCCCGGCTTGGCTTCCATCGCCACGCTGCGCTCATCGGCCCGGGCGTTGTAGTCGAGGCCGCGCCTCACGGCCCAGACGTTGACGAGCTGCATGATGGGGATGAAGGCCAAGTCGTCCATGGACATCTTCACGCCCTGCTGAAGCAGCTTCTCGCGATCCCGGTCATCGAGGGTGGAGGTGGCGCGGGCGACCAGCTCGTCCAGCTGAGGGTTGGAGTAGCGGCCGTTGTTGTTGGCCCCCAGCCGGTTCTGCGGATCGAAGGTGCTGAGGATGTTCACCAGCGTGTAGGCCGCCTCGCCGGTGGTGCTCGCCCAGCCGAGCAGGCGGATATCGAATTCCTGCCGGGCGTTGCGGGCGGAGAAGCTGGCCCAGGGAGCCGCCTCGACCGCGGTCTGGACGCCGATGCGCGTCCACATCTGCCCGATCGCCTGGATGATGCGGGAGTCGTTGGGATAGCGGTCGTTCGGGCCGTGTAGCGTGAGCTTCAGCCCCTGGGGAAAGCCGGCCTCGGCGAGCAAGGCCTTGGCGCGGTCAGGGTTGAAGGCATCCGGCTTGACGTCCGGATTGTAGCTGTAGGTACCAGGGGCCAGCCACTGGCCGGTGGGCTGGGCCGTGCCCTCCATGATCTGGCGGCACAGCGCCTCGCGGTTGATGGCCGCGGAGAGTGCCTGGCGGAAGCGCAGGTCGCGGAAGGGATTCTTTGTCAGCTTCTGGCCGTTGAGATCCGTCGCAAAGTTCGGCGCGCCGTCCCGCGAGAAGTCGGGGAAGAGGTAGATGACGCGCAGGCCCTGGACGTCCACCACCCTCACGCGATTGTCGCGGCGCAGGCGGGCAATGTCGCTGGTGGGAACCTGATCGATCATATCGATGTCACCGGCGAGCAGGGCCGCGACGCGGCCGCTGTCATTGCCGAGGAACCGGTAGGAAACTCGGGCCCAGGGCTGCTTGGGACCGAACCAGTCGTCGTTGCGGACGAGCTCGGTGCGGTCGCCGGGGGTGTAGGAAGCGAGCTTGTAGGGGCCGGTGCCGATCGCGGCCTTGCCGGAGTTGTAGTCCTCCGTCGCGGTGCCGTTCACGTGCTTGGCGATGATGGCGACCGCCGCAAGGTCGGTGGGGACCAGCGGGGCCGGGCGCTCGGTGTGGAAGCGGACCGTAAGCGGATCCACGATCTCCACGCGCTTGATGGAGCGGACGAAACCGCCGAAGCCGCCGGGAGAGTTGGGGACGTTGGGAGTGCGCTCGATCGTGAAGGCCACGTCTTCCGCGGTGAAGTCGCGGCCGTCATGCCACTTCACGCCGGGGCGGAGCTTGAACTCCCACACCGTCTCGGACACCGGGGTCCAGCTGGTGGCAAGGCCGGGCTGCAGGCGGGCCTGGGCGTCGCGCTCCACCAAGCGGTCGAAGATGTGCATTGCCAAGCCATTGTTCGGCGAAGCATTGTAGAAATGCGGGTCGGCAGAGGTGACAGCCCCTCCGATGCCGATGCGAAGTGTCCCATCGGCCGGCACGGCGGCCGTCTGCGCCTCGGCGACGAGGGGGGCAAGGCCGCCGCTGATGGCCGCCATGGCGGCGGAAGCCGTCACGAAGAGGCGGCGGGTCGTGGACACAGTCACGTGAAACTCTCCCGTTTGTAGTCCTGCTGCCGGGCAACCTAGCGATCACCGGGGCAGACTGCTAGAAGGGGCCTGGGGAAGGCGCCATCGGGAAAACCGGGGGACGAATGAAGAAGCTTGTTTCGGCGGCCGCAACGGCTGCCTTTTCGGCGTTGATCGGGGCCGGGGCCTTGCCCGCGGGCGCGCAGACCCTGAACCTTGCGGTCGGGGCGCCGGTCACCTCGCTCGACCCGCACTACCACGCGCTGTCGCCGAACTACGCCGTGGCGGACATGCTGTTCGACAGCCTCACCGCCTTCGATGCGCGGGCGCGGATCCAGCCGAGGCTGGCCGAGAGCTGGAAACCGGTCGAGGAGAATGTCTGGGAATTCAAGCTCCGCCCCAACGTCTCCTTCCACAACGGCAACGCCTTCACCGCGGAGGACGTGGCCTTCACCATCGCCCGCGTGCCGACGGTGCCGAACAGCCCCTCCTCCTACGGCATCTACACCCGCGCCATCCAGCGCGTGGAGGTGGTGGACCCGCTGACCGTGCGGTTCCACACGAACGGCGCCTACCCGCTCCTGCCCGTCGATCTCGGGCAGATCCAGATGCTGGACAGCGAGACCCATGCGAACCCGCTGACCGAGGAGTTCAACTCTGGGAAGCTGGCGATCGGCACCGGCCCCTTCCGCATGGTCAGCTACCGCAGCGGCGACCGCATCGAGTACGTGCGCAACGACGCCTATTTCGGTGACAAGCCGCACTGGCAGCGCGTGAACTACCGCATGATCACCAACGACGCCGCGCGCACGGCGGCGCTGCTCTCGGGCGATGTGGACTTCATCGACCAGGTGCCGACGAGCGACATCACCAAGCTGCGCGGCGATCAGCGCGTGCAGCTCAGCGAGGCGGACGGGCTGCGCCTCATCTTCCTGGCGCTCGACCACGCGCATGAGGGCAACTCGCCCCTCATCACCGACAATGACGGCAAGCCGCTCGGCCACAACCCGCTGCGCGACGTGCGGGTACGCCGGGCGCTCTCCATGGCGATCGACCGGCAGGCCATCACCGACCGGGTGATGGAGGGTGCCTCCCTTCCCTCCGTGCAGCTCCTGCCGCCGACAGCCTTCGGGGCCCTGCCCGACCGCCAGGCCGGGCGCCCGGATCCCGAGGGCGCCAGGCGGCTGCTCGCGGCGGCCGGCTATCCGCAGGGCTTCCGGATCCAGCTCAACGGCCCCAACGACCGCTACATGAACGATGCCCGGATTATCCAGGCGATCGGGCAGATGTGGACGCGCATCGGCATCCGCACGGCGGTGGAGGGGCAGCCCTGGGCGACCTTCGTAGGGCGTGCCGGGCGGCAGGAGCTCTCGGCGATGCTGGTGGGTTGGGGAACCTCCTCCGGCGAGCCGACCAGCCCGCTGCGCTCGCTGCTGGCGACCGTGACCCCGCAGCGGGGCTGGGGCGGCTCCAACCGCGGCCGCTACAGCAACCCGGCCATGGACGCGAAGCTGGACGAAGGCCTGCGAACGCTGGACGATGCGAAGCGCGAGGCGCTGCTGCGCGAGGCGACCGCCATCGCCATGGACGATGTCGGGATCATCCCAATCCACATCCAGAAGAACATCTGGGCCATGCGCCGTGGCTTGCAGCACGAGGCCCGTGCGGACGAGCTGACGCGGGCGCAGGACATCCGGCCGGCGCCTTGAGCGCCGGTGCGGTCCCCTATCCAGGTGACGGGAGAGAGCGGATGAGACGTTTGCTGCTGGCCCCGGCCCTCGCCGTACTGGCTGTATCCAACGTCCAGGCGCAGAACCTCACCCTGGCCGTCGGCGCGCCCATCACCTCGCTGGACCCGCACTACCACCAGCTCTCGCCCAACAACGCCGTCGCGGACATGACCTTCGATCGGCTGGTGAACACCGATGCCCGGTCGCAGCGCATTTCCGGGCTAGCGACGGAATGGAAGGCCATCGGCCCGACCACCTGGGAGTTCAGACTGCGGCCGGAGGTGCGCTTCCACAACGGCAGCGCCTTCACGGCGGAGGACGTGGCCTTCACCCTCGCGCGGCTGCCGAACGTGCCGAACAGCCCGACCTCCTTCGGCATCTACTCCCGCCCGATCCAGCGGGTGGAGATCGTCGATCCCCTGACCATCCGCCTCCACACGCACCAGCCCTACCCGCTGCTGCCGCTCGACATGACGAATGTGCGGATCCTGGACAAGGAGACGCATGAGGGCGCGACGACGGAGGAGTTCAACGCCGGCCGCGCGGCCGTGGGCACGGGCCCCTACCGCGTCCTCTCCCACCGGAACGGGGACCGGATCGAGTACGCGCGCAACGACTCCTATTGGGGCGGAGCGCCGGCCTTCGCGCGCGTGACCTACCGCATGATCACGAACGACGCCGCCCGCACCGCCGCTCTGCTGGCAGGCGACGTGGACTTCATCGACCAGGTGCCGACGACCGACGTGGCGAAGCTGCGTCAGGACCCCCGCGTGCAGTTCAGCGAGGTGGTGGGCACGCGGCTGATCTTCCTCGGCCTCGACCATCTGCGCGGCCCCGGAGAGAACTCGCCCTTCGTCACGGATAATGACGGCAGGCCGCTCGGGCGGAACCCGCTGAGGGACCAGCGGGTGCGGCGAGCCCTCTCCATGGCGATTGATCGCGGCACGATCACGGAGCGGCTGATGGAGGGCGCGGCCACGCCGGCCGGGCAGTTCCTGCCCCCGGGGGTCACGGGCCACGTGCCCTCGATCGGGCCTACCCGCTACGACCCGGAGGGGGCGAGGCGGCTGCTGGTCGAGGCGGGCTATCCCAATGGCTTCCGCATCCAGCTCAACGGGCCGAACGACCGATACATCAACGACGGCCGGATCATCCAGGCGATCGGGCAGATGTGGACGCGCATCGGCGTCCGCACGGCGGTGGAGGGGCAGACCTGGGCGGTCTTCGTCGGCCGCGCCGGCCGGGCCGAATACTCCGCCCACCTCATCGGCTGGGGCTCTAACCCCGACGGCTCACACCCGCTGCGCAACATCCTCGCGACGGTGACGCCGGAGAAGGGCTGGGGGGCTTCCAACCGCGGCCGCTACTCCAATCCCGAGGTGGACGGGCTGCTCCAGGCCTCGCTGACCGAGCTTGACGAGGAGAAGCGCCAGGCGCTGGTGGCGGATGCGCTGCGCAAGGCAATGGAGGACGTGGCGGTCATCCCCATTCACATCCAGACGAATATCTGGGCCATGCGGCGCGGCCTGTCGCACGAGGCCCGCGTGGACGAGGCGACCCGGGCGCAGGACGTGCGCCCTGCCCAGCCATGACCGGGCCGACCATGCCCGAGGGAACCGAGAGATGAGCGTCTATCTTCTGCGCCGCCTGATCCAGGCGGCCCTGGTCATGCTGGCCATGTCGGTGATCGTCTTCATCGGGGTCTACGCCATCGGCGATCCCGTGGAGATCCTCATCTCCCCCGATGCCGACCAGGCGGAGCGCGCCCGCGCGATCGCCGCGCTCGGCCTGGATAAGCCGCTCTGGGAGCAGTACCTCTCCTTCCTCGGCAACGCGCTGCGCGGCGACCTCGGCCGCTCCTTTGTGTTCAACGAGCCCGCGCTGAAGCTCATCGGCCAGCGCGCGCCCGCCACGCTGGAACTCGCCTTCGCGGCGATGATTCTGGCGATCCTCATCGGCCTGCCGCTCGGCCTCTATGCCGGGCTGCGGCCGGACGGCTTCGGAGCGAAGGCGATCATGGCCGGCTCCATCCTCGGCTTCTCCCTGCCGACCTTCTGGGTGGGGCTGATGCTCATCATGGTCTTCGCCGTGCAGCTGGGCTGGCTGCCCAGCACCGGGCGCGGCGAGACGGTGGAGATCCTCGGCCTCCGCTGGTCCTTCCTCACGGCGGACGGGCTGGCGCACATGGCCATGCCGGCGCTGAACCTCGCCCTGTTCAAGATCAGCCTCGTCATCCGCCTCACCCGCGCCGGGGTGCGCGAGACGATGCTGATGGACTTCGTGAAGTTCGCGCGCGCCAAGGGGCTGGCGCCCAGCCGCATTATCGGTGTCCATGTCTTCAAGAACATCCTCATCCCCGTGGTGACCGTGACAGGGCTGGAGCTTGGCTCGACGATTGCATTCTCAGTGGTGACGGAGAGCGTCTTCGCCTGGCCGGGCATGGGCAAGCTGATCATCGACAGCATCAACGTGCTCGACCGGCCCGTGATCGTCGCCTACCTCATGAGCATCGTGCTGATGTTCATCATCATCAACCTTGTCGTGGACCTCCTCTACTCCGTCCTCGATCCTCGCGTGCGGCTGGAGAGCAAGTGATGAGCGTCACCACCGCTGCCCCCGTCCCCGCCAAGGCGCCGCGCGTTGAGACGCCGCTCCAGCGCTTCATCTCGGAGTTCGCCGAGAGCAAGCTCGCGCTCGGTGCCCTCATCGTCTTCCTCTGCATCGTGCTGATCGCGCTCCTCGCGCCGCTCATCGCGCCGCAGAACCCCTATGACCTCGCCCAGCTCGACATCATGGACGGGCGTTTGGAGCCGGGCTCGCGCAACGGCGCCGATACCATGACCTACTGGCTCGGCACGGACGACCAGGGGCGCGACATGCTCTCGGGCATCATGTACGGGCTCCGGATCAGCCTGATGGTTGGCGCGGGCTCGGCCATCGTCGCGGCGATCGTGGGCGCCTCGCTCGGCATGCTCGCCGCCTATGCCGGCGGGAAAACCGACACGGTCATCATGCGGCTGGTGGACCTCCAGCTCTCCTTTCCCACTATTCTCTCCGCGCTGATGATCCTCGCCTTCCTCGGCAAGGGGATCATGAACGTCGTCATCGCGCTGATCGTGGTGGAATGGGCTTACTACGCCCGCACCGTGCGCGGCACGGCGCTGGTGGAGCGCAGGCGGGAATATATCGAGGCGGCCCAGTGCCTCGCCCTGCCGACGCGGCGGATCATCTTCCGCCACCTCCTGCCGAACTGCATGCCGCCGCTGATCGTGGTGGCGACCATCCAGATCGCCCGCGCCATCGCCCTGGAGGCTACGCTCTCCTTCCTCGGCCTCGGCGTGCCGATCACGGAGCCGTCCCTCGGCCTGCTGATCGCGAACGGCTACGAGTACATGCTCTCCGGCAAGTACTGGATCTCCTTCTATCCCGGCATCGCGCTGCTGATCACCATCGTGTCGATCAATCTGGTGGGCGACCACCTGCGCGACGTCCTCAACCCGCGGCTGAAGAAGTAACGTGGAACCGAGCATCCCCGCCTCGGCGGCACCCCCCACCCTGCAGGTGCGGAACCTGCAGACGAGCTTCTTCACCCGCGCCGGCGTGGTGAAGGCTGTCAACGACGTCTCCTTCAACGTGGGCCGCGGCAAGGTGCTGGGGCTGGTGGGGGAGTCCGGCTCCGGCAAGACCGTGACGGGCTTCTCCATTATGCGCCTGGTGGACGAGCCGGGCCGGATCACCGGCGGCGAGATCCTGTTCGGCGGACGGGATCTCGTGAAGGCATCCGAGGAGGAGATGCGCGACCTCCGGGGCAACCGGATCGCCATGATCTTCCAGGACCCGATGATGACGCTGAACCCGGTCCTGCGCATCGACACGCAGATGATCGAGACGATGCAGGCGCACCGGAAGATCAGCCATGAGGACGCCCGCCAGCGCGCCCGCGACACGCTGGGCATGGTGGGCATCCCCTCCCCCGACGAGCGGCTGAAGGCCTATCCGCACCAGTTCTCCGGCGGCATGCGGCAGCGCGTGGCCATCGCCATCGCCCTGCTGCACGAGCCCGAGCTGATCGTGGCGGACGAGCCGACCACGGCGCTCGACGTGACGATCCAGGGGCAGATCCTGGCCGAGGTGCAGAAGCTGGCGGCGACGACCGGCACCTCGATCATCTGGATTACCCACGACCTCTCGGTGGTGGCCGGCCTCGCGGACGACATCGCCGTGATGTATGCAGGCCGTATCGTCGAGTACGGCTCGGTGGCCGACGTGCTGGACCACCCGCTGCATCCCTACGCCGTCGGGCTGCTGGGCTCCGTGCCCAGCCGCAACAGGCGGGGCGAGCCGCTGCGGCAGATCCCGGGAATGACGCCCTCCCTCCTCAGCCTGCCGCCGGGATGCCCATTCCAGAACCGCTGCCCGCGCTCGGCCGATGTCTGCCGACAGGACCCACCCATGGCCGAGATCATGCCCGCCCATGAGGCGCGCTGCTTTCGGCCGCATCTCGAGAAGGCAGAGGTGGCCGCGTGAGCGCGACGGTCGAGAAGCCCGCGGCGCCCGCGCAGGCGGCCGGCGAGAAGATGATCGAGGTGGTGGGGGTCTCCCGCCGCTTCTCCAAGAAGCTGGACATTGCCGGCAAGATCCTCGCCAAGCTCGGCGCGCCCATCCGCGAGGAGGTGGTGCATGCCGTGGACAAGGTGGACCTGACGATCCGCAAGGGCGAGGTCGTCGGGCTGGTCGGTGAGTCCGGCTGCGGCAAGTCCACCCTCGGCCGCATGGTGGCGGGGATCCTGCCGCCCTCCGACGGCACGATCCTGTGGAAGGGCAAGGACCGCACCGGCCTGGGCGGGAAGGAGGCGCGGGCGGCGATGCTGCAGGCGCAGATGATCTTCCAGGATCCCATGTCCTCCCTCAACCCGCGGCTGAAGGTGGCCGAGATCATCGGCGAGGCGCCGCTCGTCCACGGGCTCACGACCCGCGCCGAGCTGGCCCGCTACGTGGACGAGCAGATGCGGCGCGCCGGGCTCGATCCGTCCTTCAAGGCCCGCTACCCCCACCAGTTCTCGGGCGGGCAGCGGCAGCGCATCGGTATCGCGCGGGCGCTGGCCGTGCAGCCGGAATTCCTCGTCTGCGACGAATCCGTCGCGGCGCTGGACGTGTCGATCCAGGCGCAGATCCTGAACCTATTCATGGCGCTGCGGCGGGAACTGAACCTTACCTACCTCTTCATCTCGCACGACCTCGGCGTGGTGGAGCATCTCAGCGACCGCGTCGTGATCATGTATCTCGGCCGCGTGGTGGAGGAGGCGCCGACGGAAACCGTCTTCGCCCGCGCCAACCATCCTTACACGCAGTCGCTGCTGGCGGCGGTGCCGCGGATCGAGGCGCGGAAGAAGGCCTTCGCCACGGTGAAGGGGGAGATCCCCTCCCCGCTCAACCCGCCCTCGGGCTGCCACTTCCACCCCCGCTGCCCCCACGCCTTCGACCGCTGCCGGGTTGAGATCCCTGCGCTGCAGGAGGTGGCGCCGGGGCACAAGAGCCGGTGCCACCTAAACGACCTGCCGAACCACGGGGGACAGCCGGTATGACGCGGTTGGCACTGGGCATGGCCGCGCTCCTCGCTCTCGCGGCCTGCAAGAGGGCGGAGGGCTCGCGCGGGGTCTATGTGGGTGGTAGTGGCGGGGTGAATGTTACCCGCTGAGAGGCCATCCGTGACCCGATTCACCTTCGACCACGTGCATCTACGCAGCCCCGATCCGGACGCGACCGGGGCTTGGTTCGTGGACCATTTCGAGGCGAAGCACCTCCGCCGCCAGGAAGGGCCGGCGAGCCTGCGCGTGGTGGTAGATCTCGGCGGGCTGCACCTGTTCATCGACCGCGTGCCGGAGAGCACCCCGTCTCCTCCCCCCGCGCCCTTCCAGGGGATCGAGCACCTGGCGCTGGCTGTGACGGGCATCGACGCGATCGTCGAGGAGCTACGCGGCAAGGGCGTGCGGATCGTGGTGGAGCCGAACAACCCGAACCCGACGACGCGCATCGCCTTCGTCGAGGGCCCGGAGAATGTCCGGGTGGAGCTGCTGGAGCGCTCGGCCTAGAGCCGATCCCGTCCCGGTGAGATCACCGGGACGGGTGAATCGGCTCTTCGTACAACATGCCGGAGTGGTTGAAGTGAGCCAGGGGGAATGGAAACCGCTCTATTTGTCCGGTTGTGAGACCTCCTTTGCGCGTTCCGCGATGAGGCGGGCCTGGGCGATATCGTCTGGGCCGGCACGCCCTTCAGGTGTTTCGGATTTGGGGCGGGCGAGCTTTCTTCGTGCTCGGAGGCGCTCCTTGACGACCTGATCGGGTGTCTTGCCGTCGAGGACGCGCTGGCGGCGGGCGTTGTAGGCGGCGTTGAAGCCCCGGAGCAGCCCCTCGAGCTGGGCGTGGGACGGGATGGTGATGCCGAGCACCTCGCTGCCGACCCTGCCGTTGAACCGCTCCACCATGCCGTTATCCGGCATGATGGCCTCGGTGCCCCGATGTTTCTGCTGATCCGGACAGGGTTGGCGCTATGGTGAGACCATCCGGGACATGGGGCACCGGGAGCACGCAAGTGCGGGCAGGCCGACCTTCAGACGATGGGCTGCGAGCCCGAGCCGTTATCTGGCCGCCCCTGCGGCTCGCCCGGATGCGCTGCGAGCGCGGATCCGTAGATGCCGTGTTGCCCGCCGGCTCCCGTGAGGTGAACAGCGAGGCAAGGAGGCAAGCCGGTGAGGGTCGTCTGCGGCGTGTAGGGCCGCGTGTGACGATACTCGGCGCCGAGCTCGGCGCAGACGCGGGCGAAGGCGGGTGTGAAGCAGCTGCCATTGTCGGTCAGCACATGAGTGAGGCGGAACGGAAAGGCCTTGGCCGCCTCGCGCAAGAAGGCGATGGCGCTGCGCTCGGTCTCGTCATCCTTGACGGCCAGGTGGACGGAGCGGGACCTGCGGTCGATGGCGACGTAGAGGTAGCGCTTGCGGCGCTCGCCATTGGCGGTCTGCAACTTGGGCAGGTGCTTGATGTCGATGTGAATGAAGCCGAGGTCGTAGTCCCGGAAGGTACCCTTGCCCCGGACCGGCCGGTCAGAGACAGGAGGACGTCTGCGGTTCAGCCCCTCGGCCCTGAGAATGCGCCAGATGCTGTCGCGGTTCAGGTGGGGCAGGAAGTGGGTCACCACGAAGGTGAGGTCGTCGAGGGCGAAGTTGGTGCTCTCCCGCAGGGCGCAGACCACCGCACGCTCCTCCTCGGTGGCCTTCCGGGCAGCTTATGGGGCCGGGCCGAGTGGTCGAGGCAGTCCGAGGGTCCTCGCTTGCGCCACTTGCGGATGGTCTCGCTGCTCACCCCAAAGCGCCGGGCCAGCGTGCCCGAGGGCTCGGAGGAGCGGGCGATCTCGGCCCGGACAGCAGGGGTGGTGCGGGCATTGGGGTGGATCTGGAGCATGGCTCACCTTCCTCCCTGAGCGGCGCCCTTCAGGCGCTCGAAGCGGTAGGTGTAGTCTACAATGGCCAGGCTGACCGGGTTCCAACAATGTTCCGCGACCAGACAGTTAGGGGCGCTTCCAGAAAAAGACGGTGTCGGACAGCCCGCCCCCCGCCTCTATGGCGTAGCCGGGGATGGTACCGGCCTCCTGCCAGCCCAGCGAGCGGAGAAGCCGCTCCCCGTCGCCGCCCGCGCGGGTGTCCAGCACCAGCAGCCGGCGCCCGATGCCGCGCGCGGCCTGCTCCAGCCGAAGCATGAGCGCGCGTCCGATGCCGCGGCGGCGGAAGGCGGGGTCCACCAGCAGCTTCGTCACCTCTGCGCGGTGGGCGGCGTTGGGCTGGGGCGCGAGGGCGAGCTGCACGGTGCCGACGAGCTGTCCGTCGCACCAGGCGGCGAGCAGCACGGCGCGCCCCGTCGCGACATCGGCGGAGACGCCGCGCCAGAAGGCGCGCGCCACCTCGGGCGAGAGCGGCGGCAGGTAGGAGACGGAGGCGCCGGCGGCGACGCAGGCGATCATGATCTCGGCCAGCCGGCGCTCCGCGCTGGAGGCGGCCGCGGCGTCGAGCGCCTCCACCACCACGCCCGTCGCGGGCTTGGCGTAGCGGAATTCGAGCGACTTCGAAATGTCGTCCAGGATGCGGATGGAGCCGGCGCGGACATAGCCGCGCTTCTCGTAGAAGCGGTGGGCGGATTCGAAGCGCGTGTCCGTCCAGAGGATCATGCGGCGTGCGCCATGGGCGACGGCGTGGCGCTCGGCGCCGTCCAGCAGCGCGTGGGCGAGGCCGCTGCCGCGGGCCGCGCGAGCCACGTACATCCGGCCGATCTCCCAAGCCTCGTCCTCGTCGCGGAGCGGACGGGTGGCGACCATGCCGACGACCTCGCCATCCTCCGCCTCGGCGGCCCATAGGGCGCCGCCGTTCTTCGCGAAATGCGTGGCGAGCGCCCGCAGCTCGGGCACCTCCGCATCCACGTCCAGCACGCAGTTCGGATACTCCGCCCAGGCATCGCCGATCAGGCGAATGAAGGCATCCGCATCGGCGTCGCGGCCGGGGCGGATGGTGAAGCTCATGCCAGGCCCCGGCAGAAGTCCTGAATGCGGGCGCAGGCCTCGCGTAGTGTCTCCGTGTCCGCCGCGTAGGAGAGGCGGATATAGGGGCTCATGGAATAGGCGGCGCCGGAGACGGTGGCGACGTGGTTCTCCTCCAGCAGCGCCATCGCTACGTCCTCATCGGTCTCCAGCCGCTTGCCGCCCGCGGTGGTCTTGCCGAGGCAGCCGGCGACGCTGGGATAGACGTAGAAGGCGCCCTCGGGCTTGTGGCACTGCAGGCCGGGACACTCGTTCAGCATGGAGACCACGAGGTCGCGGCGCTCGCGGTAGAGGCGCCGCCGCTCCTCCACCCCGTCCTGCGGGCCGTCCAGCGCGGCGATGGTCGCGGCCTGGGCGACGGAGGCGATGCCGTTCGTCGTCTGGCTCTGCATGTTGGTCATCGCTTTGACCAGCGCGCGCGGCCCGCCGCCGAAGCCGACGCGCCAGCCCGTCATCGCATAGGTCTTGGAGGCGCCCGACACGGTGAGGGTGCGCTCCTTGAGCCCGGGCTCGACGGCGGCGATGGAGTGATGCCCGCCCGTGTCCTCGTAGATGATGTGCTCGTACATCTCGTCCGAGAGCACCCAGAGATGGGGGTGGCGCATCAGCACATCCGCCAGCGCCTTCACCTCCGCACGCGTAAGGGCGGCGCCGGAGGGGTTGTTCGGGAAGTTCAGCGTCACCCACTTCGTGCGCGGGGTAATGGCGGCCTCCAGGTCCTTGGGGCGCAGCTTGAAGCCGTTGTTCTGCGGGCAGGGCACGAGAACCGGCACGCCGCCGGCCAGCTTGCCGATATCGGCGTAAGCCGACCAGAAGGGCGTGGGGATAACGATCTCGTCGCCCGCATCCACGGTGGCGAGGATGGCGTCGAGGATCACCTGCTTGCCGCCATTGGCGACGATGATCTCGTCGAGGGCGTAGTCCAGCCCGTTCTCGCGGCGGAACTTGCGCTGCACGGCGGCCTTCAGCTCAGGCCAGCCATCATTGGGGGGATACTTCGTCCTGCCCGCCAGCGCTGCCTGGTGCGCGGCCTCGATCGCCTCGGGCGGGGTGGCGAAGTCGGGCTCGCCGACCGTCAGGCTGATGACCTTGTGCCCGGCCTCGCGCAGCGCGCGCGCGCGGATGGACATGCGGGTGGAGCCGGAGATGACGATCTCCTGCAGCCTCTGGGCGAGGGCGGGCATTCGGCGGATTCCAGTGAGCAGATCGGACAAGGGGTGCGCGCCGCCCCGCGGGACGGCGCGCGAGGCGTCAGTGCAGGCCTTGGCAGAATCGCTGGATGCGCGAGCAGGCCTCGCGCAGTTGCTCGTCGGCCGCAGCGTAGGAGATGCGCATGTAGCCCGGGAAGAGGAAGGCCGAGCCGTGCACGGTGGCGACGCCCTCTTCCTCCAGCAGGGCGAGGACGAAATCCTCGTCCGTCTCCAGCCGCTTGCCCGCCCTTGTCGTCTTGCCCAGGCAGCCCTGGACGGAGGGGAAGACGTAGAAGGCGCCCTCGGGCGTGTTGCAGTGCATGCCCGGTGCCTCGTTCAGCATGGAGACGACGAGGTCGCGGCGACGCTCGAAAGCCTGGCGCATGGTCTCCACCTCATCCTGCGGGCCGTTCAGCGCCTCGACGGCGGCGGCCTGGGAGATGGAGGAGGTGTTGGAGGTGGACTGGCTCTGCAGCTTGTCCATCGCCTTGGTGAGCGCCACCGGAGCGCCGGCGAAGCCGATGCGCCAGCCCGTCATCGCATAGGCCTTGGAGCAGCCGTTCATCGTCACCGTGCGGTCGCGCAGGCGCGGCTCCACCTCGACGACGGTGGCGAACTTGAAATCGCCATAGACGAGCTTCTCGTAGATGTCGTCGGTGAAGACCCAGACATGCGGGTGGCGCAGCAGCACGTCCGTTAGCGCCTTGAGTTCCTCCGCCGTGTAGGCCGCGCCCGTGGGGTTGGACGGGTTGTTCAGCATCAGCCACTTCGTCCGGGGCGTGATGGCGGCTTCGAGCTGCTCGGCGGTGATCTTGAAGCCCTGGTTCGGCCCGGCGGGGATCGTTACCGGGGTGCCGTCGGCCAGCGCGACGATATCGGGGTAGGAGACCCAGCAGGGGGCGGGGATAATGACCTCGTCGCCCTTGTCGAGGGTGGCCACCATCGCGTTGAAGATCACCTGCTTGCCGCCGGTGGAGACGATGATCTCCTCCGGCTTGTAGTCCAGGTGGTTGTCGCGCCCGAACTTGGCGGCAACGGCCTTGCGAAGGGCGGGGGTGCCGGAGACGTCGGTGTAGAGGGTCTGGCCCTCCTCGATCGCCTTGATCGCCGCGTCCTTGATGTTGCGCGGCGTCGGGAAGTCCGGCTCGCCGGCCGAGAGGCTGATGATGTCCCGCCCCGCCGCCTTCATCTCGCGCGCCTTGGTGGAGATGGCGATGGTCTGGGAGGGGGATACCTTGTTCAGGCGCTCGGCGGTGAGGGACATCGTTCCAGTCTTCGAGGGTTCGCGACGGGGCCGGAACCTAGCCCCCCTCGGCGCGCGGCGGAACCGGCGGAATGCGCAATTCAGCCGCGACGGCGCAATAACAGCCCCACCGCCGCCAGGGTGAACCCTGCCACGGCGAGGAGAAGGGCGGCGAGCGCATTCACCTCCGGCGTCATGCCGAGCCGCAGCATGGAGAAGAGGGCCACCGGCAGGGTGGTGCCCGCAGGGCCCGAGGTGAAGGAGGCCAGCACCACGTCGTCCAGCGAGAGGGTGAAGGCGAGCAGCCATCCGGCGGCGAGCGAGGGCGCCATGAGCGGCAAGGTGACGGTGGCGAAGGCCGCCACAGGGGTGGCGCCGAGGTCCAGCGCCGCCTCCTCCAGGTCGCGCTCCCGGCTGGCAAGGCGGGACTGGACGATCACGGCTACATAGGCGCTGCCGAGGGTCGCATGGGCGAGCAGGACCGTCAGCGCCCCCCTGCCCGCCGGCCAGCCGATGGCGGATTCCAGCGCGATGAAGAGCAGGAGGAGGGAGAGGCCCGTCACCACCTCCGGCAGCACGAGCGGTGCCCCCTCCAGGGCGCCGAGCAGCGCGCGCCCGGCGAAGGGACCATGGCGGGCGAGCACCCAACCCGTGGCCCCGCCCAGCAGCACGGCCAGGGTCGCGGCGCCGGCGGCGACCCGCAGCGAGAGCCAGGCCGCCTCCAGCAGGCGCTCGTTCGCGGCCAGGGCGGCGAACCAGCGGAGGGAGAAGCCGCCCCATCGGAAGGGGACCGGGCTGGCCGAAAAGGCATAGGCCACCAGCAGCACCACGGGCAGCCAGAGGAAGGCGATGCCGGCCCAGAGGGCGGCGCGGACCAGGGCGGGCATCACCCCTCCCGCCCCAGCCGCTGGAAGAGGAGGATGGGGAGGATCAGCAGGGCCAGCAGCGCGACGGCCAGGGCGGAGGCGACGGGCCAGTCGCGGTTGCCGAAGAACTCCTGGAAGACCACGCGGCCGACCAGGGTGGCCTCGGGCGGGCCGAGAAGCTCGGGGATCACATACTCCCCCGCCGCCGGGATGAGGACGAGGAGGAAGGCCGCCGCCATCGCCGGGAAGAGCTGCGGCAAGGTAATGCCGAGGAAGGCGCGGCCCGGCGTGGCGCCGAGATCGGCCGCGGCCTGCTCCAGCGCGGGGTCCAGCCGGGTCGCGGCGGCGAAGACGGGCAGGACGGCGAAGGGCAGGTAGGCATGGACCATGCCCAGCAGCATGGCGCCCTCGGTGTAGAGGAGCGGCACGGGCGCCTCCACCAGGCCGAGGGCGCGCAGCAGGCCGTTGATCCACCCCTCGTCCCGCAGCAGCCCGATCCAGGCGCCGACGCGGATGAGGAAGCCCGTCCAGAAGGGCAGCAGCACCGCCGCCAGCAGCGCGTCCCGCCACCGCCCCGCGCGGGCGATGGCGATGCCCATGGGGGCGGCGAGCAGGAGGCAGAGCCCGGCCGTGAGCGCGGCAATGACAAGGGACTGCGCCAGCGAGTCCCGGTAGTGCGGGTCCTCTAAGATCAGGCGCAGGTTCTCGGGGTTGATCCCCTCCCCTCTCCAGGGCGGGCTGTAGGGCGGCACGCCCTCGGCCTGCCAGGAGAGGGCCATCACCGCCACCAGCACCAGCGGCGCGGCCACGAGCAGGGCGAGCCAGAGGCCGGGGAGAAGGCGAAGGGCGATTGTCATGCGCGCAGCGGCACTACCGAGGCGGCGTCCCAGCTCACGCGCAGCTCGGCCCCGGGCGGGGGCGGGGCACCGTCCTCCTCCGCGTGCAGCACGCGCAGGATGGCGCCGCCAGCGAGGCGGACGAGGAGAAGCGTGCTCTCGCCGCGGAAGGCGGCGTCCTCCACCCGACCGGCCGCCGTGTTCTCGCCGATTGCCGGGCCGATCCGCACCCGCTCCGGCCGCAGGGCGACGGCCTCCACCCCCTCGGGGAGCGGCGCGGCCGGGCGCAGGGTGCAGGCGGCGCCAGGGCTCTCCAGCGCCCCGTCGCCGGTGCGGGTACCCGTGACGACGTTCGCGGCGCCCAGGAACTCGGCGACGAAGCGGGTGGCGGGGCGGTCATAGACCTCGCGCGGCGGAGCGACCTGGACGAGGCGGCCGCGATCCATCACCGCCACACGGTCGGCTAGGGCCAGGGCCTCCGCCTGATCGTGGGTGACCATGACAAAGGCGGCGCCGCTCTCCCGCTGGATGGCGCGCAGCTCGAAGCCCGTGCGCTCCCGCAGGTTGGCGTCCAGCGCGCCGAGCGGCTCGTCCAGCAGCAGCAGGCGCGGGCGCTTCACCAGGGCGCGGGCCAGGGCCACGCGCTGGCGCTGCCCGCCCGAGAGGGCGTGCGGGCGGCGCGACTCCAGCCCCTCCAGCTGCAGCATGGAGACGGCCTCCGCCACGCGCGACGCGATCTCGGCCCGCGGCCGGCCCTCGCGCTTCAGCCCGTAGGCGATGTTCGCCGCCACCGTCATGTGCGGGAAGAGCGCGTAGGACTGGAACATCATGTTCACGGGCCGGCGGTGCGGCGGCACGTCGAGGAGGTCCGCACCGTCCAGCAGCACCGTGCCGGAGTCCGGCCGCTGGAAGCCCGCGACGACGCGCAACAGGGTGGACTTGCCCGAGCCGGATCCGCCGAGCAGCGCGAGGAACTCGCCGGGCGCGACATCGAGCGTCACGCCGTCCAGCGCCGCAACGTTGTCGAAGCGCCGCGTGACGCCGCGGAGGGAGAGGCGTGGCGGGGTCACCGCTCCTCCGCCGTCGCCCGTCAACGGCCGGCCTTGAAGCGGGACCAGGAGCGGGCGCGGGCGCGCTCCGCCGCCGGGCCGGGGGCGGAGACGGTGAAGCTGCGCGTGATGGCCTCCGGCGGAGGATAGATGTTCGGGTCCGCCACCACCTCCGCGCGCAGATGCTGGCGGGAGGCCGGGACGGCGTTGGGATAGCGAACCTGGTTCGTCACCCCCGCGATCACCGCCGGGCGCAGCATGTAGTCGATGAACCGCTGCGCGGCCTCGGGGTTAGGCGCGTCGGCGGGGATAGCGAGCATGTCGAACCAGAGCTGCGCGCCCTCCTTCGGCTGCGCATAGGTCAGGCCGCCATTCGGGGCGCGGTTCTGCGCCTGCACGACGTCGCCGGAATAGGTGAGCACGGCGCAGTACTCCCCCTGCGCCAGTGCGTCGGTGATGGCGGCGGAGGAGATGATGGCGCGCACATGCGGGCGGATGGCGAGCAGCGCGGCCTCGGCGGCGCGGGCATCGGCGGCGTCGGCGCTATTGGGATCCTTGCCCAGCCAGCGGAGGACGGAGGGGATGACATCGATGCCGCTGTCCATGATGGCGATGCCGCAGCGCGCGATCCGGCTGGCGTTCTCCGGCTTGAGGAGGAGATCAAGGCTGTCCAGCGGCGCGTCGGGCGCCAGCGCCCGGATGCGGTCCGGCCGCAGGCCGAGGCCGATCGTGCCCCAGAGATAGATGACGCCGTGCCGGTTGCCGGGATCGCTCCCCGCCACCTGGGCCAGCAGCGCGGGATCCTGGTTGCCCCAGTTGGGAATGGCGGCGCGGTCCAGCACGCGCAACGCGCCGGCGCGGGCCAGGCGCGCGAAGCTCGGCTCGCTGGTGGGCACGATCACGTCGTAGCCGGAGCGGCCGGCGGAGAGCTTGCCCTCCAGCGTCTCAAGGCTGTCGAACACGTCGTAGCGGACGCGGATGCCCGTCTCCTGCTGGAAGCCCTCGATCGCGCGGGGATCGATGTAGTCAGTCCAGTTGTAGACGTTCAGCACGGGCTGTGCGGCCGCGGTCCAGGCGAGGGCCAGGGCCGGCAGGAGAGCGAGCAGGAAGGGGCGGAAGGGGTTCATGCCGTCTCCCGGAGGGCGCTGGGGGCGGTTGAGGTTATGGCGAAGCGCGGCGGGCGCAAGGTGGGTATTTTTTCTAGCATGAGTTAGGAAGCATTTCTTGATACAGGACAACGCCTCGGCTACCTCCCCTCCTATCAACGGGACAACTGCGCCCGCATCTCATCCGCCCCTTTCCGCCCCGCCCGGCCCCCGCCGGAGCGGGGTTTTTCGCGTCCGCCCGCAGGAGCCGTGCCCGCATGCCCTACAATTCCAGCAACCTGATCCCGCTCGTCGCGGCGGACAGCTTCACCCTCTGGCTCTACAAGACCACGGACAGCAGGGCGACGGTCCTGTCCGCCGGCTACTTCACCCCCGCGGCCAGTCGCCTGCTGGCCGGCCACATGGTGGTCCTCCAGGCCTCGGACGCCACCGCGCTCCTGCCGGTCCGCAGCGATGCGGAGGTCGGCAACGGGCTGGTGGTGGACGCCTCGTCCCCGCCGATCCGGCTCAGCGGCGCGGGCTCGCTCGACCTCGGCGCCGACTTGGTGGCCGAGGCGATCGCGCGCTGCGTCTCCCTCGGTGCTATGCCGAGCGGCGTGAACGGCACCGCCTGCAGGTTCAGGTCCAGCCCCTCGTGGCGGCGGAGAAGGTCGAAGGCGCGCCGGATGCAGGAGAGCATCCCGAGACCCAGCACAGCCACCCTCAGCATCCGCAGCACCGCGATGTCGTCCTTGTCCTACTCGACAGTGTGGCGGTCCTCCATCGCCGCCTTCGTCACGATGGCGAGGTCTGTCAGCCTGCCGCGCGTGATGATGAAGCCGCCGACATGCGTCGCCAGGTGGCGCGGGAAGCCGCGCAGCTCCCCAGCCAGGTCCATCGCCATGCCGAGGCGCGGACCGGCCTCCGGGTCCAGCCCCGCGCCGCGCGCGACGCCGCGCAGCGTCTCCGCGCCGTCGTGCCATGATGCCTTGGCGAGCCGCCCCGTGATGTCGTCGGACAGGCCGAGCGCGCGCCCGACCTCCCGAACCGCGCTGCACGTGCGGTGGCGGATGAGCGTCGCCGCCAGGGCGGCGCGGTCCCGGCCGTAGCGCTCGTAGATGTGCTGGATCACCTCCTCGCGCCGCTTGTGCTCGAAGTCGATGTCGGGCGGCTCGCCACGCGCATCGCTCAGGAAGCGCGCGAAGAGCAGGCAGTGCTTGGAGGGATCGACGGCGGTGATGCCGAGCACGTAGCACACCGCCGAATTCGCCGCCGATCCCCGCCCCTGGCAGAGGATGCCCCTCGCCCTCGCGAAGCGCACAATCTCATGCACCGGGCTATCTCTCCCGCACCGCCTCGGCCACGCGCCGTGCCAGGATTTCCTGCGCGCTCAGGCCGGGCTCCAGGATCTCCTCGGGATACTCGTAGGAGAGGTCGCGCAGGCTGAAGCGGCAGGCCTCCGCCACGCGCAGGGTGGCCTCCACCGCCTCTTCATGGCCGGCGAAGAGGCGCCGCATCTCCGCCTCGCCCTTCAGATGCGCCTCGGCATTCGCCTGGGCGTGGAAGCCCAGCGCGTCCACCGTCACGCCCAGCCGGATCGCGGCCAGCACGTCCGCCAGCCGGCGGCGCGAGGCCGCGTGCATCCGCACCCCGCCCGCGGCCAGCAGGGAGGCCCGCGCGCCGCCCGCCATGGCCGAGAGGGTCCGCAGCCGCCGGTCGTCGCCGCCGAAACTGTGATGGGCCGCGACGAGGAGCGGCAGGGCCAGGGCGCGCCGCATCGCCTCCGCGTCGCGCTGCAGGCGGTGCGCGGAATCCTCACCCGGCGCGTCGGGCGGCAGGATCGCCATCACCTGCCCCTCGACGGCGGCGACCAGCGCCTCGCGCGGGATGCGGCACTCCCCTTCTCCCCTGCCATCCGCGCGGCGGAGAACAGGCGGGAGAGCCGCACATAAGCGGCGCGGTCCGTCGACCAGACGAGGTATTCCTGCCCGTCCTCCAGCGGCGAGTTCCGCGAAGCCGCTCACGGCAGAATCCCGTGCAGGTACCAGCGCGACGAGCCCGGGCCGCCGGACCGGCAGACCCAGAGGCGGCGGCCATCCGGCATCTCCAGTCGGTAGTAGTCGCGCACGGGTCGGCCGGGGCGGTCCCGCCACCATTCCGGCTCCAGCCGCTCCGGCCCCTCGGCCGCGCGCACGGGGATCCAGCGGGCGCGCCAGAGGATGCGGACGGGCGGGTCGTCCGGCAGCAGCGCCGTCGCTTCCAGCCGCTCCGGCCGGCGCAGCAGGCGCAGCGGGCGCGGGCGCGCGACCCAGCCCGCCGGCACCGCCGCCGGCACCGCCCCTGGGGCAAGGGGGTCGGCGCGCGCCACCGCGCGCTCGGGCCAGTGGCTCTCCCGCGGGCACAGGCCCCAGGCGGGCAGACGCTGCGCCACACGGTCCAGCAGGGCGGCCAGGGCGGCGCGCCCGTCCTCCCCCTCCAGCCCGGACTGGGCGGCGGCCAGGGGCTCTGTCGCCTCCGCCAGCAGCGCAATGCGGTCGAAGCCGAAGCCCGGGGCCAGTTCCTCCAGCCTCGGGGAGAGAAGGCGCGAGAGGTGGCGCGGGTCGCGGCTGGCCAGGCCGAGGCCGACCGCCAGCTCCTGCACCCCGCCATCCACCTGGTAGGCGCGCAGGATAAGGCGCCGCAGCCCCCGTCCCTCCCCCTCCAGCCTCGCGCAGAGCCGCGCGAGCAGATTCTCCGCCGCAATCTCGATGGCGGTGCGGGTGATCAGGGGCTCCTCGACATCGAGCGCCGCGTGCCGCTCGGGCGGGGGACGCATGCTGTGGAAGGGCGCCGGGGCGGCCCCCGTCACGCGGTCGAGCGCGAGGATCAGCCCGGCCCCGAAGCGGCGTGCGAGCGGCGCGCGGGGCTGGGACAGCACCTCCCCGATCCGGTGTAGGCCCAGGCGGCGCAGGCTGGCCGCCACCCCGGCCTCCAGCCGCAGGGCCTCGATGGGCAAGGGGGCCAGGGCCATTGCCTCCCCGCCCCCCGGCACGAGGGCCGGGATGCCGCAGCGGGCCAGCGCCATGGCCGCCGCCGCGCTGCCCGCCACGGCCCCGGAGGCCGCGTGCCCCAGCCGTGCGAGCCCGGCCACGGCGCGCCGCAGTACCTCCCCCTCCCCCCCGTGCAGGCCCGCCGCGCCGGCGATGTTCACGAGCAGCCCATCCGGCGGCTCCGGCGCCGCGAGCGGGGCGATGCGCAGGGCCCAGAGGGCGAGGTCCGACAGCCGCGCCGCCACTGCCTCGGGCCTGTCAGGATGGGCCGGCACACCGGGCGCCAGGGCCTGGGCATCGCCCAGCGCCTGGCCGGGCCGGACACCCAGGGCCAGCGCCGCCGGATCCACCGCGGCCACGAGGCGCCGGTTCCCCTGCATGTGCCAGGTGAGGGCGAGGCCGGGCAGGCGCAGGATCTCGGTGGGCAGCCAGGGCAGGTGCAAGGCGAGGAAGCGCGGCCCGGGCCCCGGCTCCCCCTTCGGAAGGCTTGCACCAGGGTTTGCGGGGCCGAGCGGCGCCCGCAGCCTCGGCGGCTCACGGGCGCGGCGCCTCACGCGCGCCGTCCCGGCCGGCGGGCGCGATCAAGGCGGGATGGGGCTGCCGAATCGTGGAACATGTTCATCAAATGTTCCGGCCATTCGGTGAGCTGGCAAGCCTTTCGACGGGGCGCAGGGGCAAGGCCCCAGGCCCGGTCAGATGCGGGCTACTGGACGGCCGGTGCCGGCTCGTAAGGCGCGAAGGCTGCTGCAAGGGCGGAGAAGCGAGCGCGCACTCCCGTCGCATCCGCGGGCGAACCGCTCATGGGCGTTTCGGAGATGCAGCGCTCCAGCTCCTCACGCAAGGACCGCAGCGCTTCAACGCGCCGTCCTGCCGGAAGGCGGGACAGGATTCGGTCGAGCGCCTCCGTCACGGCCCGCTCAAGAGCATCCTCCGCTTCGGCAGCCTGCATGGGCAACTGTTCCATTGCACGCTCTCCCTGAGCCATGCCGTGTGTAGCCCATCCAGGAGTTACACACGGCATGGCCGTCCACGACAGCGCAGCACAAGATTGCAGGAGTATACCAGCTCTGGTTGAAAATCCGCGATTCTTTCAGGCGGCTCGCGACCCGCGCCGCAGTTGGTCGCGTACCATCAAATCAGCCGGCAGGAAACGCTGCCTCAGGCCGCGTGAACCGATTGCGCCACGGCGCGCAGCCGGGCGGCCCGTTCGTCCAGCCCCGCGATGTTTGTGAAGGCAGCGGCGATGTCTGCAAGCTTGTCTTGCTCGGCGCAGCCCGGAACCGCCCCTTCGAAGGCCGCTAGCACGGCGTCTGCCAGCATGCCCATCAGCGGGCGGAAGCGCGCTGCGCAACCCGCGGGCCCGGACCATTCCGGCGCGGCACCCC